>CAMWVP010000171.1 GCA_947177735.1 uncultured Clostridia bacterium
ATTTTTAAAGTTTTCAAAAAAAAACGGCAAAATTTATTTCAAATTCGGTTTTTTTTGTAACCTTTTTGTAACTTTTCTTTGTGCAAAGTGCCAAAATTTCAATATCTCAATTTGTAAACGATAACAAAAACCAATTTTTACCATTTTTGTTATGCCTGATTTAATGCGAAATTATACATTTGAAGGGAAAAATAGGAAAAATTTCCGCGGCGTTTCTACGCCCGATAATCACATATCGGAACGCGAAAACGCCGCGGCAAAATTTTCAACTGTCAATTATACTCTGTCGACAATATCAGACAGGGTGCACCTTATTTGTCTTGTCCGCGTGAACCGCGTCGATTCCGACCTTTCTGTCACGCTGCTTCTCGAAGAAGCCGGGAGCTACCTTCGGGAACATAGCATAGGTGAGGATATCCTCGACCGTGGGGTCGTCCACGTATGCCTTAGCCTCTTCCTTCATCTTGTCGAACTCGGGAGCGAGCTGATCGGCGGGACGGCAGGTGATAGGCTCCTCGCCGCCGAGTATCTTCTTGCGGAACTCGGGATCGATCTCGACGGGCGTTCTTCCGTACTCGCCCTTTACCATACCCTTGAACTCCTTGGTAACGGTCTTGTAGCGCTCGCCCATGATGATGTTGAACACCGCCTGAGTGCCGACGATCTGCGAGGTGGGCGTAACGAGCGGCGGGAAACCGCTGTCCTTGCGCACTCTCGGAACCTCCGCGAGAACCTCGTCGAGCTGATCCGCCTTGCCCGCCTGCTTGAGCTGCGAGAGCAGATTGGAGAGCATTCCTCCGGGAACCTGATAGATCAGCGCCTTTGTGTTGGTAGCAAGCATCGACGGGTCAAGCAGACCGCTGTCGATGTACTTCTTGCGCAAGCCCATAAAGTACTCGCGAACCTCGCCGAGTGCCGCCAGATCGATACCGGTATCGTAATCGGTACCCATAAACGTAGCCACGATAGATTCCGTAGGCGCGTGAGACGTGCCCAGAGCCAGCGGCGACATAGCCGTATCGACCGCGTCAACGCCCGCCTCGACCGCCTTGATGATACACATCGAAGCCAGACCCGAGGTGTAGTGCGTGTGAAGCTGTATCGGCACCTTAACCGCCGACTTCAGGTCTCTTACAAGGCTCTCCGCCTCGTAGGGAGTGAGCAGCGCCGCCATATCCTTGATACAGATAGAGTCCGCGCCTGCGCTCTCGATCTGCTTAGCATAATTCATATAGTACTCGTGTGTGAACACCTCGCCCGTTGTGTACGAAATAGCGACCTGAGCGTGACCGTTCTCCTTTTTCGCCGCTTTGATAGCGGTCTCGAGGTTGCGGATATCGTTCAGCGCATCGAAAATTCTGATTATGTCGATACCGTTCGCGATGGACTTCTGAACAAAGTACTCAACGAGGTCGTCCGCATAGTGGCGGTAGCCAAGCATATTCTGACCTCTGAACAGCATCTGGAGCTTGGTATTGGGCATCTCCTTGCGAAGTATGCGCAGTCTCTCCCACGGATCCTCGTCGAGGAAGCGTATGCAGGAGTCGAACGTCGCGCCGCCCCAGCACTCCGCGGAATAAAAGCCGATCTTATCCATCGTCGACAGTATAGGACGCATATCGTCCATGGACATTCTCGTGGCGAGCAGGCTCTGGTGCGCGTCACGGAGAACAGTCTCGGTGATCTTCAATTTAGCCATTTCCGTTCTCCTTTAGTTTAATGTAACAACGGGAGCGCCCGTCTCAACGGACTCGCCCTTGTTTACGCATATTGCCGCAACAACGCCGTCCTTGTCGGAAACTATGTCGTTCTCCATCTTCATAGCCTCGAGAACCGCGACAACGGTGCCGTTCGTTACCTTGTCGCCGACCTTGACCTTAACGTCAACGATCGTGCCTCTCATGGGCGCGTTGATGGGAGTTCCGCCGGCAGCGGCAGCCTTGGGCGCGGGAGCAGCCTTCTTGGGAGCGGCAGCCTTGGGAGCCGCAGCGGGAGCAGCGTCGCCGCCCGCCTCCTCGACGGTAACGTCATAAGCGTTTCCATTTACTGTGATCACATAACTTTTCATATCTAAATACCTCTCTTAATTTTTATCAGAATGTGTAATTAGCGCGCTTTCTCGCCAAGCTCTCGTTCTTGGACGAGCACATACCGAGCACACCCGCAACGGTCTCGCGGGTATCGGCGGGATCGATAACGCCGTCGATCATTCCAAGCGTTGCCGCCGTGAACGGGTCGGTCGTGAGCTCCTCGCCCATGAATACCTTGCCCGCCTCGGGGTTCATCGGAGCGATCTGCGCGTTCTCCCAGGCGAAGCTCATATCCGCGCTGTCAAACGCCGCGAACGCCGCGCCAAACGCCTTGCCGCTTATCAGATTGACCTTGACGGTAGTCGCGGTCGCGTAGATCTGCGCGAGCTTTGCGCAGTCGCGGACGCTGCCGCCGAGCTCAGCCGCCGAGCTGCCCTCGAAGCCCTCGGTGTTGACAACGGTCACAACGGGGATAGAGAACACGTCCGCGAACTGAACGAACCGCGCGATCTTAGCGCAATCCGCGCTTGTCAGCTTCTCCGCCTTATCGGTAGCTACGAACGCCACGGTGTTGCCGTTCACGGCTCCGAGCGCGGTATACGCCGCCGAGCCGAACTTCTCGCCGAACTCGATAATGCTGCCCTTCTGCGCAACAGCAGCCGCGATCTCGGAACCCTTCATCGCCGCCGAAACAGCCGCGTCGTTCTCGGGAGCGTCGCAGTATCCCACGCCGAGGTTGTTCTCGGGGAGCACGGAAATGAGCTGCTTCGCCTTTGCGACAGCCTCTGCTGCGTCCTTTGCCAGTATCTGGCAAACGCCCGCCTTTGCCGCGTTCGCCGCCGAGCCCGCGCCCTCGAGCTTGCCGTCCGCGTTGTTGAACGGCGCGGTCAGGAACAGCTCGCTGCCCTCAGCCGCGATAACGACGTCCGCCATTGCCGCGATCATCGCCGCGCAGCCCGCGCAAACGCCCGTAACAACGGCGATCTGCGGAACGACGCCCGACACCTTAGCCGAAGCCTTCATAATGTCGCCGTACTCCGCGAGCACCGCCATGCCCTCGTTAATATCCGCGCCCTTGCTGTCGAAAAATCCGACAACTGGTGCGCCGTTCTTCGCCGCAAGCTCGTAAACGCGCTTGATCTTCAGCGCCGCAGCCTTGTTCACTGCGCCGCCCTTGACGGAAACGTCCTGCGCGAACGCGTACACGGAAAGCCCGTCGACGCTTCCGCACGCCGCAGCCACCGAGCTTACCTCGCCGTCCGCGGACAGGAACTTGTCCAGCTCGGTAAAGCTGTCCTCATCGTAAAATGCCGCGAGCCTTTTTCTCGCGTCGCTGTCGGGAACGCTCTGTTCCATCTCAGCCAAGGATTTTGTTACTGCCATGGTATATCCTCCATTTATTATAAGTATGGCAACCTAATGCCAAAAAAATATCCATAATAATTATACTACTTTGGGAAATAAATAACAAGTGAATTTTTTAACTAATTTCATTTTTTACGTTTTACAACAAAACCAACCCTTTTTTTTGGTGATTTTATACAAAAAAGCTCCTCCGAAAACAAATCGGAGGAACCGGTGCCATTCCGTCAGCCGCCGCACCCTTTGTCAAAAAACGCCGCGATGCTCTCCATAACGGGCTCTTTGCCGATAAAACCGAGTTGTGCCAGCTTGCCGAGCTTGTCGGGCAGGTCGAAACGCGCCTTGTCGATGCCGTGGAGGGTCATCAGGTTCAGGATCGCTCTCACCAGACCGTCCGTGAAGAATTCCTCACACTCCAGCTCGTCGACAACGAACATCTCCCCCTCAAGGAATCCCGCTATGCGCCCGAGGTTCTCCTCCCCGTCGCGCGCGACGAACTCAATTTTATCCAGATTTTCCTTGTTCTGTAATATCTCAACCATTCTCTCACCGCTTTCCGACAGCCGCGCGAAGTATGCGCAGCTCATCTTTAGTCAGGTCGCGCCACTCCCCGGGCTTGAGCATCCCCAGCTTAACGCCGCCGATAGCCACGCGCCGCAGTCTGCCGACGTTCAGCCCGACAGCCGTACACATACGGCGTATCTGTCTGTTCAGCCCCTGCTTGATAACTATCCGCAAAACGGTGCGATCGGGCTGCTCCGTGAGCACGTCCACCGAGCACGGCAGCGTTTTTGTGCCGTCGTCCAGCTCAACGCCCGCCGACATTCTCAGCAGCTGATCCTCGTTCACTCTGCCGTCGATCGTGACGCGGTAGGTCTTGCTGACGTGCCTTGAGGGGTGAGTGATCTCATTCGCGAACTCGCCGTCGTTCGTAAACAGCAGCAGCCCCTCGGAGTTCCTGTCGAGCCTGCCCACGGGCACAACACGCTCGGTAACGCCCTCGAGCAGCTCAACCGCCGTCCTGCGCCCCTGCTCGTCGCTCATCGTCGTGATGTAGCCGCGCGGCTTGTTCAGCATTATGTAGCGCTTTTCGGCGGGCACTGCGCCGATAGCCTTGCCGTTTATCGCGATAACATCGCGCTGATCGGCTTTGTCGCCGAGCGTGCACGGTCTGCCGTTCACGGTCACGGCGCCGCCTGCAATGAGCTCCTCGGCTTTGCGCCGCGAGCAGTAGCCGCTCTCGGCAATGATCTTCTGAATTCTAACTTTTTCCATTTTTTCCCTCTCAATATCAAGAGGTAAGAGCGGCGCATTGCCCCGTCTTACCTCCGACAGTTCTCACATTTAAACGTAGATACCGAATAATCCCAGCATCCTCTGCCACAGATTCGGCTCTCCGCTTTCGGCGGCAACGTCAGCGTCGGCGTACAGTACCGCTGATTTGACCACCCTGCCGTCCAGCAGAAATTCGATGCTGCCGAGCTGCTGACCCTTGGTCACTCCACCGTATACCATTCTCGGCAGGAGCACGCGCCTTTCTAGCCGCGTCCGCTGCTCGGGAGTGAGCGACAACGCCGCCTTTTTCGCGTACACGCCCACGCTCTCGCCCGTACCCGCGACCGCCACTCTCGCCGAGCAGCCCGTCTCCAGCTCATACGAGCTCACCTGTCCGAAGCCGTAATCCAGCATCTTTATATGGTCGTTCCAGTCGTCGCCCGCGTTGAGCGTGACCGCGATGAGCGTCACACCGCCGCGCTCGGCTGCCGACACCAGACACCGCCGCGCGTTGTCCGTAAAGCCCGTTTTCACGCCGACCGCGCCGTCGTACATTCTCAGCATCTTGTTGGAGTTGTACAGCGTGCGCTTGTAGGGCGGGTTCCCAAACTCCACCTCCGCGCTTTGCCGGCACACTATCCCGCGGAACGTCTCATCACGCATCGCGTATGCGGTCAGCGCCGCGAGATCCTTTGCGGTCGTATAGTGCCCCTTTGCGTCAAGCCCCGACGGGGTCGCGAAATGCGTGTTCTCAAGCCCGAGCTCGGCAGCCTTACTGTTCATCAGCTCGACAAAAGCTGAAATACTCCCCGAGACCGACACCGCCGCCGCGTTCGCCGCGTCGTTGCCCGACGGCAGCAGTATCCCGTACAGCAGGTCGCGTCTTGATACGCGGTCGCCCTCTCTGAGCCCCATCGACGTGCCCTCGACCATTATCGCGTAGCTGTCCACGGTGAACTCGGAGTCGAGGTCGCCCGCCTCTATCGTCAGTATCGCGGTCATTATCTTGGTCGTCGACGCCATAGCGCGCTGTTCATCCGCGTTTTTCTCGTACAGCACCGTTCCCGTCTCCGCCTCGATAAGCACCGCGCTGACCGCCGAAGTGCTCACGGCGTCCGCTTTGACGGAAAACATCGGAAAAACGAACGCTGCCGCGACAATAAGCGCAAGGATTTTTTTCATAACGATCACCCCGTTGAAATATTTTCAACAGGTATTATGTGCCAATTCTTGATAATTATTCCTTGTCTTCTTTCTTGCCGGACATACCCTTCAGCTTTTCGATAAGCCCAGGGATAGCGTCGATACCGCCCTCGACGGGAGCGCTCTTGCCGCCGAGCTCCAGCAGCTTGACGTCGCCGTCCGCCTTGATGACGAT
>CAMWVP010000172.1 GCA_947177735.1 uncultured Clostridia bacterium
AGGCTCTCAGAGCCAAAAAGGGCTTCACGCTCGTTGAGTTGATCGTTGTTATCGCTATTATCGGCGTACTTGCTGCGATCCTCATTCCCACGCTGTCCGGCGTAATCGAGAGCTCTCGTAAAAGAAGCGCGGAGAGCACCTGCCAGTCTATCCAGAACCTCGCTAAGACGTTCGCTTCTACCGTAATGTCCAAGAAGGGCGAGCAGTGCACTAAGGACAGTACCGTTCTGATGGACGAGGACGGCGTTACCACTGCTGACAAGATGGATGCGTACATCAAGAGACAGATTCCCGAGTTCAACGCAACAGGTGACGGCACTAAGCGCACCGCTGTGATTACCCTTTATGCAGGTCAGGTTACCAAGGTAGTTTACACCGAGGGATCGTTTGAGTCCACTTGGGATGCAAGTAAGGGCGGTCTCCAGGAGACCAAGAAGGTTACTGCTCCCACCGCATCGAGCGTTACCATTGAGAATGGCACCGCTCCCGCTTCCGGCGGTACAGGCGGCGGCGAAACGACCTAATTAACAGTCGAAAGGGTGCATACCAATGCGAAAAAAGAAGCAAGGTTTCCGCCGCATAACGGCTAAGCTGCATACGCTCAAAGACGGCGCGCTTGGATGTATCCGGGATTACCCCGCCGCGAAGCGTGAAAACTCCAATCGGTTCGTGGACGTCATAACGATAGTCTGCGTCCTCGGAGTGAGCGCCGTAACGATACTGTTCACGGTCATCGGCTGACGGCGGAAAATGAAAAGATCGAGCCTGCGGTTTTCCCGCAGGCTCTTTTTTCCGGTTTATTTCAGCTCGACAACGGTAACTCCCGCTTCGCCCTCGCCGTACTCGCCGAGACGGAAGCTCTTGACCGCGGGTATTCTCCGCAGCGCCGAGTGGACAGCCTCGCGGAGCGCTCCGGTGCCTTTGCCGTGGATTATCACCACCTGCGACAGCCCCGACATAATAGCCCCGTCGAGGAAACGCTCGACCTCCATAACGCCGTCGTCGCCGAGATAGCCGCGTATATCCAGCTCCATACCGCCGCGGCGGGTCATATTCGAGGTGACGGACTTCTTGATCTTCCCCGCAGGCTTAGGCTGCTTTTTCTCGACAAGGCGCAGATTCTTGGCGTTGGTCTTGACCCTCATAGAGCCGACCTGAACGTAGCACTGACCCTGCATATTCGGCACCGAGAGCAGACTGCCCTCGCGCCCCGTATCGGCGAGCTTGACTGTGTCGCCCTGCTTGAACGGGCGCGGCGGCACGTAGTTTTCAAGCTTCTTTTCGACAACGGGATTCGCGTCGTCCTGGAGCTTGTTAAGGCGGTTTCCGACCTTGGATTTCGCGTCGGAAAGCCCCTTGCGGAGCTCCTCCTTGTCCTTGGCTTTTTTCAGCTCCTCAAGCTCGTTCAAGAGCATATTGGACTGCGTGCGCGTCTGCTCGATGATAGACAGCGCACGCTGACGTGCGTTCTCAAGCTCCTTTTCCTTTTGAGCCTCGAGCTCGGAGAGCTTCTGCTTGAGCTCGCTTTCGGTAAGCTTCGCGTTGCGTTCGGAGACCGCCATGCTCTCGCGGAGCTGTTCGAGCTCCTTGCGCGACTGCTCGAGCTGATCTATCACCTGCTCGAAGCGGCGGTTCTCGGAGCTTACGAGCTCCTCGGCGCGGGAGATAACGAAATCGGGCATTCCCAGCTTCTGGGATATCGCGAATGCGTTGGACTTGCCCGGAACGCCGACGATAAGCCGATATGTGGGCTTCAAGGTCTCGACGTCGAACTCGCAGGAGGCGTTCTCAACGCCCTCCGTTTCCAGCGCGAACATTTTCACTTCTTGGTAATGCGTTGTCGCGAGTACTTTCGCGCGGTAGCTCTTGAGCTGCGTGAGTATCGAGACCGCGAGCGCCGCGCCCTCTACGGGGTCGGTGCCGCTGCCGAGCTCGTCAATGAGCACGAGGGAATTCTCGTCGGCGGCGTTGATTATGCCGATGACGTTGGTCATATGCGACGAGAACGTCGACAGGCTCTGTTCAATGCTCTGCTCGTCGCCGATGTCGACGAAAACGCGGTCGAAAGCGCCGATGACCGAGCCGTCCTGCGCGGGTATCATCAGCCCGCACTGCGCCATCAGCGTCAGCAAGCCGACTGTCTTTATCGCGACGGTCTTGCCGCCCGTGTTAGGTCCCGTGATTATCAGGCAGTCGTACTTTTCGCCTATCTCGACGCTTATCGGCACGGCGAGGTCGCGGTCGAGCAGGGGGTGCCGCGCGTTGTTCAGCACGACCTTCGGCTCGTTCACGAGCTTCGGCGTGACCGCGCGCATTTTCGCGCCGAGGTTCGCCTTGGCAAAGTACAGCTCGAGTATCTGCGACAGGCGGAAATTCTCCGCGATAGCCGCCGAATTTTCGCCGACCTGTGCGGACATCTCGCGCGTTATGCGCTCGATCTCCGCCTGCTCGCGCGCTTTCAGCACGCGTATCTCGTTGTTCGCCTCGACGACGCTCATCGGCTCGATAAAGAACGTCTGCCCCGTCGCGGAGGTGTCGTGGACGAGACCGGGAACGTCGTTCTTGTGCTCGCTGCGGACAGGCACGACATAACGTCCGTCACGCATCGTCACCACCGCGTCCTGCAAATAGGAGCGCGTGTTCTTGTTCTTTATCATGCTGTCGAGCTGCTCGCGGATATTCATGCCCTGTCGGGTAATGCGCTTGCGGATAGAGGCAAGCTCCGCGCTCGCCGCGTCGGACATCTCCTCCTCGGAGATGATGCTCTCGGAAATGCGCCGCTCGAGCGCCTTTACGGGCACCAGACCGCGGAAATACTCCGCGATAGAGCTCTCCATATTCTCGCACTGCGAGAACCAGTCGCACAGCGCCGCCGTCTCGCGGAGCACCGCCGCCGTATCCAGCAGCTCCCGAAACGAAAGCATACTGCCCGTTTCCGCGCGTTTGAGCGAGCCCGAGATGTCCTTTATCTTCCGAAACGCGGGCGTGCCGAATTTCGCGGACAGCGTGAACGCGTCGTCCGTCTTTTTAAGCTCGGTCACGATCTTGTCGTAATCGGTGACGGGCTTTAATTTCAATGCCCTCTCGCGGCAGCCGTCGCTTACCGTCTGCTCCGCGAGAAGCTCCAGTATTTTATCAAGTTCAAGTTTTTTGTAATATTTATTCATAATTGATACCTCATTTATATTTCCCGCATGACTTACATTCGCTGTCAAGTCTGCTGTTTATGTAACCGCAATTCTTGCAGCACCATTCATCGGCGTTGCCGATCGGTTTTTTCGCCTTATGGATCTTCCATATTCGGGAGATCGTCATCTTTTCGCCGCCAAGCCGCACTTGAAGCCCGTAAAGATACTGCAGTGTGACAAATATCAAGGCAACGCTGAAGAAATTCAGCGTGAACGCCACCGGCAGGCAGATTATCTCGGAATACAATGCGAGCATTTTCGTCGAGCCGTCCTTGTCAAGAAACGTTGAAACGCACAGCCAAAGCCCGATCAGCGACCCGAGAATATACGCCGCCGCGACCGCCGGGCTGCCAACGCGGGATATCACCGAACTGCCCGAGGTCTTTTCGGTTACAGGCAAAGGGTCTTGAATTTCGTTTCCGACGTTTTTGCTGCGTATCTGCGCAATCGTCCAGATCCAGCTGTAATATTCCCTATCATGCGAAAGCGGCTCGCAGGCGCTCAGAAACTCATCAAGGCTGCCGCAATCCATAGCCTTGTTTATATAGTATGCGTCGCTGTCCGTTGTGACCGTAACGTCCGAATTTATCCCGGAGCTGCCCGAGGAAACCTCCGGCTTAGCTACAAGACCCGTAAGCATAAGCAACAAAACCACCGAATACACAAGATGTATCAGGCACGCCGCGCCGAATGTCATAGCCGCCTTTTTCGGAACGTTTCTGTCTCTTTCGTCAATTGCACTGTCGAATTTCAAGCGCTTATTGATGTTAAGCGCCGCGGTTTTCTGCCCGCAAGCTCCGCACGTGCCGTCAAAATCATCGTCCAACAGCTCAAAGCACTGTCCGCAGTATTTCTTAGCAAGATAGTTTATATCCCTGCTTGCCATTCAACCACCTCATAAAATTACAAAGCCAACCCCTTAAAATACTCCAGCGCGGTAAACGTCCGCTCGGTTCGATACAGAAAATAATCCTCCGTTATCGCCGAGAGCTGCTTTTCCGCCGCGCCGCTCACCGAGAACTTAAAGCACCTCTCCGGCGGCGAGAACACCGCGCACCGCATAGCGAACAGCGTTTCGGGGTACAGCAGAACGTGCCCGTCATACTCGGGGTTGAGACAGTCCTTGCAGAGCAGCATACCCTTTCGCGGCAGGAAGTACATTCCGCGCTCGCACTCGTACTGTCCGCAGTTGTCGCAGGCTACGAGATCGGGCGCGAAGCCGAGCATTGAGCTGTAACGGAGCTCAAACGCGCTCTTGACTGCCGCGAGCGACCGCCCGTTTTCCCCTGCGTGAAGCGTCTCGTAGAGCGCTATCGCGAAGAAGCGCACCACGCTGTCGCGCGAGCTCTCCGACTGAACCTGCTCCGATGGCGTGCAGTACTTCACCGCCTGAGCGAAATAGGACGCGAGCGCGAGCTTCACGATATCGCTGCCCAGCTCGTGAAACCCGAACTTCGGCTTTGCGGAATTCACGGTATACCGCAGCTTGTTCTTGTTCAGGCAGAACGTAGAGTACGAAAACAGCGCCGCGCTCGACAGCAGATTGCTGTTTATCTTCTTCGCGCCGTGAGCCGTCGCCTCGATAACGCCCTGCTCGTCGGTCAGTATATCGATAAAGCAGCTGTTCTCGCCGATCTCGCGCCGTCCTATCACTATGCCGTCGTAGGTTACAAGCACACTCTCACCCCTGTATTTCCCCGATAAACTTCGCCACTCCGTCGTTGTCGTTGGTATCGGTGACGAACTCTGCCGCCGCCTTTACCTCGGGGAGGGCGTTTCCCATCGCGACACCGGTGCAATATTCAAGCATCTCAAGGTCGTTATAGTCGTCGCCGAACGCCAGAATTTCTTTTGGCTTGATCGACAGACAGCCGCAGATATGCTCCAGAGCATTGCGCTTGGTCGCCTCGGTATGCGCGAACCTCCGCCATATCTCGCTGCGGAACGAGAGCGTTCCGCAGTCGGGAATTTCGGCGGCGATTTTCAGCGCGTCCTCTTCACGCTCCACCTCGGCAGTCACCTTGTAGGCGGAGCAGTTGAAGTCCGTGAAGTCATTGTGCTGTACGTTATCGGGAGTTTCATAACGTGAAAAGTCGCAATCGGGCTTGTAATTCCAGAAGTAGCCGTAGTCTGTCTCGATCGTTATCTCACACTTGCCGTCGGACAGCTCAAAGCACCGCTTGATAATATGCCGAACGCTCTCCGCGGAAAGCTGCCTGTTGAACAGAACCTCGCCGTTATGCTCGACCAGCGCGCCGCCGTTCGATATCAGTATATCGGGCTGCACGGCGGCTATGTATTCCCTCATCGCGCCCGCCGAACGCGCCGTCGAAAACGCAATTAGAGCGCCGCTCTCGCGCGCCCTTTTCAGCGCCGCGAGATTGCCCTCGGATATCTCTTTCTTGGAGTTCAGCAAAGTGCCGTCCAAGTCCAGTACTATCAGTTTATAATCAAGCATAAAAAACCTCTCGTTACATTTGCGGTACATTAAGGGAAATACTTATAGGACATTAAAGCCTTATTTATGCGGTTTTCCCCGCCTCCGGCGGGGAAAACCGCAAAAGCTTTTTTTTTTTTTTTTTTTCAACAAAATTAAAGAAAGGTGAAGCGGGTTTTTGTGTTTAATTTTATTTTTAAGCGGCGCTATGG
>CAMWVP010000173.1 GCA_947177735.1 uncultured Clostridia bacterium
GTATTTACATAGTTATTTGATTTTTCTTAAAAAATATGCTAAAATTATGTAAAGATTCATGTCTGTTTTACGTCACTATTGTTGAAAGAGAAAAATCGCCGCGGCATATTTTCGATAATCCGCAAAAGTGAGGTAAACAAAATGAACGACAGTATAGCATATTCGCCGCCGAACGCTGCGCGGTTTGAGAATGATACGAGAATGGGGGTGACGCAGTTGGACGACAAAGAGATAATAGCAATGCTGTTTGACAGGGACGAGGACGCGCTCGGCGCTCTCGCGGGGAAATACGGCAGCTACTGCGCAGCCATCGCGCGGAATATTCTCGATAACCGCGAGGAGGCGGAGCAGTGCGTAAACGACGCGTATATGAAAGTCTGGGAGAGCATACCGCCTAATAAGCCAAAGATATTGCCGGCGTTTCTGGCGAAGATAACTCGCCATCTCGCCATCGACCGATACAGGCGCGAGCATTCCGATAAACGCGGAGGCAATGCGCTGATATTCGAGGAGCTTGAGGAGTGCGTTTCGGACGGGAGCAGCGTCGAGAACGAGACCGAACGCCGCGAGATGATAGCTGCCGTCAACCGCTTTCTCGGCAGGCTCCCCGCGCGCAGCCGAGTGATGTTCGTGGCGCGGTACTGCTATTGCGAGAGCGTGAAGTCCATTGCGGCGCGGTTCGGCATAAAGGAAAACAGCGTTTCGGTGAGTCTTGCTAGAACGCGCGGACAGCTGCGTGATTTTATGCATAAGGAGGGTTACGAGCTATGAAAAGCGACGAATTATTTGACATACTGGGTGAGATAGACGATAAATTTTTCGAGGAAGCCCGCCTGCCTGACGAGGAGCACGGCGACGAGGTCGTGCTTGAACGTCACCCGTTCCGCGGCTTTATGAGCATTTTCCTGCCGATTGCAGCATGCATAGCGATAGCGGTCGCAGTGGCGTTCGGCGCCAAGATGATAAACGGGCGAAACGATGTTGTACCGCCGAATACGAGCGGCAGCACTGCGCTCGCGGGTTATCCCCGAATCGCGCTTGACAGCGTTCCCGATATCTCGGACGCTGCCGCGCTTCAGTATTCCGCATTGCTGACCTCGATCACTGTCGGAGAGTACGACGTTTGTCTGCTCGGCGACGATATCCACACTGACCAGAACGACGACATGGAAAGGCTGCACGTCGCGAGACTGTATATCGCCTCGTCCAAGGACGGCGAGCTCATAAACAAGGAGGAGATACGCCTTGACAGCGCCTCGCCGGAATATTCCGACTACGAGCTTTCGCCGAATTGGCTCGACTCCTACCTGGAGCACCTCGAGATGGACGGCGGAGATCTGATAATTTTTAAGGATTGCGGCAGCTTCAGATATATGCTGTGTCTGAGCACGGAAAGCATATTCTTTACTATCGGAAACGGCGGGATAAGGAAGCTTGCGGGCGACCGCAGTGCGCTTTCCGAGAACGACGGGACCATGCGCTACTGTGAGGAGCTGCATTTCGACTATCAATTCGACCGGCAGGCAAATACCATTCGCTCGGGAGGCTTGCTCTACACGTTCTATCCGGAAAAATTCGGTCTCAACCAATATGCCTACGCCGTGAACATTGTAGCGCACCCGGAAATGTACACGCCGCTTGCCGAGGCTTTCGAATACGTGCACTCTTATGAGGACAAGGAGCTGCTGACTGGCGTTCTCATCGGAAGCGCGGACTGCGGAGAGCATACCGTCTATATGGTCAGCGACGAGATGTACGTCGTAAACGGCAAACCCGATTACGTCTACGCGGAGAGGGTTCGGCTCTTGCTCGAAAAGGACGGTCTTATCAAGTCTATGGAGACCATCGACACCTCCGGATACGAGTTCCCGAGAGCGCTGCTGACCGAGCATAGTCTCGGCGCTTATACGATGGACGGCAGGACAGTGATCGTTGCGGCGCTGCGTTATCACGCGGAAAACAGCACCCCCGACGATACGCTTTACGACGCGTTTTTCTACACGCTCGAGAGCGGCGATACCGGTAAGCTGAAGCCCGTATACAGGCTTGGCTCCGTTTCCAATACGGAGCAGCTGTGGAACAGCTTTACGGTGGACGGCGACAAGCAGATACTGAAGAGCGGCGACAGGACTATCCGTTTTGAAGATGGCAGCGGCAAATTGTATTTCTACACCGATGATATGCTGGATGAGGTAGACCTTTCGGAATATCCCGAGTTCGATATGATCAACATACCGAATATCAAGGGCTGCTTTGAGGACGGCTTCACACAGTTCGGACTGTGTAAGCCCAAGGTCAAGCTCGCCGAAAAACAGGTCGGCGTTTACACGTTCACGCTCATTGCGGATCACGTTGCGAAGGACATAGAACTGGAAAATTCGTTCATTTACGCGCGTACCCTGAGTACCGTCATTACCGCTCTCGACGGCAGATTTGTCGCGAGGATATACCGCGGCAGCGGTTCCGTGTGGATAGACGGCGACTTTGCTTCGGGCTTCCCGAATATCTATGAGCTGAGGGACGGAATTATCGCTGAGCTGTGGATGCACGAGCCCGACGGAAACCGCTTCGCGGCGCTGCGCAACAGCTCACTTGTCGAGCTCCGCGGCATATTTGCCGGAGGTCAATACCGCAAGCCCATAGGCGAGACCACGGTTGACGCGGAGAATAATACACTGCTGGTTGGCGGCGTGAGGGAGTACGATTTCTACTTTGACAAGATAGGCACGAAAGAACCGCAGTATACCTGTTTCTATATCGCAGCCTCAAGCACGGGCGCGCCCGGGATCGTTGCCGAGAATACCGCGGCGGACTTTACGGTGAGCCTGCTTGAGGGTGATGGCGGCAAGCTGCTTATCAAGGTCGAGTGGAACGGCGACAAGCAGATCATCGACGCGGACAACACCGAGCCGATCATCAAGGAAAAAGCCGGCGATTATATCGTGCCGTTTGTGCTCGAGGACGGAGCGGGCTTCGCGGTGTACTACAGTCTCGATCCCGAAAGCAATGTTTATCTGTATGCGTCGCTGTACGCGGTGACGGATGAGGGCGTCGTCAAGCTGCGTAACAAATACGATTTCGCGCCCGCTCCCGCAAGCGGTTCTCCGAGCTATGTCGGTCAGCATTTGCATGCGGACGGGGGCAACTATATCTCATTCGACAAAGGCTATATAACGGTAGATTTTGCAAGCGGCACGTATGAGGTTAAATATATCGACGACATTTTGTTCTCAAACTATACGGATTATGACAGCTCCATTCCCTCGCAGGGGTACGTTAAGCTTGCCGAAAAGTATACCGATCGGTACCGTATCGCGCTGGTGTGCGACAGCGCGGAAAACATGGTCTACGCGGGCTCCGCGGCGGTACACTGCTTGGAGACAAAACTGGTGATTGCCGATGCTGATGGAGACTGTATCGACTTCTTTGAGTTTGGCGAGCGGTATTTTGGTATCGACGCTCTCTCCGAATATTTTGAGCTGTTCGAGCTGAGGAGCGGAACGGCTATGGCGTTCTATCAGACCATAGAGACTTGGTCTAACTCGCTTCCGAGCGCAATTATATTTGTAATTGAAGGCAGCGGAGGCGTTCTTCAACCCGTTGATTTCGTGGAAGACATTTCACAGGGTCTGACCGTTGACGGAAACGCGATAGTCTCCGGAGATACGCGAATCGAGCTTGATAAATATTTCCGGTGATAACAATTTCACCCGATCAAATGCATAGTATAAGAAAGACCGCAGCGTAATGCTGCGGTCTTTTGCTGTTTAACGGGCGGTTAGCCGCGGCATTCGTCTGCGAAAACGGCTCAGGATTTTACAACCTCGGATATAATGCTGTTAAAGGTCAAGCTCAAAGTGAAAAGATTGTCCTTATTTTCGGTTCTCATACATCCGTTATATTTATCTACCACGCTCTTGATGTTCAACAGTCCGAAACCGTGTTCGGATTTGTCTGCTTTCGATGTAAACGGGAGAATATCGCGGTCGTTTGAGGCGTTTACGGTCGGGTTTGTTACGGTCAAAATAAAATAACTGTGACTAAATCCGCCGTATACCAGGATCGTCTTTTCGCCGTCAAACTCGCGGCTTGCTTCAATGGCGTTATCGATTGCATTCCCGAGGATAATGCAGAGGTCGGTCTCGTTTATTACGGTAGGAATGGTGCCCTCGAAATTTATCGTGATATTCTCCCCGGCTATGCTGTTTTGCTTGTCCGATAAGATCGCGTCCGAGATAAAGTTTCCCGTGTTAAACAGAAGTCCCTCGGACGGAAACATTCCCGTGATGTTTTCCAGATATTCGGCGACTTCGGTATATTTCTCCGCGTTCAGCATTGAACGTATGCAATTGATATGATTGGTGTAATCGTGCTTGAATCTCCTTATTTCCGCATATGTTTTTTCGCGCTCCTCGTAAAAGCCTATTTGTGTGTGAATCTGCTTTTCAAGGAGGCTGTTTATATCGTTGAAATACTTTTTTGAAACAACGCTGAATAACAAAGAGATCAGTGTGGCAATAACGCATAAAGTTAAGGATAAGGCAAGTATTTTTACTGTAGTATCTTTAACAAATATATCATTTGCTTTGTAATTTGCTGTTTCAAGCAGTCCATTGGCAAGAAATAAATTTATCAGCGTCATAATGTAAATGTAATTAGGTAGGATTTTAAAAATATTATTCAAATAATTCCTTTCACATTGCTTTTTTAAAACTATAATCAATAGCAAAAAAGCAACTCGTACAGCTAACAATGACACTTCACTTGCATAGGTTATAGAGGTTTGCTCCATAGGAATTACAAAAGATATGCCCGCTTGACATATACCGCAAATCGAATGAATTATGAGGATCATACAGATAATTTTTATACTGCATTTTTTGTATAATACTATTGCAACAGCGATGAATTTAAAATGATTTGCGATCAAAAGAATGAGTTCTAACACTGCATTTTGGAGATAAAATAGTAAATTAAAGCATATGCTGAAGAGTACAAAACATATTGCCGTTATAATTAACTCAACAAGTCTAATCCGATGCGATATATTGCCAAGCAAAGGAATGCAGTATAGTATAGCTAGCATCATTATTAGTTCGGATAAAACGGAAATCCCGATAACGATCATAACTTTCCTCCCGCAGTGTTATACTTTAAAATATATTCCTCGAACGCCTTACGGAATTTCGGCAGATAGTTGCGGCTAATATAAATCGTCGAACCGTCGTCATATTTTATCGTTGTTTTGTTATGAAAAAGTATATGCATAAATGATGCAAGAAACGCTTTGTGACAGCGATGAAACTTTTCTTTGGGCAGCTTGTTTTGAATCTCCTTGAGATTTGTAAGTATCTCGTAATCGGATTTGACTGTATGTATTTTTGAATGACTTCCACAGGCTTCTGCGTATATGATTTGGGAAACCTTTATTCGAATGATACCCTCGTGTGTTTTAAATATAAGAAAGTCGTCCGAATCCATTTCGATTCTGTAATCGTCGATCGCTTTGAACAGCTTGTCTTTGTTGATTGGCTTTGCCAGAAAACGATACGCTTTCACTTCATACGCGTCAAGAGCAACATTCGTATAGGCGCTTACAAATATAATTATCCCGTCGTCTTTTAGTGCGTTGATCTTCCTTGCGGTTTCAATGCCGTTCAATTTATCCATCTGGAAATCCATAAATATTATATCAAACTTTTTTCCGCTTTCCACCAATGATACACCATCACTAAAGTAAGATATAAAAATATCAATATGCCTTTCGGT
>CAMWVP010000174.1 GCA_947177735.1 uncultured Clostridia bacterium
AGCTTATCTTTAAGCGCCGAAACGATATTCTCCATTTCCTTATCGCACTAAAAAAGTTTATGGGAACATTACGGTTTATTGACGTTACCGATAAATTGGAATTTATAATATTATTATCCGCTTGCTCTTTCGTTTATGTATTTACATAATGCAGTAAACTGATGAGTATCTTGAAACTTCTTGTGATTTTTAGGGGTGCTTAACGCTTCGTCGGGAACATCTTCATCATAGAACGTAATACACTCCCCATCGGATAGTGTAATAACTAACTCCACACGAGCGGAAGTACCGTATCGGCTGTGAGAAAAGCCTGCCTGTGTTGAAGCCGATTTGATTTCCGAAAAGCGATATGTATGCTCAAGAAACGCCGCACGAAAAACAATCTTTTCATCATCTGCAGAAAATTCACATTTTTTAAGCAGAAATACCGGCAAAAGCGATATAACAAATAAAATCATGATAGTCAAATATCCAACACCGAGAAGGGCACCGGGAAGTTCGGCTTTCACAACAACCACAGCCCCGCCAATTATTACCACAATCGGGGTTATAATACTATACGCAAGACAAATTCCGTTATTACTGTTGTTAAATTTTCCGGTCATATTTTCACCCGCTTTCAGATCAGCCATACAAATTCCGATTTATCGGATAGTTCCCGATAAAAAAATTATATCACAATTTCCAACAAAAGTCAATCCGCAAACACGCAAAAAAACGAAGCCCGCTCACACAGCGAGCAGGCTTCTCATATTACTTTACGAAAATTATACTCTGCGAACCGCCCCGAGCTTATCCTTAAGCGCCGCAACGATATTCTCCATTTCCTTGTCGGCTATCTCGTCGGTCACGTCGTCATTGCCCGCGAACGTTATCGCGAACGTCAGCGACTTCTTGCCGAAGCCGAGCTTTTCACTCTCAAAGTGGTCGAACAGGCGAACCTCCTTGGCAAGCACGCTCGTCTTAGCGATCTCGTCCTCGATCTCCACGCAGAGCGTTTTCTTGTCGCAGATAAGCGAAATATCGCGCTTTACGGTCGCCTTTCCGTTGTCGGCGGTGAAGCGTATCTCGTGCTTGTACAAGTCCTCGATTGCCGAGTAATTCAGCTCCGCGAGGATAATGTTAAGGTCGTTCTTCTTGCCCTCGGCAACGTTCAGCCCCTCGACTATCTCATAACGCAGCTTGCCAAGCTGACCGATCTTTATGCCGTCACAGAAGATATCCGCGCAGATACCCGGGTGCAGGTAACTTGCCTCGCCGCGCTCATAGCGGAATTTCAGACCGTTCGCCGCCGCGAAATTCTCCAGCGTTTCCTTGACGGTGAAGAAGCTCTCGTCCGCGCCGTATGCGCCTATGCAGAGCGTTTTCTGCTCAACGGGCTGCTCGGTAAGCGGCAGCGACTTCGGGAGGTATACGTTTGCCAGCTCGAAGAATCTGCCTGCGCCGTGGTCGGTCTTTACGTTGTCCGCGATAACGTTTATCATACACGGCGCCATGACCGTGCGCATTATCGAGAGATTGTCCGTGATCGGGTTCAGCAGCTCAATGACGGTGCGGCGCGGGTCGTTCTCGGGGAGCATTATCATATCCAGCTCGCGGCGCGAGTACATAGCAAGGGTCTGAACCTCGTAATATCCCTCGGCGCAGAGGAATTTCTTCGCGGCAAGCTCCTTGCTCTGGAGGAACGAAAGTCCGCCGTTCGTTACCTTTGCGCTGTCGAGGAACGTCGGCACAACGTGCGAATATCCGTACTCGCGGATAACCTCCTCGGCGATGTCCTGATAATGCTCAACATCGGTTCTCCAGCGCGGCACGGTAACGGTGAGCACCTCGCCGTTCTCGGCAACGCCGAATTGCAGTGCTTTCAGGATACGCACGATATCCGCCTGCGGAACCTCAATTCCCAGCACGGAGTTTATCTTGGAAACGGTAACGTCAAACACGGTATTGCCCTTGTCCTCGCCAGCGTTCACGTCGATATGGGTAGCGCCGACGGTCGCTATGCCGAGCGACTGCACGAGGTTGAGCGCTCTTGCCATTCCGCACTCCACGCCGTACTCGTCAACGCCCTTTTCGTAACGCGCGGCGGCGTCGGTGTGCATACCCAGAGCGCGAGCGGTCTTGCGGACGTTGTCGCGGCGGAACTTCGCGCACTCGAACAGCACCTCTGCGGTGGACGGCTTGATCTCGGAATTGAGACCGCCCATTACTCCCGCCAGACCTACGGCTTTCGCCTTGTCGCAGATCAGCAGATTATCGGGAGTGAGCACGCGCTCCTTTTCGTCAAGCGTGGTCAGCTTCTCGCCGTCTTTTGCGCGGCGGACGATTATCGAACGCCCGTCAAGGGTGTCCATATCAAACGCGTGCATAGGCTGACCTATCTCAAGCAATACATAGTTTGTAACATCAACTATCGCGTCAATTGACGAGAAGCCGCACACGGAAAGCCTGCGCTTCATCCACTGCGGGCTCTCGAAATGCTGCACGTCATATACATAATGACCGATATAGCGCGGACAAAGGTCGGGCGCTTCAACGGTTATCGATGTTTCGGGAGCGGTCTTGTCGGTGCATTCGTAGCTGTAATCCGGCTCTTTGAGCGGCTTGTTGAGGAACGCAGCTACCTCGCGCGCGATTCCCAGAACGCTCTGACAATCGGGACGATTCGCGGTTATCGAAATATCGAAAACGTAGTCGTCCAGCTCCAGCGTTGTCTTGATATCCTCGCCGACCTTTGCGTCCTCGGGGAGTATCAGTATACCGTGTACCTCCGCGCCCTTTATCCAGTTATCGTCAATGCCGAGCTCCTCACCCGAGCACAGCATACCGTAACTCATCATATCCGCCATTTTGCGCGGCGCGATCTCCATTCCTCCCGGGAGCTTTGCGCCGACCACCGCGGCGGGTACTTTAGCGCCCTTGAACACATTGTCCGCGCCCGTCAGAATAACGTTGTCAGCGCCGAATTCTCCGCAGTTCACATGACAGATGTACAGGTGAGTGCCCTCGTACTTCTCGATAGACGTTACCTCTCCGACGACTACCTTTTCGATATCCTGTCCGAGATAGATCGTCTCCTCGACCTCAAACCCGGAGCCGAACAACTTGTCCACGAGCTCCGAAGGCTGTTCCGTTATATCGACATAGTCCTTTAACCAACTGAATAAAATCTTCATCTTAACTCACCCCTTTTAATTAACCCTTAAACTGCTGCAACAGATCAAGATTATTCTCAAAGAACAATCCCATATTAGGAATACCGTATTTAAGCATCGTAATGCGCTCTATGCCGATACCGAACGCCAGACCCGAATATTCCTCGGGGTCGATACCGCAGTTTTCGAGAACCTTTTTGTTGACAACGCCGCCGCCGAGAACCTCGATCCAGCCCGTTCCCTTGCACAGAGAGCAGCCCTTTCCGCCGCACTCAAAGCAGCTTACGTCGACCTCGACTGACGGCTCGGTGAACGGGAAGTACGACGGGCGCAGACGCGTCTTTGTGCCGTCTCCGAATATCTGCTGAACGAATTGGTCAAGCATACCCTGCAAATCACACAGCGTAATGCCCTTGTCCACCACCAGACCCTCCATCTGCGAGAACATCGGCGAGTGCGTAGCATCGCTGTCCGAGCGGAAAACCTTGCCCGGAACGAGCACCTTGATAGGCGGCTTTTTCGCGTCCATAGTGCGTATCTGCCCGGGAGAGGTGTGCGTTCTCAGCAGCAAGTCCTCCGTCAGCCAGAAAGTGTCCTGCATATCGCGCGAGGGGTGGTCTTTCAGGACATTCAGGCGCGTAAAGTTGTGATCGTCGTCCTCGATCTCGGGACCGTCAAATATCTCAAAGCCCATTCCCGCGAACACCTCGATCATCTCCTGCTTGATGAGCGTTATCGGGTGCAGATTGCCGGGAGCTCGCTTCAGAGCAGGCATGGTAACGTCCACCGCCTCGCGCTCGTAGCGGCGCTCGAGCTCGCGCTGCTTTATCTCCGCCTGCTTGGTCTGATACAGCTCCTGCGCCCATACGCGCACGTCGTTCACTGCCTTGCCGAAATTCGGCTTCTCCTCGGGCGGCACGGACTTCATCTCTTTCATAAGCCCCGAAATAACGCCCGTTTTTCCGAGGTAGCTCTGCCAGAACTCCGACAGCTGAGCGCCGTCCTTGACCTCGGCTATCTTTGACTTTACCTGTTCTTTGATCTCGCTGAAATCTTTCATAAATATCCCCTTTCTCTAAGAACCTGTCCACATAGCCGCTCAACGCTCGTCTTGCGGCAATTTTTCCACATAACTTCGTCAATTTTTCTTGACGTACATACAGTACGCCTGCGAAAAATTTCCTCGCTCTGCGAAAAAATTGCTTCGCAATCCGAGCATTTCGGGCTATGTGGACAGGTTCTAAATAAAAACGTCCCAAAGTCACTGACCTTGGGACGGAATAATATCCGCGGTACCACCCAAATTCGGAGCTTTTGCCCCGCACTTGAACCGCTTTAACGCAGCGATACGGTCTGCTTAGTTTCTCGCAGACGACTCCTATGCTGAAATTCGCAAACCGCACGGCAGAGCGCTCTCAGCCCATAGACGCTCACTCTCTGAAACCGTAATCCCGGCTCGCTACTTACACATATTCACAGTCATTTTCAGAAAATACCGAATTTAACGGCATATTTTATGCGGTTAGTTAAGGAAAAACCTTTTTTCGGTAGTTCCTTAATATTATATCACCTTTTTCAATATTTGTCAAGCGTTTTTTGTGATATAATTATTGCACGCGCTTCCACGCTCATAAGCGCGAAATTCACATTATTAAGGAGGACATAAAAATGTCAAGACCTATCGTTACGCCGCGCAGAATACGCCGCTTTGGCGACGTGCTGCTCATTCGGGAGATGAGCGCGAGGACTGCCGAGAAATACTCCCGAGACCTCGGTAAGCTTATGAAGTTTTCCGAGGACGGCATCATCTCGCGCGAGCTGCTGATCGGGTTCAAGGAGAAGCTCGCCGAGAGCTACAAGCCCGCGAGCGTAAACTCGATGATCGCCGCCGTCAACAGCTACCTCGACCACAACGGCTGGTCGGGGCTCAAGCTCCGCACACTGCGCATACAACGCTGCTATGACGATGACCGCGAGCTGTCGCGCGAGGAATACTTCCGCCTGGTGCAGACCGCCGAGGACGCAGGCGACCGCCGCAGCTCGCTCGTTTTCCAGACCATATGCGCAACGGGGATCCGCGTCTCGGAGCTGCGGTACATAACCGCCGAGGCTGTCATACGCGGAAAAGCCGAGGTGCACTGCAAGGGCAAGCACCGCTCGGTCTACCTCCCCGACAGCTTGCGCACGATGCTGCGGCAGTATCTCCGCGCCGCCGAGATAACCGAGGGCTCCGTTTTCATTACCAAGTCGGGCAAACCGCTCGACCGCTCCAATATCTACAAGAGAATGCAGACACTGGGAATACGCGCGGGGATCCCCGCGGACAAGCTGTTTCCGCACAACCTGCGCCACCTGTTCGCGCGGACGTTCTACGCCACTCACAACGACATAATACGGCTCGCGGACATTCTCGGACACTCCGACATCTCCACCACGCGCGTTTATCTCAGAGAGCGCGGGGAGAGCTTCACACAGCAGATGAACAAGCTTGATCTGACATGGGACAAAAAAAATACAACATAATCGACTTATGTTGTAAATTCCGAACTATGTGTTTTTGTTGTTATTATTTTAGCACAACGCTTACAATTTGTCAACACCT
>CAMWVP010000175.1 GCA_947177735.1 uncultured Clostridia bacterium
GTTATAATTATTATATGAAATTCTGTTTTATTGTGAATTTTTTTTGGATAATTTAAAATTTAGATGGAATGGTGAAAAAATAATGAACTCGCTTACCTCACTTTCGGATATTTACAGAGCCGTAGTCGATAATTGCGTCAAGGAATACGATATATCCGGAGCCGCAAGAGAACTGTGGCTTGATCCGCTCGTGCCGCTTAGAATGGAAAATAATACTTTTGTGCTTGCGACAAATCTCGAATTTAAGAAAGAAACGCTCACCTCGCTGTATCTTCCGTATATTGAAGAGCAGCTCAAGGTTATACTCGGCGTTCCCGTAAACGTGGAGATCGTCGTGGACGATACCGTACAAAAGTCTCCCATCGCCGATATAATCAAGACCGAACCCGTGAACGAGACAGCGGATACGATCGACAAAAAAATGACCTATACCTTTGATAACTTTATTGTCGGTCCTTCCAATAATCTCGCGTTCGCGGCGGCTAAGGCAGTGTCAAAGAAGCAGCACGAGAAGTATAATCCGCTGTTTATCTACGGAGATTCGGGACTTGGGAAAACGCATCTACTTTCCGCTATCGAAAGCGAAATGAAGTCGAACTTCCCCGGTATCAATATCATTTATATCCCTGCGGAAACTTTTACCAACGAGTTCCTGCATTCCATTTCGGCAAACAATGTCGAGCTCTTTGACGAGAAATACAGGAGTGCCGACGCGCTTCTTATCGACGATATCCAGTTCATTGCCGGCAAGGAGCAGACGGAGGAAAAATTCTTCCATATTTTCAATGAGCTGTATAACCAGAACAAGGTAATCGTACTTACATCGGATAGACCCGCCAAAGAGATCAAGTCCATCTCCGACAGATTAAGAACGCGCTTCTCGAGCGGTCTTGCGGCGGACGTCAAGCCTCCCGAATACGAGACAAGGCTCGCCATCATACAACGCAAGGCTGAGCTGCTGCATTTTAACATATCCGAGGATGTTATCGACTACATAGCCACAAAGCTCAAGTCAAATATCCGTCAGATAGAGGGCGTTGTCACCAAGCTGAACGCGCTGTATATGGTGTCTCAGGTCAAGCCGACAATTGCGGTCGCGCAGAACGTTATCAAGGATATCGTCACCGATCACCAGCCTATCCCCGTCACGGTCGATAAGATCATCGGCGAGGTGGCTAAGATATATAACGTTGAACCGGACGAGATGCGCTCTCAGAGAAGAACGGCGAATATCTCACAGGCACGCAAGGTTGCCATTTACGTTATACAGGATGTCACGGGGCTGCCGTATGAATCGATAGGGCAAGAATTCAACGGCCGCGATCACTCCACCGTTGTGTACGCGATAAAATCCGTAAAAGAGGAAATGGATCGCGACAGCGGCTTCCGCTCGATAGTCGAGGATATCATTAAAAATATCAAGACCAATCAGTGAAAAAATGTACGGATTTTCAACAGGTTATTGTTTTTATTTCAACCTGCTGTTTACCGTTCCGAAGAGTTTCAACTTTTTATGTTTTTTTCAAGAACGGCATGTTGAATTATATGCGTGCCTGAGACCGTATTGATAAAAAGAATAAAAAGTTTTCAATACATTCAACAGCCCTTATTATTGTTATTAAAAATATAAATAAATACAGACCAGATATTTTGAGCGAAAAGTTTTCGGCAATGCCGGCAATGATACGCTCGAACGGAAAGGAGAATTTCTGATATGAAATTCAGATGTGCTAAAGATGTTATTCTTAACGCTGTTATGACTACGTCAAAGGCTGCGTCGTCAAAGTCTACGATAGCGGCGCTTGAGGGCGTGCTTATGGAGCTTGACAATAATGTTCTGACTATAACGGGATATAACCTCGAAATAGGTATCAGAACCGAGATAACCGTTGAGGACGGCGAAAACGGAAGCACCGTAATAAACGCCAAAATGCTCTCCGATATTATAAGGAAGATGCCGTCGGGTACTCTCAGCTTCGACATAGGCGAAAACAATATGGCGACTATCATAAACGGAGTTTCGGAGCTTTCCGTCATGTGTATGAGAGCTGACGAGTATCCTCCCGTTCCGCAGGCTAACGTTGAGAACGGATTTACGCTGCCGCAGAAAACGCTTAAAAGTATGATAGTTCAGACTAAGTACGCGTGTGCCGTCACGGATACAAAGCCCGCGCTTACGGGCTGTCTGTTCGATATTGCCGATAATACGCTGAATGTTGTGGCGGTGGACGGTATAAGGATCGCTCTGCGCCGCGAACCGATGACCTATGACGATACAAAGTTTATCGTTCCCGCAAGAACTCTGGATGAGCTTATACATTTACTTTCGGACGAAAATGATAAAAATGTTACTATCAGTATAGAAAAGAACCAGATTTCGTTTGAGATCGGCAGCTATACGATGATATCCCGATTGATAAACGGCGAGTTTATGGAATACAAGAAGCACCTTGAGTGCACCGATACGGTTTTTGCGGAGGTGAAGTGCCGCGAGATCATAGAAGTGCTTGACCGCTCTATGCTGTTTATCAACGAGAAGAACAAGTCTCCCATTCGCTGCGAGTTCAGCGGAGATTCGTTGACGGTCAGCTGCTCTACTGCGCTCGGCAAGATAAACGACAAAATAAGCGTCAAGTATAACGGCGAACCGATAACTATCGGATTTAACGCTAAGTTTCTGCTCGACGCGTTTAAAGCTGCCGATACTGACAGCGTGAAGCTGATACTCACGGGCGCGGCAGTTTCTCCCGTTATCATCGTTCCGATGGAGGGAAGGGAATTTACGTTCCTGTTGCTGCCGATGCGTTTAAAATAAAAAATTCAGTCAAAACTAAGTACGAAAAGGATGGATAAAAATGGAAGAATTAAAGATTATCACACCCTCGATAAAGCTTGATCAGCTGGTGAAGTTTTCGGGCTTTACGGAGACAGGCGCTAAAGCTAAGATACTGATCGATCTCGGTGAGTTCAATGTGAACGGCGAGTGCTGCACAAAGCGCGGCAAGAAGATCAAGCCCGGTGATGTTATCGAGTACAAGAACAAGAAGTACAAGGTAGTATTCGACGAGGAGGGCGCTGCCGCGGCAGAAGCCGAGAATACCGAAAAATCCGAGTAATGTATATTACCAAGCTGTATATTCGTAACTTTCGGAACATCGGCGAGGCGGAGCTTGAGCTTGACAAAAATCTGAACATTCTCGTCGGACGCAACGCCCAGGGAAAGACCAACCTTTGTGAGGCAATTTCGGTCTGTCTGGGCGGCAGCTTCCGGCGAGTTCGTTTTTCACAGTATATTCCCGCGGACGATCCAAAAGCGGAGGTCTCGGTAAGGCTGCACTTTCGTGATGATATTACGGAACGTGAAAATATTATAGATTATACTATTTGTAAAAACAATGTTCTGGTCAAGTATAACGGTATTAAAATGAAAGACGCTGCGGAATTATACGGAGTGTTAAAATATGTTGTTTTTATACCGGAACACTTAAATCTGATAAAGGGTGCTCCCGAGCTTCGGCGCGATTATCTGGACGACGTGGCGCTTATGCAGACTAAAACACATCTGAAGAAGCTTTCGCGCTACAACAAGGGTCTGAAGCAGCGCAATAATATACTTTCGTTCAACAATGGCGATCCGAGCAGTGTCGCCGCGCAGCTTGCCGCGTGGAACGAGATCCTAGCCGCCGAGGGTATCAACGTGACATACGGGCGGCTGAAATACTTCTCGTTCTTAAAAAAATGCGCGGGACAGATATATGACGAGCTGACAGGCGGAGCCGAGAAGCTGACGATGGAATATATAAGCTCTGTTTTTAAGACCGAAAGTATAGATTTTAAAGATATTGACGAATTGTATAAAATTTATCTTGCGGAGCTTGAGAAAAATCTTGATGCGGAAATGAAGCTGCATTATACTTTGTCGGGAGTTCACCGCGACGACGTGAGCTTTTTTATCAACGGAATGTCGGCGCGTGATTTTGCTTCGCAGGGGCAGGTGAGAAGCGTCGCGCTGGCGCTCAAGCTGTCGGAGGCGGAGATCATTCGCAGGAAGAATAAGACCGATCCGGTTATTATTCTGGATGATATCCTCAGCGAGCTGGACAGCTGCCGACGGGATTTCGTTATACACAATATTGAGAAATCGCAGGTTTTTATTACTTGCTGTAATATTGATGATCTGTCGTCGCTGTCGGGAGGAAAGGTCTGGACTGCCGACAAAGGCACGTTTACGGAAATGAGGTAATTATGTTTCTGTTTCTTGGCGGAGAGGTCTCGGTGCGGTCGGACGACGTTGTCGGGATATTCGATATCGAGGAGTGTTCGGTCAGCCGGATCACCGCCGATTATCTGAACGCCTGCCAGAAGAACGGCAGGATCGTGAACGTTTCGGAGGATATGCCGAAAAGCTTTATAGTCTGCGCGGAAAAGACCTACATTTCCAATGTCTCGCACAGCACTATCGTCAAGCGCGGAAAATGAAAAGGGAGCATTTTGCTCCCTTTTATCTTATTCCGAGATCAGGCGCAGAGCGATTTTCATTCCCGCATAGAAACCGCGCTTTTCCGCGTCTGTTGTTATGTCGGACAGAAAATTTTCAAATTCCTCTATCTGCTCCTCTATCATACCGTATTCTTTTTCTATCTTTTTTGTCTTGATGTACTCTTTTGCGGAGGGATAGGGCGGCTGAATATTTAAGTTCCTCTCGCAATATGCTTCATAGATTTCACGCCAAATTTCCATAATTAAAAATTCCTTTCAAATGTACTTGACAGAAATCCCCTATTCATAGTATAATATTTATGGACAGGGTTTCTTGTCCTCGTGTAATAAACCGTTGCTTTTTTTGAGAGGGGCAGCGGTTTATTTTTGTCATGCTTTTCACCTCACTTTTATATGTCTTAATTATACCATAACTGTCAGCCATAAGTCAAGTACTTTTTTTAAAAAGTTTTATAAATTAAAAGGCGTTCTGTAATTATCCAAAACGCCTAACTTATTATTTATAATTTAAATCCGATTCAAGTTTCTTTATTGCTCTTCTTAGTGCTTCCATTTGATTGACGTTTTCTTGTTCACAGTATTTTGTTAAAATTTGTTTACACTCTTCGTCAAGTCTAGCAGAAATCCTGTATGGTTTTGGATTATCGGTAGGTCTGCCTGTTTTCGGACTCATTTTTACTTCTTCCTCCGTCATATTGTCAATTATTTCAACGATTTCCTCTGTGGTGTAAGTTTCTTGCTCATCGGTTGTAAAATAAAGTCTCAATTTATAAAGTATTGCTTTTTTTGCGTCTAATCTTTCTTTTTCGGACATTGATAATTCTCCCTTTTACATTGTCTTAATTTACATTATATATATTTTTTTCTATGATGTCAAGTATTTTTTTGAATATGCTTAGTATAGATGCCTAAAAAGCTTTGTCAAAATCTTAGATAATTTGGCGCTAATAAAGGCTTCTTTTGTCTTAAAACAAACTTTGGTGCAAAAGGACAGAATTTCCTCTTAACTTCGTATTACGTTTCCTTTAATTATCGGACTAACTTCGATTTAGTTTATTTGATATTGCTTGGTCGGTTTACTTGTCTTTAATTATTAGACTAACCTCGGTGCAAGAGGACACCCTTCGGGAAGGGGGGAGGAGGTAGTGTGGCTTTTCTATTATAAAGTGGCGAAATCCTCCCCCCTCCCCTACGGGTTTCCTCTTCCGATCTTCTTCCCC
>CAMWVP010000176.1 GCA_947177735.1 uncultured Clostridia bacterium
TTTTCTACATTATACTACGGTCGCGCTCAAATATCAAATACATATATTAAATAGTAAACCATACTTGAAAAGTATTGATATTTATGTTATACTATATTTAATATGTTTCAAGGAGGTCGCTATGGATATTCGTGTACTTCAATATTTTCTGACGGTAGCGAGAGAGGGTAGCATAACCCGCGCCGCCGAGATACTTCATATGACACAGCCGCCGCTGTCAAGGTCGCTTATGGAACTTGAACAGGAGCTTGGCAAGCAGCTTCTTATCCGTGGCAGCAGAAAAATAACCCTCACGGAGGAGGGCTTGATATTACGGAAACGCGCCGAGGAAATGGTTGAACTTATGGAGAAAACCAAAGCGGAGATAACCTCGTCAGCCGAGAACGTAAGCGGCGACATATACATCGGCGGCGGTGAGACCGAAGGCTTCCGCATTATTTCTAAAGCTGCCGAAGCGGTGAGGACGGAGCATACGGGAATACATTTTTACCTGTTCAGCGGAAACGCCGACGATGTGACCGAACGGCTTGACAGAGGTCTGCTTGATTTCGGAATTCTGATCGAACCCTCGGATATCAAGAAATACGATTTTATCAGATTACCCGCAAAAAATAAATGGGGCTTGTTAATGCGCCGTGATCATAAGCTTGCCGAAAAAGAGTATATAGTTCCCGATGATCTGCAAGATATTCCGCTGATAGCCTCACGGCAGTCCATGGCACACAACGAACTTTCGGGCTGGCTCGGCAGGGAATACGAATCCTTGGATATAGTCGCTACTTATAATCTGCTATACAACGCTTCGCTTATGGTGGAGGAAAACGTCGGCTGTGCGCTTTGCCTTGACGGGATAATCCCCGAATACGAAAACAGTACGCTCGTATTCAAGCCGCTTGAACCTAAGGTAGAGGTCGGGCTGAATATAGTGTGGAAGAAGTATCAGGTGTTTTCAAAGGCGGCGGAGGTGTTTTTAAACGCACTTCAACAGCAATTTAGAAAAAATAATTCTTCAAATATATAAGTAGTTCCGCATTGGATTGATCAAAAGGATGTTGATTCGGTGCCGTCCTATATTACGCCTTTTCTTCCACGAGATTGCTTATCCACACTCCCTTTTTCACAAGGGTATATCCGACAATTACTTTTATGAAGTCCAGCGCCTGACCGATCACAAAGATAGGAATTATCGAAAGAGTTGTAAAGGTGCAGAGCAAGAACGCCACGGGCACGGAGATCATCCATGAGAACACGCTGTCAAACAGGAACGTCACCAGAGTTTTGCCACCGCTGCGGAGCGTATAGTACAGCGCGTTGAGAAAGCCTTGCAGCGGGAAAAACAGCGCGGTTATCACAATGAACCAAGTCGCGAAGCGTCTGACCTCGGCAGTGGTATCATAGCAACTCGGGAACACTCCCGAGATCGCGATCAGTATTCCTGTCAAGATGACTGATACGCCTCCCGTGAACCACATCAGCCTGAACGCCTCATCTTTCGCTTCCTTATATCGTCCAGCTCCGAGAGTCTGCCCGACAAGTATCCCGACCGCATTGCCGAGCGCTTTGAAAACTATGTTCAGCATATTGCACAGCACGTTTGAGATGTTCATTCCCGCAACGATATCCAGTCCACGTCGCGAATAGCACTGCGTGAGTACGGCAATACTGCCCGCCCAAAGGAATTCATTGAAGAAGATCGGCAGGCTTTTTTTAATGATCTTTATTGTTGCGCCCTTCGGCACCGACATGGTTTTATATAGCCCTATAAGGAAATCGTGCTTTTTCCTTGCCGCGAACGCCCACAGCACAACGATCAGCACTTCGACAAATCTTGACGCAACTGTTGCAATAGCCGCGCCCTGTACTCCCAGCTTCGGAAATCCGAATTTCCCGTAGATAAGCAGATAATTGAACACGATATCAACAAAAACAGATGCCACTCCCGCCGCCATAGGCTTAAGTGACTCGCCCGTTTCGCGCAGACTTCCTGCGTATATCTGCGTGACGACAAGCGGCGGAAGCCCCCAGAGCATCACCGAAAGATAGCTTTTTGCAAGCGACATCGTAAGAACCGGGTCGATATCACTGCTTTCACCCTTTAAATACAGCCCGATAAAGAATTCGCCGCCGAAAATGAACGCCGCAAGTCCCACAAGCAGAACGCCCGCGCCTATCCAATGCTTAACGCGAACCGTGCCGCGGAAACCCTCGATGTTACTTTGACCGAAGTACTGCGCACCGTATATCCCGGGACCCGACATTCCTCCGAATATTGCTAGGGTAAACACAAATATTAGCTGTCCGATGATCGAAACCGCCGTGAACGCCTCCGTGCCGAGACTGCCCACCATTATGTTGTCCACTAATCCCACCGCGTTGGTGATTCCGTTTTGTATCATCATCGGCACTGCAAGCGTCAGTGCGCGTTTATATATCTGTCTGACCTTCATTGACTTGTTTCCTCCGAAATGTAATTGCCGTACAGTGTGACCGCCTTTTTTGCAGTATCGTACCATGCTCGGATAGTCAACTTTACGTTTCACGCTTTGGGGCGATAACTTTTTTCACTTTAAATTTCAATAACGTCCTGCACAGCCGTACAATAATATTATACTATGGTTGCTGTCAAACATCAAATACCTATATTAAACAGTAATCCATACTTAAAAAGTATTGCAAACTATGCTATGCTATGAACAGAAAAAGTATCACGCTTTTTCATTAAAATGGACTTAGTAGCCAATTTTAATAAAATAGTACTGGACAAATTGCCAAATTTTATGTATAATATAAAAAGACAAAATATCGGGAGGGTCAACTATGTACCAAATAGATATCTCACCTAATAAAAGGCTTTGTAATATTTCACCGTCATTATACGGAATTTTCTTTGAGGATATAAACCGTTCGGGCGACGGCGGTCTTTATGCCGAAATGCTAATGAACCGCTCATTTGACGACGGAGTTATTCCCCAAGGCTGTACATATAATGCCGACAGCAAGACCATTACCTCGCCTACGGGCTGGGTAAGCAGCTTTAACTGCTCCGAAACGGAGGGCATTTACGGCTGGGTTGCATCGGATGGTGCACAGATGTCGCTAACAGACAAGGACACTCTGAACTTCGCCAGAAAGCGTGCTCTGAATGTTCGCTTTAACGGCGGCAAAATTGTTAATCTTGGATTTGGCGGAATTGCCGTCAGGGCGGGCAGCACTTGCAAATTTTATATGTTTGCTAAATCGGAAACCTCTGTCCAAATCACGATTGCACTTACATCGGAAAGCGGCGAGGTCTATGCACATCAAACACTGACTGTTGAGGGCGGTTATACAAAATATGAATGTCTGCTTGAGAGCACAGCCGATGACAATAAAGCCGTGCTTTCGTTGAGTTCGCAGTTCGCCGATACGGTAACGATAGGCTTCACATCTCTTTTCCCGACCGACACATTTATGAAGCGCGAGAACGGTCTGCGCAGAGATCTTGCGGAGAAGCTTATCGCTCTAAAACCCGCATTTCTGCGCTTTCCGGGTGGCTGTATCGTTGAGGGTTTTTCAAAAGAAACCGCGCACCGTTTTGAGGACACTATCGGAAAAGTTTGGGAGCGCAAGCCGCATTGGCTGCTCTGGGGCTATAACACCACCAACGGATTGGGCTACCACGAGTTTTTGCAGTTCTGTGAGGACGCGCGGATAGACGCTATGTATGTTTTCAATTGCGGAATGACTTGTCAGGCACGCTGCCCCGATTACTTTGACGATAAGTTGATCGAAAATATGTATAACGACGCCGTTCACGCGATACTGTATGCTTCCGCTCCTGCCAACACCGAGTGGGGCGCAAAACGTGCAGAAAACGGTCATCCCGAGACGTTTGTCTGCCTAAAGTATCTCGAGATCGGAAACGAAAACTATGGCGAAGAATACAACAAGCGCTATAAATATTTCTATGAAAGGCTGAAAGCGGAGTTTCCGCAGTACACCTATATTGCCACCGATCACACGGAAAAGATCGGACTCCCTACAGAAACGGTTGACGACCACTTCTATTCCGATCCGCTGTTTTTCGCATCGAACAATGATATGTACGACAGTCTTGACCGAAATGGCGTCAATATATATGTTGGCGAGTACGCCGCCACTATCGGCTGCAAGAAAGGCAATTTATACGGAGCGCTCGGAGAGGCGGCTTTCCTGACGGGTATAGAAAGAAATCAGTATAAGGTGAAGATGACAAGCTATGCGCCGCTTTTCAACAATCCCGCCTACACCGCATGGGAGCCCGATCTGATCATTTTTAACAACCATACAAGCTATGGCATTCCAAGCTACTATATGCTCAAAATGTTTGCAGAGAACCGGGGTAGTTTTGTTTGCGGGCATACCGTAATTACCGAGTACGATAAGCGCTGCGAACACGGAGCTTTCTCTTACATTTCGGGCGGAAAGAAAGTTACCGTCGGCAGTATTGATGAAAATCGTCAATCACTTTCAGCCGACGTAGATATAGTAGGCGGCAGGCTGACGGTCAGCTTCTGGGATACTTGCGCCGAGGGTGAGGATCAAAACCATTATGACATTGTTTGTGAGGGCGGAAAAAGCACCGTGATCCATTACAACGGCTGGTCTAAGGAGATCATATGCGAGGGCAACTGCGAGCTTGGCGGCAACTCTGCGCACATTGAGATAGACGCGGACGGCGACGAGTTCGAGATCAAAATCAATGGCGTTCTCACACACAAGGCGGCACTCAAATCGGTTCCGCACATTTCGGCGGTCTGCACCGTTGATGAAACGGCGGGCGAATTGATAATCAAGATTGTGAATATTACCGAGAATGATATAACCGTAAATCTCGCCTCGGATATCCCGTTGGCTAGCAATGCGTTATTAACTACCCTTACCGCCACAAATATGCAGTCGTGCAACAGCTTTGATTCTCCCGAAGCTGTCGTTCCTGTTACCAATGAAGTAAGGCTGGAAGATGGCAAGATCAATATCGGTGCGCGTTCCGTAAATGTTATCAGAACGGAATTGAGATAATAGAACGCTTAACGAAGCGTGGGCAATTGTAAAGAAACTATAAACCGAAACGGTGAATGAGATGTTCACCGTTTTTTTATTTAAATTTACATACTACAATTATTGACAAGCGAAAATCTTTGATTACATCTTCGCTTTTGTTAGATGTAAAATTGTGCACAATCACGCCGTTTGTCTGCGACAATTTAAAATGTTCTTTATCACGCCTTAGTTATAGGAAAAAAATCAGCATTTTTTAAATGGGTAAATTGCACAAATTTGCAAGATTTTCCGAACTTTCGTTACTTTGCACAACTTCTAGCAAATTGCCATATCTTCCGTTGTTGAAAACGACATGAACAAGTTGCGCGAATTTACCCTTTCATATAAACGGATAAAAAAGACTGTAAAAACAAGGACTTTTCAGTAGATTTTTATGATTATTTACATCTTTTCGTGATTGTTGACAATTATTTGCTTTTGCAGCTTGATTTTTTGGGGAATTTATGATAAAATATAAAAGAGTATGTAAAAACTTGCCAAATGTTATTTGACAAGCAAAACACAAAAAGTAAAATAAGCCGAAAAAAGCCGCAAGAAATCTAAAAAAGCGGCGAATTTGGCTCAACTGAGCCGAAATTACTTGCAGTAATTTGAAATTTCAT
>CAMWVP010000177.1 GCA_947177735.1 uncultured Clostridia bacterium
CCCTCTCTTTCCGCCAAATAGCAAAGTAACCGCATTGTTGTGCGGTTTCTTTATTTTTATCCCCGAAAAATCCCCGTTTTTTTACGGTTTTTCACTTAATTAACCTCGATCTCGTTGAGGATTTCAAGAGCCTTTTCTTCCTGATTTGGGTATAAGTGCGAATAGACTTTCCACGTCAACTCCACGTTGCTATGTCCTAAACGTCTCGCAACCTCTTGGATAGAGATATTATTGTTCGCAAGCAAACTGGCGTGACTGTGGCGAAATTCGTGGATGGTAATTCTTGGCAATCCTGCTTCTTCAGCGAATTGACGGTTTTTCTTATCTATGGTGGTATCTCTGAGAGGCTTATCTCCGCCACAAATGTAGAAGTTGTCCGAAAACAGTCCTACTGCCGCCGTTCGTTGACGTTCTTTGTGTTCGTTCAATATTCGGATTAGCTGCTTGGGGATTTGCAGGTCTCTTATACTGCTCTTGGTTTTGGGTGTTGATTCAATATCATCACCCTTGATCTTTTGTGTAATGCCCCGCCTTATGTGAATTACATTCCCCTCCAGATCAGACCAACGGAGAGCATTGATTTCACCCTTTCGGCAGCCCGTGAAGAAAGCGAGGTTGAAGAACACATAAAACCCCCAGTCGTTTATAGTGTTGCAATGCGTCTTTGCCACAGCTATGTATTTCTGAAATTGTTTAGATGTATAATAGCGGAGTTTTTGCGGTTCTTCAGTAACAGTACTACTGTTCTTGAAATTACCCAATATAGACAACGGGTTCTTGGGTATATATTGCATTTTAACGGCAAAGTTCAGCAACGCAACAAATATTGAATAGGCGTTTTTCTTAGTCGAGTCGGATAAGTCTTGATTACTTATAGTGATTTTCCAATCCGCAAGTCTGGGCTGTGTCAGTTTGTCAAGTCTGCACTCGCCCAAATAGGGCTGAACGCGCAATCGGAGTGTTTTCGTTATCGAATCAAGAGAGGAGGTTTTAACTTCAATTTTGTGATATTTAACATATTCCTCTATGAGTTGGTTCACAGTCATTTTGGATTTGGAGACTTCCTTTTTATCTTTGTACTCCGCATTAAGCTGTTGCTCAAGCATTTGCGCTTCTGCAAGTCCGTAAGCGGTACGCTCAACTTGTCGAGCTTTTCCGTTCATGTCTGTGTAGTTTACGCGGACGCGGTAGCCCTGTCGACCGTCCTTTTTCTTGTCAATCTTGTTTATCGGCACAATAAACACCCTCTTTCCGATTCTCATTATAACATATTCATAACAGGAATTCAAGAGGAAATTGTAAGACCATCCGCACAACATAAGCCGCCGCTCGTTACATATGTTTATAAGGTGACAACTTTTTGTAAAATTCAAGGCTTATACTGTATTTTTAGAGGGTAAATCAATGTCAAACTTGTACCCCCCGTCCAGTAAGAGTGGACACCTTATATTGAACATAACCCCCGTTGTGTTTCGCGACCGGGGGTACTGTTTCAGATGAGGTCAATCCAATTTTGGACGCGCTTGGTTAAGTTATGTAGACCATATTAAGTCGGTTGTTGCCCTTCAAATGGGGGACACCGAAATACAAAGTAATAAATCTAAAGTCAATCAATCTATCGGGCGAATCCACAAAACTTTGCTTTTTTAGAACTTGTCCAAGATCAGATTGATTGGTTTTCCATTCAAGCCAAACTTTCCACACTTCACATCATTTAAAGTACTCCCTAAAATGATGTATACTTGACAACTTGTCTATATGTATATTTAAAGCATATTATACCATCGGTTAATAAAATCCCTGTTTTATATCGCCACATCTGAGTTGATCTCAATTTCGGTTACTATTTCAAACGGATAATAGTTATGGGCAAGTTTCTATGTAGAAAAGTTCAAAAGTGAGATGTTGGTTATACTCGAGCGTTGTGAAAGTGAACAAAATGCGATTTTTGTTTTTGTGCAAACCTCCAAAAAAAATTACACATTGCGCAGGATTTTGACATCTTGCGCAAGGGGCATTGAAAAACATACCAAAGTATATTATAATAATTATAGGCACAATTGCCCAACTATGGATATATGCGTTTTATGTTGCGCTTGTATGATAGGTATTATTGTTCATACAACATCGGTTGAGTAAAATTCTCTTCTTCCAAGAATTTATAGCACAAAAATATTGTTTTTACGGGAGGATTTAAAATGTTTACTTTTAGTGAAGAGTTGAATTATGAAATAGACAAAGAAAACTATGTTAAGGATGTACAAGAACTATTAAATGAACTTAGTAAGAGTGTTGTAACGGATTTACTCAAATGTGACGGCGAATTATATACTTTAGAGAGTTCCTTTAAGAAAGAATATAATGAACATATAGTATTAATCAGGGTTATTGCTGAATTTTCTAAAAAAATACTTAGAAACATAAAACTTTGTTTAGAACCCGAAGACCCAAATGATAAAACGAATTACGAAATGCAATTAAAGCTTTTGTACCACGGTGATATAAAGGGGCGTCTATTTGATGCTGTAAATCAAAACAAGAAAAAATTTACTTTGCGTAATTATAAAATTATTTATAATTCTACGCCTATTTATGGATATTATAAGATAAACGGAGATACGAAGATTTCTTTTCATTCTCTTTATTGTAAACCAACATCTGAACCAATGACAGAACATGTTGTGTGTGTTGATATTGAGCTTAAAGAACGGAATTTCGAAAGGGCGCGATCTTTAGCAAATAATATAACAACCGAGTTCTGTAATTTTTTGTCAGTTTTATTGGATATAGGTTTCTACGAACCGACATCAAAATTTGTGAACTTTATTAACTCTGAAAATGAGGATGAAAATAGGATTTTCTACACTCATCGTTTCGGAACTGCTTTTTGTGATCCAGAATTAAATTTATTAATAAAAGATAACATGAATGGATTATGTCCTCTAGAAGAAGCAATGAAAAGTAATTACACGAACGGATACTTTTCTATGACTTTTGAAAACAAAAATAAAACGTTTCAAATGACAAATGGAAATATTTTATCAATTGAAAAAGCGTTTAGTAAGCACAAAATGCATAGACCTGATAGTTCAACTGTAAATGAGTACCGAGAAGGAATTGATGACAAAATTCATTTTCTAAACCAGCCAATAAAAATACCCAAGGAACTTAGATGTTTCTTTCGAGGAATTTCTAATTATAAAAAGTTGGATTATATAAATTATACCCTTTTTAGAAACGCATGTCGTCTTTATAATAAAAGCAAACTGTTAAGCATGGAAGCGGCAACCATTGAGATTTCATTTTTGGTTGCAAGCCTTGAAACACTATCACATACCGAAAAAGACTTGCGTTTTTCAGACTTTGTATTGAAATATAATCCAGATGCAAATGAAAAGGATCTAGCGGATTTGTATAGTATTCGGTCGAGTTTGTTTCATTCTGGCAATTTTTCTTTTTTTGAGTTTGATTTCGATATCAATCCCTACAGCGATCCGATATATTGTGAATTTCAAAATAAATATATTCTATATAGATCTATATTGCGCAAAGCATTTATTCAGTGGATACGTTGTAATGTATTGAAACCGTGAAAACACATCTGAATCTAAGTCCATAATCCGGACAACGGCAGGTGTTTTGTTTGTGTTCCCTTCATCTCTTTCGAATATCAATAAAACTGTAATTCCACATCGCCTACAATCCCTCTAGAACGCTCTGTAATCGATTTTAATGCGCAGATGGTTCCTCTATTACCTAACGACTAGCACGCCTTAAAACGCAATATTCGCGCAAATAGAGCTATTGCAGATTTCCTTTCCCACTGCTCCTTATTTGATATGATAAAGGGACGAAATCCGTCTACTTAAAAATAAGTAAAAGCCTAATCGTCAATTCTGGCGAAAAGGCTTTTTCTTTTACAGGCATATAGAGAACGAAATAGTCTGTTCTAATGTCCGCAGAACGGGCTTTTGTACCATAAAGCAAAACAGAGAAGTTAGAAAGTGAGAAAAATTCATCAGCGATGTGCTTTAGCACGCTAAAAAGCATATATTCGGGTGTGCAAAAGCATATATTTCGATGTGCAGTCGATTTTGCGAAGCCGCTCTACAAAAGGCTTTGCGAGGGGTGCTCTCGCTTAATACTATTAACGCACTCGCCCTTTTAGAGGGCAAGTGCATAAAAAAGAAGAAATGCTCCCGCCTGTAAAAAGAGAAAACCGCCGCTCCGAACACCGCGATTTTCCCCTTTACAGGCAATAGGCAAGAAACGAAATTTACGACTTGTAGTAAAACTACAACTCAAACTCAATAACGAAATGTTATTGAGTAAGACAAATTGAGATGAGATAGTGATTTGCCACTCTAGCAACAAGAAACGAGTGATAGCAAAACTACCACTCTAAAATTGCCTAGCCTCAAAAAAGCGTGAGCCTTTGACTCCCCGTTTTCTTAACGGTGGGTGTACAACCGTTAAGAACTATCTTTCACAAGAGATGTACATAAAGTACAACTCGTAAAACAACTAGCCGTTCCCGCCTGCAAAAGAAATAAACCGCCGCTCCGAGTAACGCGGATTTTTCTTTTATAGGCATATGACTCCCCAAATTGAGGAGTCATCTTTTTTTGCCTTCATATGAATTTCGTACAAAGCACAAACAACTCAATTAAGTGCATAACAAATCGTTACCCACCATCAATTTAACACTTTCGAGGTGTTAAACTTGTTTGCGAAACCGCTCTACAAGCCACTTTACGAGAAAAAACGTTAAAAGAAAAAATATAAATTAGGTGGGGTAGATTTAACCGTCCCCACCGGCAAGATGTCAGTCCAGATTTTGGCTGACGAATTTATTGCCATTCAAGGGGTAACAGATCGTTACCCTAAAATTTTTTTGCTTTCAAATAGATTTCGTCCGAAAAAAGGACTAAGGCAACAACTTATTCTTATCGGCAATTACAAAATTCACATACTGAAATGTTGTGAAGTACTGTACGCTCTCATAAAAAGGGAATATTTTCCAAAATGTAAACCTACCCCCCGCCGCTCTCTTGCACAGTCGGACAGCTCCCCACGCCCCACCGCTCACACTCCTTAACTAGACATATAACTACACCACCAACCCATTAAAACGCAATACAGAGCCGCACACGCTTTAATTTTGGCGGCTTCTGCGGACGGTGTGACAAATGCATAAAAGCAAATAACTCTATATGTGCATATATATAATTTAAACAAATATGTGCACATATTTTTGTTGATTTTGCGAATTGAAATATATGTGCACATATGTTATAATAATATCAAGGTAAGGGACAGCAAAACAAAAACCTCTTACGGAAAGGAGCTTACAAAATGGTCGTTGCGCTTTGTGCGCTGGTGTTTGGGATCTGTACGGCTAGCAACTTGTACAACATCATCAGCGCAAACAAAGACAACAAACGCAAATAATCAAATTTGCGTAAAGTTTGGGGGTGATACGGGCGGCGTGGCTGCCGCCTAACACCTACCTCTATTATAACACTCTTAATTGGGTTTGTCAAGGTGTTTATTTACCGGCGAACGCAAAACCAAAAACAAACATTGGAGGGCTTTAAAATGAAAATGACGATTGACGCAATGATGGCGAAAAGCTTATTTAAAGATTATGACC
>CAMWVP010000178.1 GCA_947177735.1 uncultured Clostridia bacterium
CAGAATGATATCGACTTCCTCTCGGGCAAGCTGAACAATCAGGGATTTTTGTCCAAGGCTCCCGCTCAGCAGATCGAGAACGAGCGCGCTAAGCTTGCGAAAGCCGAGGAGAAGCTGAAAAAGATACTCGAATCTATCGACGGTCTTAAGTGAGGTCTGTTATGCGCGTATTTGACAGCTACTTCTTTAACATAATAGAAAAGGTGAGCTTTGGCGAAACAAAGCCGTATTTGGAGAAAATGCTTTCCGATTTGAGATTTTCCTATCAAAATATCGCTTTTATGCTATATGGCGTTCGCAATGACGCGCAAAAAAAGGCTCTTGAAAAGCTTCCCTCGCTGGGAAAATATTCCTTTTCTGTTGATCGTGATGAATACGGACTGTGCAGCTACAGTACAAATTGGCGTGAGGGCGAATTTTATGCGGACAAGGCGGATTGGAAGGATATTTCCGTGTTGTTTTCAAAAGTCCCGCGACCGTTTAATTTCTCGTTCGGACATTTGATTTTGGACGGGATAAACTGGTTTCCCGACAGCGAAAACATAATCGGCGCGGCGGACGATTGGATTTACAGGCTCGCATACCCCACCGCAAGCGAACCGCCGTTTTTATCGAACACCATAACACAGTGGCGCGATTTCGAAGACGGTAAAAAAATAAACCTCATATCCATATGCATTGACGTAACGGATAATGACAGACCGCGCAGCAGCCACGCAATAATCGAAAAACTGATACCTTACCTCGGCGAACCTCAAACGTGTTCGCGAAAATGCTCGTTCTCACGGGAAGAAAAGGAGCGTTTTAACGCTTTGGAAAAAGAAGAACAGCGGCGTTTTTCGGAGCTTGCCAAAAGCGGGCTTCCCGTGCCGAAAAACATTGCGTCCGATACGAAGTTTACGCACGTTGCGGACAAATTTACGCTTGACAAGGCGTTTAAAGGAACGGCTTTCACGCGGCAAAAGGGACAGCCGAATTATCTGCACCTGTATTCCTGCACAGATGAACACGGTTTTCTCTACGAAGCGTACACGCAAAGGCTTGAGGTCGGCATTAACCGTTTCCGCGTATGGGCGCGGGTTTTGGGGTGCAACTTTCAACTTTCCTCTTGCGAGATAGATTATAAAGTAACCGAAGAGGGCGAGTCGCTGGAGATACTCAAGCAATTCGCGGAGTTCTGCGTGCGGCTGCGCGACGAGCACGGCTCGCGGCTCGCGGAAAAGTTCGGCGAAACGCCGGCGTGGTACAACGAGAAGCTGATTTAACGGGAGGCAGCATTATGTCGGTGATACGCAGAATGACCGAGGATGATCTCCGCGAGGTCGACGCGCTGTATGTTCAAGCATGGAAAGAGGGTTACAAGGGCTTGCTCCCACAAGACTTTCTGGACGGACTGACCTCGAAGATCGTCGACCGTTCTCCGAAAAGCTATTTCTTTGACGAGGGCAGCTTCGTGATACTTGACGGGGAGCGAATTGCCGCGCACGTTCACTTGCGACCCGCCGCCAAGGAAAAGATGAGCGGTTGGGGAGAAATCCACACAATGTACGCTCTACCCCAATTCTGGGGTACGGGCTGCGCGGGAGAACTTTTTGAGTATGCGGTGAATCAGCTTCGCGAGCGCGGTTTTGACAAGGTTTATTTGTACGTTCTCGAGGGCAACGAACGCGCAGCGAGGTTTTACAGAAAGCACGGTTTTACGCCGACCGATGATACGATAAAATGCGAGGTCGGCGGCGTAACGGTTACGGATATCCGTTATATCAAGGAATTTTAAAATCAGGAGGAATTATGTCGAAGCAAACTTTAGTAGTACTCGCAGCGGGAATGGGAAGCCGTTTCGGCGACAGGATAAAGCAGCTTGAGCCCTTAGGACCGAACGGGGAGCTGCTGATAGACTATTCGGTACACGACGCTCTGAAAAACGGCTTTGACCGCGTTGTGTTCATCATTCGGCGCGACATTGAGGAGCTGTTCAAGAGCACGATCGGCGCGAGGGTGGAAAAGCTCGTTAAGGTCGACTATGTTTTCCAGTCGCCCGATCAGCTGCCCAAGCGCGAAAAGGACTTCCCGTCGCGCACCAAGCCATGGGGCACGGCGCAGGCTCTGTACTGCTGCAAGGACGTACTGGACGGGAATTTCGCCGTTATCAACGCCGACGACTTCTACGGAGCGGACGCGTTCAAGGCGCTGGGAGACTTCCTGAAAGACCCGACAGCGGACGGCTGCTCGGTAGACTTCTTGCTGAAGAACACGCTCTCCGAAAACGGCACTGTGAACCGCGGTATCTGCCGCACCGACGAAAATCATCTGCTGACCCTCGTCGAGGAGACCAAGCAGATAAAGCGCGGCGAGGACGGCGTTATACGCGGCAAATTCGACGGCTACGAGCGCGTGCTTAACGATAACGACACAACTTCTATGAGTATGTGGGGCTTTACTATCGGATTTATGCCCGTGCTGGCTCATCAGCTCCGCAAGTTCCTCGACAACCTCCAGCCCGACGAGCTGAAAGCCGAGCTCACCATTGCCGAGGCGGTGGGACGCGAGATAATCTCGCGCGGTTATCGTATGCTCGATATCCCCACCGACAGCAAATGGTTCGGCATAACCTATGAAAGCGAGGTCGCCGACGCTAAGGCGGCTTTGAAGGACTACGTGCAAAAGGGTATTTATTCTTCACCCCTTGTGTACTGTCCCACTCAAAATTAACATATCCGCTTGCCATTTTTCCCATACGCTTCGTTGTCGCATGTTGCCCTCTGTTGGCGGCATCCGTGCCCCCTTTTGGGGCAACTGCGCAAACATCCTGTTTGCGTCCTCGACCGCATTATGCCTGCGGCAAAACGCTGTGTCAGCAAGCCTTTGTCCTCCGCCTCGCGTATGGAAAAAATTGCTGCGCGTCTATTGCTAATTTTGAATGAGACAGCACACTAGAATAATTGACAGGAGAGTAATTTTATGCTGATTGTTCCGGTTGACAAGCTACGCGAGGGCATGCAGCTCGCGGAAAACGTCGATTCCACTACTGCCAGAGAGTACCAGACGCTCTTGAACAAGGGAACGTTTTTATCCTCGGGAATGATTGAAATGCTCGCCGAAAAGGGCATAAAGACAGTACGCATAGTCGGCGGCGGCATTGAGGACGTGGCGCGCCCCACTACCAAAGCGGATATTGAACGCGAACGCAATATCCGCATCGGCAAGGCGCTCACCGACCTCGATGAGATCTTCGACTGCAACGAGGAGATAAAGGAGCTTTCGCAGACTGCCGTACAGAAAGTCGACGGCATAGCCAACGATATCATAAACGACATCGCAAACGATTCCTCGTTCCTCGGCAACCAGATGATCGCGCTCCAAAACTACGACGACTACACCTACAAGCACTGTCTGCGCGTGTCTATGCTTGCGGCGAGCGTCTGCGCGGAGCTTGAGATGACCCCAGAAGAGACAAAGGAGGTCGTTGTCGCGGGACTGCTGCACGATATCGGAAAGTCCAACATCGACCACGATATAATCATCAAGCCGGGAAAGCTGACCGACGCGGAGTTCGAGGAGATAAAGCGCCATCCTCTCATCGGCTACAACATACTGAAAAACGGCGGCAATTACAGCTCAAACATTATGTCGGGCGTGCTGTTCCACCAGGAGAAGTACGACGGAACGGGCTATCCGACGGGGCTCGCCGGCGAGAAGATACCGCTCATCGCGCGGATACTCACGGTCTGCGATGTGTTCGACGCGCTGACCTCCAACCGCCCGTACCGCGTGCCGTGGTCTGTCGCGGAGACGGAGGAGTATATGCTCGGCGGCAGCGGCATACACTTTGATCTCGGCGTTACACAGGCGTTCCTGCGCGCGTTCAATCCGTACCCTGTCGGCACTATGGTGCAGCTTTCCGACGGCAGGCACGGAGTAGTCAAAGCGCACAACACCAACGTTCTGCGCCCTGTCGTGCGCATTATGGGCGATCACCCCGGCGAGGAGCTCGATCTTATGAACGACTTCCGCTTCCTGACGATATCCATCACGGGCATTTACAACGGCGAGTACCAGAGCTCAACTCCCGCGTAAACGCGAGTACATAAAAAAATGCGGTGTCGAGCCCGACGGTTCGACACCGCTTTTTTTACCTTGGCGTTTTCACTGATCAAGGCGGGGATACCCGCATATATCCGACGTTTCCCCAAACGGCGTATCTTCCGAGATAATCTCGGCGGGCAGGTGGATCACATCGCGGTTGATACGCACCGGACCCTCGCCGTCCTCGTCTACAAGATAGAACATATAGCCGAGGTCGTCGGAGGGCACGAAATTCTCGACCTCCTCTTTTGTGAGCGTAAGCAGGAAGTAGTGGGTGTGCGTCTCGCCCCAATTCTCGGAGGACGTCATAAACTCACATTGCACGCCCGTTGCGCTTATTCTGTTCCATTCGTCCTCGCGGATAATGAGATCGCCCGCGTCAACGCGTTCGCCGTCCCTAAAGAAATGCACCTCGATATAGTACATTACATCGTTGCCGTATTCGTCCTTGTCGCCGTAGTGCTCCAACGCTCTGTCAAGCGGTATGCTGTGTTTTACGCTTCCGTTTTCGGGCGCGTCATAACGTGCGTCGGCGTCCGTTTCAAAGTCGTCGATCACCGTTGTAATATGGACGGGAGCACTGTCAGCGGGAACAACGCCGACAGTCCCTTTCGAAATGTATGGAGCGTATTTATGCTCCGGCAGGAAGTCAATAGGGTTCAGCAGCGTTCCGTCAACACCCATACGTAACTCGAAATGCAAACTTTCGCCGTAGGTCTCTCCCGACGATCCGACCTCGCCGATAGTGTCTCCCGCAGTCACGCGCTGCCCGGAACAAACGGAAACGGTGCTCATATGATAGTAGCTTGTCGCGTAACCGTCGTCGTGCTCTATTACAACATATGAACCGCGTCCGCCGTTAAAATAACCGTCGCCGACGGCGTCAACGACATAGCCGTCTGCCGCGGCGTATACCGGCGCTCCGTAGGGTGCTTGGATATCGATCCCTTTATGACCTTCGTAGCCTCCATACCCGTACATCATTTCAACGATAACGCCGCCGTCATCGCCGCCGACCGGCCACAGCAGCTTGCCCTCCTCGGGCATCCGATCGGACGTGGCGGCAGTCGGCTCGCTGTCCGCCGATGCCTCGGTCTCGGATACGAACATGATCGGATCGTTTATGATATTTACGGAATCGTCCGAAACGGGATTGCCGGAAGCCGGATCGCCGGAAGCCGAAGCGTTCGGCCCGGTGATCTCCGGAGCTTCGGGATCCGTTACGAACCCGCTGTCCGAGGGGCTCCAAGTCGGATCGATATTGCGCCTTGAAGCAGCCCATTCTCCTAAGCTCACCGCAATCACGGCAGCCAGACACGCCGCCGACGAGCAAACGCCAAGCAAAACGCGTCTGCGCCTTTTATTGCGCTTTATTATCTCATCACC
>CAMWVP010000179.1 GCA_947177735.1 uncultured Clostridia bacterium
TATCGAATTTTTCAAAAAGTTTGTCCAATATCATTGACAAACTTACATTTTTTAAAAATTTTTTTCTATTGATTTTTCAGGAAGAATGTGCTATAATTAGTATATATGTACAAAAAAGGAGTGGGGGAGCGGTGCGGCTTTTGAATATCGGTTTCGGGAACGCGGTGAACGCGGATAAGATCGTGGCTGTGGTGAGCCCCGAGGCGGCACCTGTGAAGCGTATCGTCCAGCTTGCCAAGGACGGCGGCTCGGCTGTGGACGCGACCTGCGGACGCAAAACGCGCTCTGTTATCATATGCGACAGCGGTCACGTGGTTCTCTCGGCGCTCCAGCCCGAGACGATTATGGGAAAAGTTGACAATGTTGATTAACGGGGGTAATTTTATGGCTAAAGGGCTGTTGTTTGTGGTCTCGGCACCTGCGGGCTGCGGCAAGGATACTATATTGAACGAGCTTTTCAAGCGGACGGACACGGCGGGCTACGCGGTCTCCGCGACAACGCGCGCACCGCGCGAGGGCGAGGTGAACGGCGTGCACTACCACTTTCTGACGCGTGAGGAGTTCGAGCGGCGCATTGCCGAAAAGGAAGTGCTCGAGTACACCGAATACTGCGGGAACTACTACGGAACGCTCCGCAAAAGCGTTGACGATCTGCTCTCGCAGGGCAGGGACGCGATCCTGAAGATCGAGGTGGAGGGCGCGATGAATATTCGCAGACAGTTCCCCGAGTCGTGTCTGGTGTTCATTCTGCCGCCGTCGTGGGAAGTCCTCGAGCAGCGTCTCAGAAACCGCGGCACCGAGACCGAGGAGAAGATAATCGAGCGCACCAAGCAGGCCCGCACCGAGCTCGGCTTCGCGAAAAACTACGATTATCTCATTGTCAACGACGACCTCGGTGTTGCCGTGAGCGACCTTGAGGCGGTGCTCCGCGCGGAGAAGCTCAGACGCTCGCGCGGTGATGAGCTGCTGAACAGCTTCGGAGGGAACGCTTGACGGCTCTGATCGCGGTCGAGAACACGCTCTACGCGTTCGATATGCTGTTCTCGTATGAGGTGCCCGAGGCGCTCGAGGGCGCTGTACGGCGCGGTGTGCGCGTCGTGGTGCCGTTCGGGCGCGGCAACCGCAAGCGGATCGGCGTGGTGTTCCGCGTCGGCGCGGAGCGTCCGGATGGCGTTGTCAAGCCGATCGACTTTGTTATCGACGACGAGCCCGTGCTGTCGGACGAGCTTATGACCCTCTGCGAATGGCTCAGCGAAAACACGTTCTGCACCTACTTTGACGCGTTTCGGGCAATGCTTCCGCCGGGGCTCGGTTTCTCGCTGAAGAGCGGATACGGGCTATCGGAGGAGTTCTCGGGAGAGCTCTCGGACAAGGAACGCGCACTGCTCGGGCTGCTGAAAGCCGCCGATAAGAACGCGTTTTCGGCGCTCATCTCGGGCAGCCCCGCGGTCGTCAGGTCGCTTGCCGATAAGGGCGCGCTGGTCGAGGAGAACGTCGCAAAGCGGCGTGTCGGAGACGAGAGTGTGACAATGGTGCGGCTCGCGGACGCTGACGCGCTCGAAAAGCCGACCGCCAAGCAGCGCGCGGTCATCGCGTTTCTGGAGGCGGCCGAGTGCGCGTCGGTGCACGAGGTGTGCTACGAGTGCGCGGTCACTCCCGCCGTCGTAAAGCGGTTGGTCGAGAAGAACGTCCTCGAACGCTACGAGAACGCCGTATTCCGCACGGAGAGCGGCATTGAGGCGACAGAGAGCCCCGAGAGCATCGTCTTTTCGCCCAAGCAGCAGGAGATATTCGACGGGCTGCTCGCGCTCATGGGCAGCGGCGAGCCTAAATGCGCGCTGCTGCGCGGCGTGACGGGCAGCGGAAAAACGTCCGTTTTTATCCGTCTCATCAACGAGGCGCTGAAGCGCGGAAAGTCCGCGATCATGATGGTGCCCGAGATATCGCTCACTCCGCAGATGGTGAATAAGTTCAGGGCGCTGTTCGGCAGCGGCGTCGCGGTCATGCACAGCTCGCTGTCCATCGGCGAGCGCGCCGACGAGTATCGCCGTATCCGCGAGGGCAGGGCGCGTATCGTTATCGGCACGCGCAGCGCGGTGTTCGCGCCCGTGAGCGACCTCGGAATAATCGTGATCGACGAGGAGGGCGAGGGGACGTACAAGTCCGAGAGCGTTCCCCGTTACCACGCCCGCGAGGTCGCCAAGCAGCGCTGCTTCGCGCATAACGCTCTTCTGCTGCTCGCGTCCGCGACGCCGTCGATCGAGAGCTGCTACCGCGCGAAAACGGGGCGGTACGCGCTTTTCGAGATCGACGAGCGCTACAACAACGCCGTGCTCCCCGAGGTGTATATCATAAATATGCAGGAGGAGCGCCAGAACGGCAATATGTCAACGTTTTCAATGCCGCTGCTGGGCGAGCTGGAGCGTAATCTCGAGCGCGGCGAGCAGTCGATACTGCTGCTCAACAGACGCGGCTACCATACCAGTGTGCGCTGTCTTGCCTGCGGAAAGCCCCTCGAGTGCCCCAACTGCTCGCTGCCGATGACGTTCCATAAGGTCAACGGCTGCGTTATCTGCCACTACTGCGGCTATATGAGGCGGCTCGACACGGTCTGTCCGAAGTGCGGAGGACGGTTCTTCGATATGAGGGGCGAGGGTACGCAGCTCATCGAGGACGAGCTCGCGCAGATGTTCCCGAAAGCGCGGATACTGCGCATGGACGCGGATACGACCTCGACAAAGAACGCGTTTGAGCGTAAATTCAAGGCGTTCTCCGAGGGCGAATACGACATTATGGTCGGCACCCAGATGATCGCCAAGGGTCTGGACTTCCCGAATGTCACGCTCGTCGGGGTGCTGAAAATAGACAATTCGCTTTACGCCGCCGATTTCCGCGCATACGAGCGAACGTTCTCGCTGATAACTCAGGTCGTCGGCAGGGCGGGACGGAGCGGGAAAAAGGGCAGGGCGCTGCTCCAGACGTTCTCGCCGGAGCACTATGTGATAAATCTTGCGGCACGGCAGAACTACCCCGGGTTTTACGCGGAGGAGATCGCGCTGCGTGAGGCGCAGTTTTACCCGCCGTTCTGCGATCTGGTGACATTCGGGTTTTCGTCGCTCGAAAACGAGCGGTGCGGTGCTGCGGCGCGGAAATTCGCGGTCATGTTGACCGAGAGCGCCAAGCCCTACGGAGACCGCGTTCCTATGCGGATATTAGGACCCGCGCCGAGCACCGTCGGGAGGATAAACGGGCGTTACCGATACCGCCTGATGATCAAATGTGTGAACAGCAAAGCGCTCAGAAGCGTTGTCAAGGCTGCTCTCAAGAAGGCTTACGGCGACAAGGACTTTGAGAACGTCGGATTATTTGCGGACATAAACGGAAATTCCGATTAGAAAATATATTAGACAAATTTGCCGAGCGATTTTTCCGTGCTTTCCCGCCCGCTGCGCGGGCGGAAAAGCACAAAAACCTATGTCGCTTACTGTAATTGTTGCGGCAAATGAAAGGACAATAAAATGGCATTAAGAGAGATAGTGAAGTTCGGAGAGGATATTCTCCGAAAAAAGTGCAGAGAGGTGACCGCCTTTGACGAAAAGCTCGCTACGCTGCTCGACGATATGGCGGAGACGCTCCGCAACGCGGACGGCGTGGGGCTTGCCGCGCCGCAGGTCGGGATACTCCGAAGAGCGGTGGTGGTCGACGTGCGCGACGGCAAGGGCACGATCGAGCTCGTCAACCCCGTTATCATCGAGCAGGAGGGCGTTCAGGTCGGAAACGAGGGCTGTCTGTCGGCTCCCGGTGAGTGGTGTGAGGTGGAGCGTCCGATGAGGGTCACGGTCAAGGCGTTTGACCGCACGGGCAAAGAGTTCACGGTAAAGGGAGAGGGCTTGCTCGCGCGGGCGCTGTGCCACGAGACCGACCACCTTGAGGGCGTGTTGTTCACCGACAGGGTGAAGCAGGTCATTCCCGAGGGCAGGAGATGACGGCATGATACGTGAGATACTGCAATTCGGCGATCCCGTGCTGCGCGAGTGCTGCACCGAGGTCACCGAGTTTGATAAGGAGCTCGGCAGTCTGCTCGACGATATGTACGAGACGATGTGCCACGCCGAGGGGATAGGGCTTGCCGCGCCGCAGATCGGCGTTCTCAAGCGGGTCGTCGTCATTGACACGGGCAGCGGGCGCATAGAGCTTGTAAACCCCGTCATCACCGCGATGTGGGGCAAGCAGTTCGAGCCCGAGGGGTGTCTTTCGCTGGAGGGCAAGCGCGGCGTTGTAAAGCGTCCCGCGCACGTTCGCGTAAAGGCGCTGAACCGCTTCGGAAAGCCCGTCAAGTACCGCGGCAAGGAGCTGCTCGCGAGGGCGTTCTGTCACGAGATCGACCACCTGAACGGCATACTTTACGAGGATAAAGTGCTGGAGTGGATAGAGGAGGACGAGGAATGAATATGAGACTTGTGTTTATGGGTACTCCGGAGTTCTCCGTGCACACGCTCAGGGTGCTTAAAGAGATCGGGAACGACATCTGCGCGGTGTTTACGCAGCCCGACAAGCCGAAAAACCGCGGCAAGCAGATCATGACTTCTCCCGTCAAGGATCTTGCCGTAGAGTACGGTATCCCCGTCTATCAGCCGCGCTCGCTGCGCAGGGGAGAGGACGCGGAGGAGGCGCTGAGAGTGCTCCGCGAGCTCGCTCCGGACGCTATAATAGTTGTGGCTTACGGGCAGATCTTGCCGCCCGAGATACTCTCGCTGCCGAGATACGGCTGTATCAACGCGCACGCCTCGCGGCTGCCGAAATACCGCGGAGCCGCGCCGATCCAGCGCTGCATACAGGACGGCGAGACCGAGACGAGCCTGTGCACGATGAAGATGGACGAGGGGCTCGATACGGGCGATATCATTATGCGGCGCGATGTCGTGATAACTCCCGAAATGACGGGCACGGAGCTGTCCGGGGAGCTCTCGCGGATAAGCGGGGAGCTCATCGCGGAGACCTTAGTGCGCATAGCGAACGGCACCGCGCAGTACTCCGCGCAGACCTACTGCCGCGAGCCGAGCTACGCGCAGATGATCACCAAGGATGAGCTCGAGCTCGACTTTACGATGCCCGCCAAGCGGCTCTACGACTTCATTCGCGCGATGGCGGACGTGCCGTGCTGCTACACGTTCCTTGAGGGCAAGCGTCTCAAGGTCTACCGTTCGCGGCTTACGGAGCGCACGAGCACTCTGCCCGCGGGCTCTGTAGCCGACGCGGCGGCGTTCGCGGTGGTGTGCGGAGACGGTGTTTGCATCGAGTTTACGGAGGTGCATCCCGAGGGCGGGAAACGTATGCCGACGGACGCGTTTTTGCGCGGAAAAAAACTT
>CAMWVP010000180.1 GCA_947177735.1 uncultured Clostridia bacterium
GTGTGATGATATGAATACGATTTTCTGCTTTTCGGGAACGGGAAACAGCCTATATGCCGCCAATAAAATTGCCGCGGAAATAAACGCCGAGGTCGCCAATATGAAAGGCGACGGCGAATGTAACGCCGACGTTATTGGCATAGTTTTTCCCGTCTACTTCTGGGGATTGCCCAAAACGGTGGAGCGCTTTCTAGGTGAGGTTCGCATAACGAATAAAAGCGCGTATATTTTCACGGTCGTTACATACGGAGGATTTGCCGTCGGAGTTGACGGTGCAGTCGACGTGCAGCTGAAAAAACAGGGCGTAAAGCTCTCGTACAGCGCCAAGGTGAAAATGGTCGAGAACTACCTTCCGGGCTTCAAGGTAAACGACAATAAGGCGCTTTGGCAAAAGACGGACAGCACGCTTGACCGCATAATTACCGATATAAAGCGCCGCGCCGTTTCAAGAATAACGCCCTACACCGCGGTAAACAGGGCAGTGCATAAGAGCTACCCGCCGATGAAAACCGACTGCGGAAAGCTCTTTACCGTAGATGGCTGCCGGCAGTGCGAGGCATGCGTACATATCTGCCCGAACAATAATATAACAATGGAGAACGGCTCGCCGAAATTCGGAAGTAATTGCGAGCTTTGCATGGGCTGCGTTCATATCTGCCCCGCGGACGCTATCGACTACAATAACCAAACGCAGGGCAAAAAGCGCTACAAAAACGATATGCAGCACGATCTTGCCTCTCTTAACGCGTGCAGGTGGGATTAAAGTTCTGCGAATAAGGAGGGTATCATGGTCGAGTTTCCTTTGGACTATGACGACAGCAAGTTAAAGTACGCGGTAATTCTCGCGAAATACAACGGCAAATACGTATTTGTCAAGCACAGAGAGCGCAAGACCTTTGAGCTGCCCGGCGGACACCGCGAGCCGGGCGAGAATATCGCGCAGACCGCCGCCCGCGAGCTGTACGAGGAAACTGGCGCGGTAACGTATTCCATGCGGCAGATATGCCCGTATAAGCTCAACAATTACGGAATGTTGTTCTACGCGGAGATTACCGAGCTCGGAGAGCTGCCGCAGTCGGAGATAGAGCGCGTGTTCCTGCTTGACGAGCCGCCGCATGAGCTTATGGCGTGGACGTACCCCGACGTTCACCCTAAGCTGCTGATGAAGATCGAAAGTGAGTTGAAAATGATGGACTTGAAAAAATACTTCAAAAAGGGCGAGCTTATCCCCGCGATAGTTCAGGACGTATACAGCGGCGAGGTGCTTATGCTCGCGTATATGAACGAAGAGAGCATGGCGAAAACTCTTGAGACGGGCTACACCTGGTTCTGGAGCCGTTCGCGGCAGGAGCTGTGGAACAAGGGCGCGACCTCGGGTCACGTCCAGAAGGTGGTCGAGATATACGGCGACTGCGACGACGACACGTTGCTCATCAAGGTAGAGCAGACGGGCGCGGCTTGTCATACGGGAAACCGCACCTGCTTTTTCAGCAGGATAAAGTAACAGGAGGAATAACAATGGAAATCAAAATAAGAAAACTTACCCCCGAAGATGCCGAAGCATACGCAATATTTTTCGACACCACGCCGCACGACGACCATAACCCAGAGAATACGTGCTATTGCGTAAACTGGTGCAGCGCCGACCACCGCACATTGGAGCGACCCGACCGTGAGCAGCGCCGCGCCATGGCTGTGGACTATGTGAAAAACGGTATTCTTCAAGGTTATGTGGCGTTAAAGGACGACAAGATAATCGGCTGGTGCAACGCGAACACAAAGGCGGACTGTCGCAATTGCGCGGGGCTGGTTTTCATCTTGACCGATCTGCAAAAGGCGGTGTCTGCGCCGGAGGAAAAGGTCAAGGTTATCTACTGCTTTATGATCTCGGAGGAGTATCACAGGCAGGGTATCGCCCGCAAACTTTTACAGACGATCTGCGAGGACGCGAAGAAGGAGGGCTTTGATTATGTCGAAGCTTATCCTCAAAAGGACGCGTCGGTTGAATATATGCAGTTTATGGGCTTTGACGAGCTGTATAAGAGCGAGGGCTTTGAGCACTGTATGGAGCTTGAGGATAAATTCGTAGTCAGAAAATATCTGAACAGATAATAACCGATTAACGGGGCAGGGTACTTGACAAACCGCCCCGTTTTTTGCTATAATGATAGAGGAATATGAAAGGTAGTGAGACGGTGAGCAAGATAACATTACTGTTCGGCACTGGCAATCCCTCAAAGTTGAACACCATGCGCGAGAGCTTAACGGGCTTGGATATCGAGCTTTTAAGTCTGCGCGACATTGAGAAAAGTCCGCCGGACGTTGATGAAAGCGGCACCAGTCCTCTTGAAAACGCGCGGATAAAAGCCTTGTCATATTACCGGTTTTGCGGAGTTCCCGTGTTTTCACTCGACAGCGGACTGTTCTTTGAGAACGTTCCCGATGAGCTTCAGCCGGGAGTTCATGTTCGCAATGTCGGGGGAAATCATTTGTCCGATAATGAGATGATAGCGTACTACTCCGCCCTTGCGCACGAATACGGCGGCAGGCTCACCGCGCGTTATAAAAACGCGTTGTGTCTTGTTATGTCGGAGAATGAGATATATCAGTGCATGGACGAGAGCCTTTGGGGCAAAGCGTTCTATCTGACGGACACGCCGCATAAACGGCAGCATATGGAGGGCTTTCCGCTCGATCGTCTTTCCGTGGAGATAGAAAGCGGAGAGTATTACTATGACTTGCCGCAAAGCGTTGAATCAAGTATGAACATCGGCTTTCGGAGTTTTTTTGAGAATTTGCTGAAGGAGAAATTATTATGAGTGAAGCATTTAAGGAAATGTATGATGTGATCGTTGACCGCAGATCAAACCCTCAGGAGGGCAGCTACACCTGCTATCTGTTCGACAAGGGTCTTGACAAGATACTCAAGAAGTGCGGCGAGGAATGTACCGAAATGGTTATCGCCGCGAAAAATCACGACAACGAGGAGCTTGCGAACGAAATAAACGACGTGCTGTATCATATGGCGGTCTTGATGGCTGAATGCGGGCTGACGGTTGAGGAGGTCGAGGAAATCATGCGTGAGCGCAGCAAGAAGATCGGCAACCTCAAGCAGTTCCACGTCAGCGACCACAACACCTGATGACTATCGAGAGATTTGTCGACCTTTACGGCGATGACGTGTATGCGCTCGCGCTCATCGTCAACAAGGATTTCGACAGCGCCGCGCGCGTTTTCACACAAGTCGCACAGGATTGTGAAGCGTTCACCGAGTACGCCGAGCTTTTCGACGTCGTACAAAAGGCGTATGCGCTGTGTAAGAAAGCGCCGTCCAACGATAAAGCGGAGACATTCTCCGAGATCGGCTTGTCCGCAAAGCAGGAGAGCCTGCTCGGGGAGATCTTTCAGCGTCCGCAGATCGTCCGCGCTATCATTCATCTCACTTACGAGAACGATCTCACTGCCGAGCAGACCGCCAAGGTGACCGGCGCGGGTGTACGCTACGTCACCGATCAGCTTTCCGAGCTGTCTCAGCCGCTGTCCGACAGACTGGAAAAATCTTACAAGGAGCTTTGTCTGAGGCTCACCGCTCCCGACGAGCTGAAAGCGGACGTTATACAAGCCGTAAACGCGGGGGAGAAGCGTTTATTCGAGGTGCGCAGAGAAGCTATGCCGCGCCACACTTGGACGAAGAAGCAGAAAACCGCCGCCGTGATAGCTGCCGTCGCGATAACGGCACTGGTATGTTTTATAATACCGATCGTATCGGAGTACCTGGACAACTTTGAGGAGATGAACAGCTCCTACGATGAAGCACCGTCCGACCTGATATTCTCGTACACCTACGAGGTCGGCGACGCTTCGAGCGAATGATTTTCGAACAGCCGAAAAAATCTTCAAAATCTATTGCATTTTTATGGAAAATATGATACAATATATTTGGATTGTTAATCCTAAAACAATTTAAAAGGAGTAATTTAATATGTTGGTTTCCGCTAAAGAAATGCTGAACAAGGCTCGCGACGGCAAGTACGCAGTAGGTCAGTTCAACATCAATAACCTCGAATGGACAAAGTCTATCCTGCTCACGGCAGAGGAGCTCAAGTCGCCCGTTATCCTCGGCGTATCCGAGGGCGCAGGCAAGTATATGTGCGGCTATAAGACCGTTGTCGGCATGGTAAACGGTATGCTCGAGGAGCTTAAGATCACCGTTCCCGTTGCTCTTCACCTCGACCACGGCACCTTTGAGGGCGCTAAGGCTTGCATCAACGCGGGCTTCTCGTCGATAATGTTCGACGGCTCGCACTATCCTATCGAGGAGAACATCGCCAAGACCACCGCTCTGGTAAACACCTGCGACGTTCTGGGAATCTCCCTTGAGGCTGAGGTAGGCTCCATCGGCGGCGAAGAGGATGGCGTTGTAGGTATGGGCGAGTGCGCAGACCCCAAGGAGTGCAAGATGATCGCCGATCTCGGCGTTACTATGCTCGCTGCGGGCATAGGCAACATTCACGGCAAGTACCCCGAGAACTGGGCGGGTCTGTCGTTCGATACTCTTGAGGCTGTCAAGAAGGAAGTCGGCGATATGCCGCTCGTTCTGCACGGCGGCACGGGTATTCCCGCGGATATGATCAAGAAGGCTATCTCTCTCGGTGTTGCGAAGATCAACGTAAATACCGAATGCCAGCTCGCGTTCCAAGAGGCTACCCGCAAGTACATTGAGGAGGGTAAGGATCAGCAGGGCAAGGGCTTCGACCCGAGAAAGCTGCTCGCTCCCGGCGCAGAGGCTATCAAGGCTACCGTCAAGGAGAAGATGGAGCTGTTCGGTTCGGTAGGTAAGGCTTAATGGGCTTTACGGTAGGAATATATGTAAAGAACAGCGTGGAGGCTGTGGAGCTGTACAGATCCGTATTCGGTCTGGAGCTCGGCTATCATGTGCTGAATGACGACGGGAGTTACTTCCATTCCGAGCTCAGCAAGGACGGTGTGAACGTTTGCTCGGTTGTCGAATCCGACAAGGACGTTTCCGGCGTCAATCCCATTGAGCTGGGCTATACTTTCAGCGACCACGCGGAGCTCGAAAAAGCGTTCAACGCGCTAAAAGAGGGCGGAACGGTCAAGCTGGATATCTGCGAGCTGCCATGGAGTCCGTGTGCTGCGTGCGTTACGGATCGTTTCGGCGTAAACTGGTATCTCACCGTTCCGGGATATCGTCCTCCCGACGACTTTACACCCGCCGACTGTAAATGATAATTTAAAGGGTATTGTTCGGCATTCTGCCGGCAATACCCTTTTTCTTATATCTTTTTTTCACAAAATTTTCATATATGCACTATCAATATAGTATTGAC
>CAMWVP010000181.1 GCA_947177735.1 uncultured Clostridia bacterium
CGCCTATCGAATTTTTCAAAAAGTTTGTCCAATATCATTGACAAACTTACATTTTCCCAAGTTCTTTTGAAGCAGTCTCAAGTGCCGCTCTAACCACCTTGTCCATGTCATAATACTTATACGTTCCAAGCCTGCCGCCGAAAATAACATTCTTTCGTTCGGCAGAAAGCCCTTCGTATTTCCTATAGAGCGAATTGTTACGCTCGTTGTTGACCGGGTAATACGGTTCGGCTCCGGGTTTCCATTCCGCAGAATATTCGCGGCTGATAACTGTTTTGGGCTGTTCACCAAACTCGAAATGCTTGTGTTCGATAATGCGTGTATACGGCACATCACGGTGAGTATAATTCACGACCGCATTGCCCTGATAATTTTCCTCGTCAAGGATCTCGGTCTCAAACCTCACCGAACGGTATTCCAACGCGCCGAATATGTATCCGAAAAATTCATCTACCGCTCCGGTAAATACAGTTTTCGAGGCGATCTCGGGATACTCCTTAACAAATTCAAAGTAATCCGTATTCAATTTGACGTCAACATTCGCCAGCATCTTCTCTATGATCGGCGTATAACCGCCGATCGGAATACCCTGATATCGGTCATTGAAGTAATTATTGTCAAATCTAAACCGCAGTGGCAGACGTTTGATTATAAACGCCGGCAGCTCGCTGCACGGACGTCCCCACTGTTTTTCGGTGTAACCCTTGATCAGCTTCTCGTAAACATCGGTACCGACCAGCTTCAGAGCCTGCTCCTCAAGATTATTCGGGTCTTTGATATTCAAATTGGCAATTTGCTCCGCGATTTTCGCTTTGGCTTCGGCGGGAGTTTTAATGCCCCACATTTTGGAAAACGTGTTCATATTGAACGGCAAATTATATAGTTCATCATTGTATACTGCAACAGGCGAATTTACATAGTTGTTGAACTCGGCAAATTGATTGACGTAATCCCACACCTCCTTGTCCGAGGTATGGAAAATATGCGCGCCGTATTTGTGAACATTGATGCCTTCAACATTCTCGGTGTAGATATTTCCTCCAATGTGAGGACGCTTGTCAATAATCAGACATTTCACACCTTTAGCCGCCGCCTCGTGCGCGAAAACCGCGCCGAAAAGACCGGCTCCGACAATAAGGTAATCATACATAATATGATATGCCCTCCTTTGCAATATACTTGAATTAAAGAGTTATACGATCGACTGTAATCATTATATCATCGATTGGATATAATGTCAAGTGATTGGTGCTATTTACCGCCGTTATATGATTCGGCACCGAAAAAACGGCTCATTAAGACGCCCTCCGGTATTGCAGAAGTAACGCTGCTATGCCCGGGCGGCAAAATGAGCCATTATATTCATTGGGGAAAATGTGTCATCTATGGTGAAGATATACCTTGGACGAACATATAAACAAGTAGCACAAGATATTTATTTTGTGCGTATCAGACCATTTCGGATACACTTCATTGAGGATAATATGTTAAACGTCCTCCTATTCCCCAAGCGTAACCGGATAATGTGCTGTTCATATCCCCGCAGAAAATTCCCGCAGAATTTCCGTGAGCGCATACGCCTCCGTATTTTACGATTCTGTTGCCGGTTTTTGCATTCCAGAAAAAATCTCTCACCGGAAGCGCGTTATTGCCGCTGAGTTCCGATTCGATAAACATCCAATCATTTTCCGGTGAGTATCCGAAGGCAGATACATAGCCGTTTCCACTTGCCGGATCAAAATATGTTTTTTATACGGATCGGCAATGTTGTCCGAAAAATTGTGATCTGCAACATATATCTGTGTTTGGGGTGTGACAATATTTATACCATCGATCCATATCCAGATGTTTCCCCATATATTTTCCTCTCCGCGGTAACCGGCAATCGAAATACCGTTAACATTTACGATCGCACCCGAGGAGTTACCCAAAGCAATTGTATCTCCGGTTTTTTGTATGCTGTCGGTTATGGCGGCTAAGTCCGTGTTTCCCCTGCCGATCGCAGACTGAGAATCAAACGATGCATATTCTATAATGAAAAGCAGCTGCGTAGCCGAAACAGCCTGACTAGTCGCCTGTTCCCACCCTATGCCGCGGTTGTGGGCGAGCATTCGCGTGTTAGCGCGAGTAAGAGCCTGAGTCATTTCCGAGCAAGGCTTAGTTCCGGCGATACTGGACAGCTTGTCCGCGTTAAAGTCGGCAGCCTGCTCATCGTTCAGCAGATATGCTCCCGCCGAGGCATCATAAATGCACCATTCAAAAGCCGACAGGTAAATTCTGTCGACCTCAACGCCGTTTCTTACAAATGCGGGGTGGACTTTAAATCCCGCCTTGGGAGTATCGGAAATGTAATATCTTGCCTTGCGGAGGTGATACCCGTTCGCACCGTCTATCTTCTCGGTCTTAAGCGGCACTACCTTATAATAGAAGCACGGCTGCTCGACCATGACCTGTCCGTTAGAGCCGTCCGCCTTGAAGTCCTCATCACCGTAGTAGGCGAACACCTTGCCGCTGTCGGAAAGATTGCAGCGCCGTCTGCCGCCGTAAGCGCGAACGCTGTCGAAATCGGCTTCAAGACCGTAAATATCGTTATCGGTATATCCGATATATCCGTAAATATCAGCGCTCAGCGCGTCTGCGTACTCCTTTGCGGCGGCAAGGGTATCCGCATCCTTTTCGTCAACATATTCCTGCATAACTCCCGAGCCGTTCCCTGATGCATTCGATACAGACGATACAGAGGTTCTGGTGATCTTTTCGTCGGTAAAACTCACCTGCACCTTGCCTTTTCCCAGAAGATAAACCGTGCCGTGCGTTCCCGATAATCCGTCGATAGCGCCTGCGGAAATTGCGATAACGTTGTCTGCATCCGCCGTGATATTCGGGGATTTTGAGGCGTATACCGTGCTCATACCGAAGTTGTGTATCTCGGCATTGTCGCCGTCCGGTCCGGATACCTTAAGTTCGGGGCCGTCCAGAATAACAGTCTTTACCATTATATCACCTCCGAAAGAGCTTCCGTAGCCTTATCCTTTTTCTGAATAACGAAAAAACGTAACGCGGCATTATTTCCGTTGAGACCCGCAGTTTTCCTTAAACTGTTTAAAATACTTGAGTTTACCATTATATTACTTCCTTTCATTTGTGTTTTCCGAAAAAGCATCTTCGCTTTTCGTGATTTCAGTTTACAACAATCAAAACTGCATATAACTGCAAACTTTTCGTCTTGAATGAAAATAATATAAGATTACATAATAAGGAAGTATAAACAGCGTTCCAGATAAGCTCAACGATATTCTTTTGTCCTTTTCAAATCGTACAGCCAAGCCCTCTCCCATCTATATCTATTGCCGACAGCATCGACTGGAAGAAGCCGTCCGCGGAGCAGATCAAGAAGCGCGTGCTGAAGAATGTGAAATCGGGCTCTATCCTGCTGTTCCATAACGACCTCGAGAACACGACCAAGGCGCTTCCCGATATCCTGAAAACGCTGGGGTCGCAGGGATACGAGTTCGTGCCCGTGAGTGAGCTGATCTATACGGAGAACTACACGATAGACGCGAACGGAAAGCAGTCTCCGACGGCGCAGAGCTCGATAAACCTCACCGACGAGAAGATCGACGAGGTGCTCGCGCAGTACTCGGATACGCTGAAAGCCGCGGGCGTTACCGAAGAGCAGATAGCGGCGGCGGTAGCGGCGATAAAGCAGGGCGACCTGAGCGTGCTCCCTGCGGAATTGCAGCCCCTCGCGGCCGAAGTTATGGCGAGAGTGACCAAGGTATCCGACTCAACTCCTCCGCCCGCCTCTACCTCCTCGTCCTCGTCAACGACAAGCGAGCCCGAAAAATAGGCGCGAGTGTCGTGACAAACGCAATGTAAAACACAGCGCAGGCGCTCCAGGCTTTTGGCTAAAACTGCCATTAGAGGAATTTTAGCCAAAAACTGAAATTTGCGGGCATTAAGCCCGCAAATTTAGTGTCGCTGCGGTTCTTCGAGCCTCCGATCTGCCGCTGCAAACAGGAAGAGCAGGTGCACCCCCGGCTTTTGGCACAAATTGCCATTAGGGGAATTTGTGCCAAAAACTGAAATTTGCGGGCATTAAGCCCACAATTTCAGTGCAGCCGAAGGGCTTCGAGCTTCCTATCAGCCGCTGCAAACAGGAAGAGCAGATGCACCCCGGCTTTTGGCACAAATTGCCATTAGGGGAATTTGTGCCAAAAACGGAAATTTGCGGCATTAAGCCCGCAATTTCAGTGCAGCCGAAGGGCTTCGAGCTTCCGACCAGCCGCTACAAACAGGAAGAGCAGGTGCGCCCCGGCTTTTGGCTAAAATTGCCATTAGGGCAATTTTAGCCAAAAACGGAAATTTGCGGGCATTAAGCCCGCAAATTTGGCGTCGCTGAGGGGATTCGAACCTCCGACCTACCGCTTAGGAGGCGGTCGCTCTATCCTGCTGAGCTACAGCGACAGAAACTTGACTTATATATTATAGCACCTTTTTTGAAATTATTCAATAAGAAAGTTATTTTTTATGCAATATTGCCAAAATTTGGGCAATACTTTAGGTCTTTTTTAGAGCGCACTGTGTAAAACAAACGAAAAAATTAAAAAGATTTAGATAAATTGCATATTGACTTAATCGCACTAAAATGATATAGTTATACTAAGGGCGATAATATGCCGATATGCAGATACGCCCTCTTTAGACGAACTCCGCGCTGTGCGGGGAAACATTACTAGGAGGATTTATTTTATGAAGTTTTCTAAGATTGCATCGGCTGCGGCTGCTATCGCTGCTGCCGGAATGATGTCTGTTGTTGCAAGTGCAGGCTGCTTGGTTCCCGCAAAGAACCCGACTCCCGCTGTAAGCTCCGACGCTGCTATGTGGCTGATCCAGCTTTACAATGAGGGTAATGAGGCTGAGAACAAGCCCGCTACCAATCGCGACATGGATTATTCCAAGGTTGCTAAGCTCGCAATCACCATTTCCGTTGTTGACGACGAGTACCGTGAGATGTTCTCCGGTCAGGTCGGCGGTGGAATCATTCTTTCCATCAACGGCGGCGATATCACTCAGGATTCCGGAAAGTGGGATACCTACAACTGGCCGTCTCAGCAGTTCTGGGGCGTAAACGATCCTGACTTGGAGCTGGTTGCTGCAGAGGATAAGGATGTTGTCGGCAATAAGGTTGGCGATTACACTTATAGATTCGTTACCGGCGAGTTTGCGAATCCTCTCGCAAACGGCGATGCAAGCGTAATCGGCTGCATGCAGGTAGGCTTCCAGG
>CAMWVP010000182.1 GCA_947177735.1 uncultured Clostridia bacterium
ATATTTCCCTATTGGGAAACCGTCTCGCCAACATTGTCAACACAAAGCCCGACCATACAGCTCGCCAGCTTTGCCGCGCGCTCTATGGGAATATCTGAGGGATGGTTGTGCCACTCCAGATAGGTGTTGAAGAAACCGCCGACAATGAACGCGGAAACGACCTGCGCGTCCTGTCCGTGACGACTGCAGAAGCTCTCAAGGAGCTTATCGGTAGTACTCTTGATTACGTTCTTCAAGCGGGACATCAGCATACCGCGCATATCCACTCTGACGAGATGGAAGTAGTAGTCGAACTCCACTGTGATAAGCTCGTTTAACCCCAAAAACAGATTGTAGGTGCTTGTCTCGAAGTCGTTGGAATCGAACTTCTTGACCAGCTCGCTGAGCGCCGCTACCAGATCGCCCTCAATCTCGTTCAGAATATCCGTGATATTGCGATAGTGTGTATAGAACGTTCTTCTGTTTACGTTCGCCTTTTGAGTCAGCTCGCTGATGGTGATAGAGGAGATGTCCTTATCTTCCATAATCTTGAAAAGAGCCGCCTTAATCGCCTTTTTCGTCCGGATGATCCTTTTGTCGGAATCATGTCGAGAGGTGGTCTCGGTCATGGCAGATCCCCTTCCTTTCAAAAAAGTTGTACTATTGCTTTTCATTGCCTCCCCCCGCCGTAGGCGGGGGGAGGCACAGACTGTCGATAAACCCTGTAAACAATTACATTATATATCTAATTATTTTATTTGTCAAGCATTTTTTTACACACATGGTAACGATTTTTCGTCTAAAAAGCAACAGTTTGTTAGTCAAATAGCACAACTATATTTTGCTTTTTCGTTTCACGCACATCAATTACCCGCTGATTTCCGCTGCCCTTCCAATGCAGCTTTGCGTCAAACTGCGCTTTGACAAACTCACCGTCGACGATAACGTCAACATAGGGAATTATTTCCAGCTCCGCGATCTCCTCGTAAGAAAAGCCGGTATAGAGCCATATGGTCTTATTCGGGAACTCTTCCTTAAACTTCCTCGCAAGCCTTGTCACCTCGGCGCGGTTGTCGGGGTGGAGCGGGTCTCCCCCGCTGAACGTCAGCCCGTCGATGTAATCGGGAGCCAGCTTCTCGAACAGCTCACGCTCCGCTTCCTCATCGAACGGTATGCCGCCGTTTATATCCCACGTATCGGGATTGTGGCAGCCCTCGCAGTGATGCGTACAGCCCGCCACCCACAGCACCGTCCGCAGCCCGTCGCCGTTGAGCATATCGTCGGTGGTTATGTTGTGATAGCGCATTACATACTCTTCCTGTCTCGTATTTCAGCCATTTTCGCGGCGTTAAGGCGCGTGTCGCCCTTTACTCTCGAATAGCTCAGATAGCCGTTCATACGGTCTATCTTCGTAAGATTGGTGCTGCCGCACTTCGGGCATACGTCCATTTCGAGCTGCTGATGACCGCAGTCGTCGCAGTACGCGAGCGAGAGGTTCACGCCCTCGTAGAAGCCCTTCTGCATAGCGCGGCGCACAAGGCTCTTTACCGCGCCCTTGTTGTAGTCGACGGGATAGCGGACGTACTGTATCTTGCCGCCGTTGAACAGGTTCCAGAAGCGCTCCTCCTTGTTCTGCTTCTCGATGGGAGTGATGTCCTCGCGGACGCAGCAGTGGAACGAATTGGAAACGTACTCGAAATCGGAGACGTTCTCGACAATGCCGTACTTCTTGCGGAACTGCTGTATCTGCAAGCCGCAGAGGTTCTCGGCGGGAGTGCCGTAGATCGCGTAGAGATGCCCGTCCTCGCGCTTGAAATCCTGAATACGCTTATTGATGAACTCCATCGTTTTCAGCGCGAACTCGCCGCCGTCCGCAATGGACTTCTTGCTCGCGAGCTCCTCAAGCTCGTTGAGCGCCGTAATGCCGAAGCTCGCGGTCGCCGCCTTGAGCAGGGGCTTTATCTTATCGTGGATTCCGAGATGACCGCCGAGGAACCCGCCCTCGCAGTATGCGAGCGGATTGGTGGAGGCTTTCATCTCGCCGAGATAGTCATAAGTTCTTTGATGGATACGTCTGATAAGGTTCAGGTAGTAGTCGAGAACTTGGAAAAAGTCCTTGCTCTCCTGCTGAGCCTTGGCGTAGATCATCGGCAAATGAAGCGATACCGCGCCTATGTTGAATCTGCCGACGAATATCGGTTTATCGTTGTCGTCGGCGGGCTCCATACCGCCGCGCTCGTACCACGGTGACAGGAACGCTCTGCACCCCATCGGGCTGATTATCCTGCCGTATTTCTTGTACATATCCGCGACATAGCCGTCGCCCGTCAGCGAGAGCCAGTCGGGGTACATAGCTTTCTGCGAACACGCGATGCCCGCCTCGAACACGTCCTCGAGCTCGCCGCCCGGTCCGTGGAGGTTCTCGTCGTACAGGAACACGATCTTCGGGAACAGAACGGGCTTCTTGCAGGACTTCTTGCCCTGCCCGTTCATACGGACTTTCAGCATGGTAATAGTCGCCATTTTCGCGAATTTCCCCGTGCCCGTGCCCGCGGTCATAGTGATGAACGGATAGTCGCCGCGGCTGGACGATACCGAGTTGAACTTGTACTCCCAACCCTGGAAGCCCTGATCAAAGTCGACCTGAACGTCTTTCATCGCCTCGCGGTCGGCGACCTCCTCGGACAAGCCGAGACTTATGTAGCGGTCGTACTGCTTCTTGTAGGTCTTTTCGGCATACGGCTCAAGCAGGATATCCACGCTCGCCACCGTGAAGCCGCCGTACTGCTGAGAAGCCGCCGCCAGTGTCACGTCGCCGATAACGTCGAACGCCACCGCGAGGGTCTTAGGCTCGTTGTACCAGAGGTTGCCCATCTCGAAGCCGCCCTCCATGACCGATTTCATATCGAACAGGCAGCAGTTCATCGTGTCGCGGCGCGCGCTCATATCGTGAACGTAGATATATCCGTCGCGGCAAGCCTGAAGCTCCTCGGCGGTCATAAAGAATTTCTTGTACAGCTCCTTGTTCAGCTCATTGAAGATAAGCGAACGCTTAGTGGACACAAGCGCCGAGTCGGAGTTGGAGTTCTCCTTGTCGCCGATGTACATTATCGACTGGCTCTTTACGTACACCTCGTCGAGCATATGCACAAAGTCCTGCTTGTAGTTGCGGTAGTCCTTATAGCTCTTGGCTACGGCGGGGTTTGTCGCCTCGAGAGCGCCCTCGACGATGTTATGCATCTCGGCGATGGTGATCTCGTCGGTGCCCTTTTCTATCGCCTTATCGGTGACGAACTTGCATATCTTGTTCAGCTCGTCCTCCGAGAACTTGTACATAACGCGCGTCGCCGACTTGTTGACCGCGTTCACGACCTTCTGAACGTTGAAATCCTCTTTGGTGTTGTCTTTCTTTATAATGCTGATCATTACTTCCATTACCCTCTTTAGTATATAATGCACAATAAATAGTGCTTACCTAATATTCTACCACATTTTATTGTACCCGTCAATAGCTTTTTCGGTCAATTTAATTTTCGTTGTTTTGTACAAATCGGGGAGGATTTTCACGTTTTGCCCGTGTATCAAGGGAAGTGCAGAGTATGGGAATGTTATTTCCAATTATTGACAATTCTTCCTCCTCCAATTAAATGTTTCCTGTTTCATCTTTCACTTTTTATGTTTTCCCCCGCCTGCGGCGGGGGAAACCATAAAATATTGGAACTATTTAAGGCAATACCGCACAATTATTGTCGTTCGATTGCGCCGTCAGATTTTTCGTCAGATTGTACAATGAGGACGACGCAAGGCTGACGCCTTGCTAGGACGAATTGTGCAAGATGACGGAAAATATGCAAGCAAGCGGACGGCAAAGGCGTTAGCCGCTAATTGTGCGGTGTTGCCTTAATTGGATTATCAATAGTATAAGCTCAGCGACACCGTCAATTGTGTTTGCGGACATAATCATTGATGACCGCCAGAAATCTCCTGCCGTAGCGTTCTGCTTTGATGGAGCCTATTCCCGAAATCTCCAGCAACTGGAATTGGTCTTTCGGCAGTCTCGCGCACATACTCCACAGAACCGCGTCCGAGAACACCACATAAGGCGGCACTCCGAGCGACGCGGCGAGCTTTTTTCGGAGCGCCTTGAGCTGCTCGAAAAGCTCGGGATTTTGGTGTTCCTCGTCGGTCTTAGCGGAGCTCTTGATCCGCTTGATCTCCTTGGGCAGCCGCATCGTGAGCGCCCTGCCGGAGCGTATGAACTCGTCGGCTTTCGGCGTGAGCACGCACACCGAGTACTCCCCGCACACCTCGAAATACTCCTCGCCCTCGAGAAACGCCATTATATCGCGTACCCGCGCTCTCGGCACGTCCTCCATTATCCCGTAGGTGGACAGTGTGTCGTAGCCCTCCTCGAGTATGCGCTTGTCGCGGCTGCCCGTCAGTATGCGGCAGATAAGCGCCTTTCCGACCGCGCGGTTGCGCTGCTTGAGGCGGAAGATACAGGATAGTATCTTCTGCGCCTCAAGCGTGACGTCGACGGTTTCGTAGTCGCCCAAGCAATTGCCGCAGTTGCCGCAGGAGTTCGCCGCCTTTTCTCCGAAATACCTCAGTATATACGCGCGCAGACAGCCGCTTGTGCCGACGTAGCCCTGCATTTTGCGCAGACGTATCCTGTCGCGTTCCTCGGACTCGCCGTTCTTGATCATAAACTCCGCCATCGCGACGTCCTCGTAGCCGTACAGCAATATGCACCGCGCGTCGCCGCCGTCTCTGCCGGCTCTGCCCGCCTCCTGATAGTAGCTCTCAAGGTCTTTGGGCATATTGTAGTGCACAACGAGCGTGACGTTGGACTTGTCAATGCCCATTCCAAAGGCGTTTGTCGCGACCATTACGTCTATCCTGTCGTACAGGAAATCCTCCTGCGCGGCGCGGCGCTCCTCGGCGGAAAAACCCGCGTGATACTGCCCCGCCTTGAACCCGTTTCTGCAAAGCTCCGCGCAGACGCTCTCGACATTCTTACGCGTGTTGCAATAGACGATCACGCTACCCGAGATACCGCCCTTGAGAATTTTGAGCAGCTCGCTGTCCTTGTCGGCGGGCTTGCGCACCTCGAAGGAGAGGTTGGGGCGGTCAAAGCCCGTGGTTATCAGGAACGGGTCGTCCAAGCCGAGCATTTCGACTATGTCACGCTTGACCATATCTGTTTCGGGGTCCGTGTATTTATAGATTAGGGGGTGCGTCGGCAGCGACTGAACGAACCGCGCTATTCCCAGATAGCTCGGGCGGAAGT
>CAMWVP010000183.1 GCA_947177735.1 uncultured Clostridia bacterium
GCTTCGTCAAGTCTCCTCGCAAGGCATCAAGCCTTGCTTCGTCGGCTTTCCTCGCAGCCGACGCACCACACCCGTTTTTGCTTATCAAACCGGTTTTTAGAGGTACCCTTACGTATATTTATTTGTAAAATATACTTATGATATTACAGAATGTTATGAGGTGAATCGATGACAGTCGGTGAAGTTTGGAAATATCTGGATGGTATTGCTCCGAAAAGATACGCGGAAAGCTTTGACAATGTCGGTCTGCTGGTCGGCGACGAGAACGCCGAGGTCACGGGCGTATGCTGCTGCCTTGACATCACGCACGCTATTATAAAGGAGGCCGCGGAAAAGGGTGCTAACCTTATCGTAACGCACCACCCGGTTATCTTTGACGCTTTGAAGAATATTCCGGCGTGGAGCCCCGTGGCGGCGCTTCTGCGGCAGGACATCGCCGTGATAGCCATGCACACCAACTTCGACATCGCCGAGGGCGGCGTGAACGACACGCTCATCGAGCTGCTCGAATGGGAGCGCGGCGAGACTCTCGAGGTCACGCAAGGCGACGGCAGGGGCTTCGGCGCGGTGTGCGATATGCTGCTCGAATTCACGCCGCAAATGCTCGCCGAGTACTGCAAGGAAAAGCTCGACCTCGGCGGCGTTCGTTACAGCCGAATAAACCGCTCTATCAAACGTATCGCGGTATGCTGCGGCGGAGGAGTTGACCGCGCCGTAATGCAGCTCGCCCGTGAGCGCGGCTGCGACGCGATTATTTCGGGCGACATCAAGCACAACTTCTGGATCGAGGCTGAAAACTGCGGGCTTACGCTTATCGACGCGGGGCATTTCGGAACGGAAAAGGCGGCGGCGCACAAGCTGGCGAAGCTCGTCACCGCGGAGTTTTCGGCGGTTCCCGTGTTCAGTGCGGAGTGTGAGTGTGATCCGTGCGAGTATGTATAATTTTGATTTAACTTAAACTTTTACAAGAAGGGGGATGGCGGAGATGTCGCTTGACGGAGCGCTTTTGCATTGCGTAAAGCAGGAGCTTACAAATCTTATAGGCGCGAGAGTTGACAAGATCTACCAGCCCTCGCGCGAGGAAATAGTGCTGTCGCTCAGGCTGCTGAACTCGCCCGACCGCAGCGCCAAAAAGCTGATATTCTCGGCTAACGGCGGTTCGGCGCGCGTGAACTTGACAAGCGCGGAGTTTGAGAACCCGCAATCGCCGCCGATGTTCTGTATGCTTCTGCGGAAGCATCTGGGCGGCGGGCGGCTTATCGATATACGCCAAGACGGTCTGGAGCGTATTCTGTATTTCGATTTTGAATGTACAAACGAGATCGGTGATATCGTCGTGAATACGGTCGTCTCGGAGATAATGGGGCGGCACAGCAACATTATCGTGGTGCGCGACGGTCGCGTTGTCGACAGCATAAAGCGCGTCACCGACGAGGTCTCGAGCGTTCGGCGCGTGCTGCCAAATATCGTCTACGAAACGCCGCCGCGACCGGATAGGCTGAATATTCTCGAGGTCGGCGCGGAGGAGATATTGCAGGCACTGAACGGTAGGACAGACAGGCTCGCAAAGGCGCTTCCCGATATTCTGGAGGGCGTTTCGCCGATATTCGCGCGGGAGTGCGCGTACTATGCGGCGGGCGACGTTGACGTGCCCTGCAACGCGTTGACGGAGGAACAGCGCGGACGTGTCGGCGAGTTCCTCAATAAGGCGAAAGAGGCGCTGAACAGCGCTGCGGAGTTCACCATGCTCACGGACGAGACGGGAAAGAAAAAGGACTTCTGCTTCGTCGATATCGAGCAGTACGGCACGGTTATGAGCAAGACCAAATTCGCTACGGCGAACGGTATGCTTGACGACTTTTTCTCGTCGGCGGGCAAGGTCGAGCGCACAAGGCAGCGTGCGCGAGACCTGCTGAAAACCGTTACAAACGCGTATGAGCGTGTTTCGGGCAAGATAGAGCTGCAAAAAAAGGAGCTCGCCGAATGCTCGGAGCGCGAGGTTTTCCGAGTCTGCGGCGATCTGATAAACGCCAATATTTACCGGCTGGAAAAGGGCATGACCAAATGTACGCTCGACGATTTCTACACGGGTGAAAAACGTGAGATAGCGCTTGACGCGCGACTCACGCCGTCACAGAACGCGCAGAAGTACTACGCGAAATACCGCAAGCTGGACACCGCCGAGAAGATGCTCACCGAACAGATCCGCAAGGGCGCCGACGATCTTGTCTATCTCGACAGCGTGCTTGACTGCATCTCGCGTAACGAGAATGAGCAGGAGCTTGCCGAAATAAGGCGCGAGCTCCGCGAGCAGGGATATGTCAGGGGCGGCAGGGATAAGCCCGACGATAAGAAGAAAAAGCTGTCCGATCCGCTGAGATTCCGCTCGGCGGAGGGCTTTGAGATACTTGTCGGCAAGAACAACCGCCAGAACGATCAGCTCACGCTGAAAACCGCCAAGGCGACCGATATCTGGCTTCACACCAAGGATATCGCGGGTTCGCACGTTATCATAAAAACGGACGGCAGAACGCCATCGGAGCAGACGATATTCGAGGCGGCACAGCTGGCGGCGTTCCACTCCAAGGGCAAAAGCGGCTCGGGGGTTCCCGTGGATTATGTCGCAGTCAAGTTCGTTAAGAAGCCCGCGGGCGCAAAGCCCGGAATGGTGATCTTCACCAACAACAAAACGCTTTACGTTACTCCAAGCGAGGAGATAATAGATAAATTAAAGACAAAGTGAGGATTCGGACAATGAGAAAAGAACTGGAGAAAACATACTCCCCGAAGGATTTCGAGGACAGACTTTACAAATACTGGGAGGAGGGCGGCTTCTTCAAGGCGGAGCGCGACCCGAAGAAAACTCCCTACACAATAGTAATGCCGCCGCCCAACATCACCGGGCAGCTGCATATGGGTCACGCGCTGGACTGCACTTTGCAGGATATACTTATCCGCTTTAAGAGAATGCAGGGTTACGCGGCGCTGTGGCTGCCCGGGACCGATCACGCGGCTCTGGCTACCGAGGCGAAGATCGTCGCGGCTATGAAAGAAGAGGGCGTTACGAAATACGACCTCGGGCGCGACGGCTTTATGGAGCGCGCCTGGGCGTGGAACGATAAGTACGGCAACAGAATCAAGGAGCAGCAGCGCAAGATGGGAACGTCCTGCGACTGGAGCCGCTCGCGCTTCACGATGGACGAGGGCTGCTCGAAAGCCGTTCAGAAGGTCTTTATGGACTTGCACGGAAAGGGGCTTATCTACCGCGGCGAGCGTATCATCAACTGGTGTCCGAACTGCAAGACCTCCATTTCCGATATCGAGACCGAATACGAGGAGCAGGACGGATTCTTCTGGCATATCAACTACCCGATAGCGGACGGCTCGGGGTTTGTCGAGATCGCGACGACGCGTCCCGAAACGCTGCTCGGCGACTCGGCTGTCGCAGTAAATCCCAAGGACGAGCGCTATGCTCACCTTGTCGGGAAAATGCTCAAGCTGCCGCTCACCGACCGTGAGATCCCGGTTGTAGCGGACGAATACGTTGATATGGAGTTCGGTACGGGCTGCGTTAAGATCACGCCCGCGCACGACCCCAACGACTTTGAGGTCGGTCAGCGCCACAACTTGCCCGTTATCCATATGATGAACGATGACGCTACAATTATGGACGGCGTTGGCGGCAAATACGCGGGTATGGACAGATACGAGGCGCGTAAGGCTATGGTCGCCGATCTCGAGGCGCAGGGGCTGCTCGTTAAGGTCGAGCCGCATAAGCACAACGTCGGCACCTGTCAGCGCTGCGGAACTACCGTCGAGCCTACCGCGTCGCTTCAGTGGTTCGTTAAGATGAAGGAACTTGCAAAGCCCGCTATCGACGTTGTTAAGAGCGGCGAGCTCCGCTATATTCCAAAGCGCTTTGAGAACGGCTATCTGTTCTGGATGGAGAATATCCGCGACTGGTGCATTTCCCGTCAGATATGGTGGGGTCATCGTATCCCCGCGTTTTACTGTCAGAACCCCGACTGCAAGCACACCGAGATCACACTCGACGATATCACGAAATGCCCGAAGTGCGGTGCGGAGGTAAAGCAGGACGAGGACACTCTCGACACATGGTTCAGCTCCGCTTTATGGCCTTTTTCAACGCTCGGCTGGCCGGAGAAAACTCCCGATTACGAGTACTTTTATCCCACTCAAACTCTTGTTACCGGCTACGATATAATCACGTTCTGGGTTTCGAGAATGATCTTCTCGGGACTGGAACACACGGGTGAGAAGCCGTTCAAGGACGTGCTTATCCATGGTCTTGTCCGCGACGAGCTGGGGCGCAAGATGTCAAAGTCGCTCGGCAACGGTGTTGACCCGCTTGATATTATCGATAAGTACGGCGCGGACGCTTTGCGCCTTACATTGGTAACGGGCAACGCTCCCGGCAACGATATGCGCTGGACGGAGACAAAGGTCACCAACTCGCGCAACTTCGCCAACAAGCTCTGGAACGCTTCGCGTTATATTCTGATGAATCTTCCGGAGAATTTCGAGAGCGCGAAGCTCCCCGAAAATATGCCCGTTGAGGATAAATGGGTGCTGTCGCTTTACAACGATCTTGTAAAGAACGTCACGACCAATCTCGAAGCATACGAGCTTGGTATCGCGGTACAGAACCTCTACGACTTTATCTGGGATATTTACTGTGACTGGTATATTGAATTGACAAAGCCGAGAATTGCCGCAGGCGGGGATACGGCGTTGGCAGCTCAAAATGTATTGGTATTTATTATGACGGGTATTCTGAAGCTTCTCCACCCGTTTATGCCGTTTATCACCGAGGAGATATGGCAGTCCATGCCGCAGTCCGAGAGCGAGACTATTATGCTCTCGAAGTGGTGCGAATATGACGAGGCGCTCAACTTCGCCAAGGAGAAAGAGGACTTCTCGCGCGTTATCGAGACTATCCGCGCTATCCGCGTACAGCGCAATGAGATGAACGTTCCGCCGTCAAAGAAGGTAACCGAGATAGTAGAGACCAAGTTCGCCGACATCTTTAAGAACGCTCAGCCGTTCTTTGAGAAGCTTGCGGGCGCGGGAGAGTTTACCGTCGTTGACAAGGCGGAGAACACCGACGGCATGATAACCGTCGTTACCGATTCGGCGCGCGTGTTTATCCCCATGGGCGAGCTTGTCGACAAGGAAAAGGAAATGGCGCGTCTCGAAAAGGAAAAGAAATCCGCGCAGAAGGAA
>CAMWVP010000184.1 GCA_947177735.1 uncultured Clostridia bacterium
TATCGCGCAGGGCAGGGGTGCTCCCGGCTTTGCCGCCGCGCATTTCCGCCAGCGAATTCGCAAGCCGAACCGCCTCGATTATCTGCGCCGACGATGCCGCGTTTCCGCTTTCACGCTGCTTTTCGGCGATTTTGCTGAGGTACGCGTTCGCCGTGAACTGCGGATCGCCGCGCCGATAGCTCTCCCAGATAAGCTCGTAGTAGGCGGGCGCACGGTTTCCCGCGCCGTAGCCCGAGCGCGTTGACAGGCGGTAGTAGGAGTACGGCATAAGCGTATGCAGACTGTCGGTGTGCGGTAATTCGGGAGCATTTTCCACGTTTTCCCACGCTTTCAGCCCTTCAACATGATAAGCGCCCGTAACCACGGCAATACTCTCGGGAGCGATTCCACCCTCGACCGCCGAACGTATGCAGCCGCGCATATACGCCTCGCGAAGCTGCGTTTCCTCGAGGTCGCGCCCCGTTTTCTCGGAGAACTCGCGGATATTCGCGCCGAACAGATTAGCGCCCTCGCGGTAGCTTTCATAGTCCGCGCAGTGCTCGAGAGTGCGCTCCCAGAACGCATCGTGAGAGCCCTCGCCGCTTAGATCGTCAAGCTTATCGTAAACGGAGATTTTGCGCTCTTCACCCGCATTTTCGTCAATTTTCTCTTCGCCGTTTTCGTTATCGGCGGCTTCCTCCGCGATACGCTTCTCGTAAAGCGCCAGAAAAACGTCCGACGGCAAGTCCATAAATCTGAACTCGACCTTATTCTCCCGACACCACAAAATAGTCCGGTATTCGGGGGAATACTCCGCGAACGGGTACAAGATAGTCCTTACTGGCGCGTGATTGGTGTAGGCGAGCACGGCGAACGGCGGCTTTGTCTCCGCGCGGACTATATCGTCGGCAGTATCGGCAAAGTCGCTCGGCGCTTCGATAAGCACCAGCTTCGGGCGGACGTTATCGAGGAATTTTTCCAGGTAAAACGCGCCGGCGGGGGAGAGGTGACGAATCCCGAAAAAGTTCACGCCGCTCATTCGTTCAGCTCCCGACACGCCTTGTACAAGCCGCTCCACGACGAGCCGCGCTTTTTCATTATGTTTTCGAGATATTCTTTCCAAGCAAGCGAGTCCTTGTCGTCGTCCTTGACGATAGCGCCCTGCAAGCCCGCCGCGATATCCTCGTCGGAGATCTCGCCGTTTCCGAAGCTGCCCGAAAGCGCCATGCTGTTGCAGAGCAGGGAAATAGCCTCCGCGGACGACAGCACGCCGCCGGGGGCCTTCACTTTCTGCTTCTTGTCCAGAGTTTCGCCCTGACGAAGCTCGCGGAATATCGTGCATATTTTCTCTATGACCGCGTCCTTGGGCAGTGCCGCGTTGAGGTCGAGGTTCTCCGAAAGCTGCGCGACGCGCGTCTTGACGATATCCATTTCCTCCTCAAGCGTTTCGGGAGCGGGGAGAACTACGATATTAAAACGTCTTTTCAGCGCGGCGGACATCTCGTTTACGCCCTTGTCACGGGTGTTCGCGGTTGCGATTACCGAGAATCCTTTCTTCGCGGGAACCTCTATCGCCAATTCGGGCACGGAAATGCGCTTCTCGGAAAGCAGCGAGATAAGCGTATCCTGAACCTCGGAGGCGCAGCGCGAGATCTCCTCTACGCGCGCGAGGGTTCCCGTCTCCATAGCCGTGAACACGGGGCTTTTCAGCATTGCCTGTTCGCTCGGACCGTGCGCGATAAGCATTGCGTAGTTCCACGAATAGCGTATCTGCTCCTCGGTAGTGCCCGCCGTTCCTTGAATGACTTGCCCCGAGTTGCCGTTGATAGCCGCCGCGAGATGCTCCGAAAGCCAGCTCTTGGCAGTGCCGGGCTCGCCGATAAGCAACAGCGCGCGATCGGTAACAAGCGTTGAGATAGCGATCTCGACCAGCCGCTCGTGACCTATGTACTTCGGCGTGATCTTGGTTTTGCCGACCTTGCCGCCGCAGATGTAGGTCTTTACCGAGCGCGGCGACATTCTCCAGCCCTGCGGTACTGGGTCGCTCTCGGCTTTGATAAGCGCATTCAGTTCTTCCTCAAAAAGCTGCTCCGCGGGCAGTCTTAATATTTCCTGCATATCATTGTCCTCCCTCGGGCTTTAGTCTCTCGATCAGCCTATTTATCCAGAAGTCGAGATCCTTTGCGCCCTTATCTTTATTTTTTCTCAGAAAATCAAGTATTTTCAGTACATATTCCGTATCGCAGCTTGCGCTCGCCCAGTTTGAGAGAATGACCGCGGCTTCATATTGCAGATTGTTGAAGTGCTTCATCAGTATATCGGAGAGAGTGTATATAAGGCTCTCGTCTATCGGCCGCACCGCGTCCGAGCACTGCTCCGTTATAGGATTGAAGGGCTGAACGACCAGCGCGAACCGACCGAAATTCATTGATACCTTCTTTATCGCGGTGAAAAGAGGACTGTTACGTATCTGCTTGGGCAAAGCCTTGATCTGCTTTTCAAACCACTTCGGACATTCCTCCGCGCCAAGCAGCCGCACGATAGCCTCGGAGTACACATACCCGCCCTTCATCTTCGATTTGCTGTTAAGCTCCAATGCAAGCCTTTTCAGCCCCTCGTCGCCGGTGATAACAATAGAATCGCCAAGCAGCATATCCATTTCGGTCAGGTTATCCTTCCACGCGAGGTTACGGTATATCTCCTCGATATCCGCGCCGTATTTTCCTTTCAGCGCACGGCACATATCCCAAAGCCCGATCTTGCTCTTAACCGCGAACGGGCGCGAACCGTCTATCTGCGACAGTGTAAGCTTGTTCCCGTCCGCGTCGATGAGCAGCTCGTCAAACAGCTTTGCCGTGAGCCTGCTCGTCCATTCCGATGACAGCGGCTCCAACACTCCGATGACCTCGACGGGCTTTTTCGCGGCGTACTCCTCGAAAAACGCGGCTGCCTGTTTATTGTCAAACGTGCCGAGAGTATACAGCGCCGTCTTTTTTAACTTCCCCTTTTCGGTCTTGACAAGCTCGCACAGCTTGTCGATATTCCGTTCATCGTGACGCAGCGCACAAATAAGCGCCGCGCGGACGTCCTTTTCGGCAGCTTCAAGCTGTTCGAGATAGAAGTCGTTTTCCTCCGCGCCGCACATCTTCTCGATAACGTTCACACGTCTGACGGTCTCCTTTTTGCCTTTGGGGTCGAAATCCTTTTTCAACAGCGGCAGCATATCCTTTCCTATGCCGAGAATAGTACTTCCGACCACGGCGGCAAGTCCCGAAAATGACGCGCCGAGCCCCGTGACGAGCGCGGGCTTCACGCGATAGTCGTTCAGCAGCGCGGGAGACGAGTCCCTGACATTCAAAAAAACAGCGTAGGCATTGTTTATCCTGCCGTTCAGCGCGTCAAGCACCGCCGAAAGCTGCGAGTACGGCGCGTTTACGATAACCGTCGAGCCACCGTTGTCGGGCAAGTCCTCTAATTCGCCTTTGACCTCGGACGTGCCGAGCGTGGTTATTACCGCGTCAACAAGCGTTATCGTATCAAGCAGGCTCTCGGGTGAACCGTCCGCGAGGAGCTTAGCCGTCATATCGTTTATCTTCTTGAACACGGGAGACGAACCGCTGAGCACAGAGAAGCTCTCGGCAGCCTTTTTCAGCCGGAAGTCCTCCGACAGCAGATTTGTACCCGCTATCATAGCCGCGCGCAGACGCGTTCTGAGTTCATAAACAGGAGCAATATCCATTTCAATACCTCCTTAATACAACAATCTGACAACAGTATTTTCACCGTCGGGAATAATGCACAGCGGCTGCGCGGAGATCCTGCGCTTTTCGCTGTTGTACCAGAAACCGCACAGCATTACGCCGTTTTCGGCGAGCTTGACGTTGGGGAGGATTTCCAGCCGCACGACGGTTGGCTCAAGCTCGGGGAAGTCCTCAAGCAGTATCGTGTCGCCGCTCTTAGATTTAATCGCGATCCCGTCCTCGGTCTTTCCGATCTTCGAGAACGCCACGAGCTTATACAGTATCGGGCTTGCCATTGCGTTCTGCAATTTGTTCTTGATCGACTTCATTTCGGCGGAGATTGATGTCGTGGCAAGTGAGCGCATTTTGTCGTAATCCTCTTTAACAAGTCCGCGAATCGCAGCGCTGTCCCAACGGACACGCGGATTGATCTCGCCCGGGTAGATCGCAATTGACGGAACGTCCGCCGCGCCAAATGTCGAATCCTCCGCTTTAACATATTTCAGCGACTTCAGCGGACGGAAATTCTTCGTCAGGTAAATATTACCGTCGTCGAGGTCGCACCAAGCGCCCGTGTCAATATACTCGCCGCGCGCCTCATCGAACGTCACCCAGAACGACAACTGAGCCATATGCGCGTCTCTTTTGCACTTGCCAAGAGCCTCAAGCTCCGACAGCTTCCAGTTTCCGCCAAGCTCCTCGTACAGTATCGTATCGTCGTTGGCAACGTCGTCGCTCTCGAGCTTTTCATTGATGTACGCGCGTGACTTTTTGATAAGTGAATAAAGCTTCTCAAGCGCGTCGATCGCGTTGTCGTAATGTATCTCGAGACTGTCATTCTGAAACGCCGTGATCTCAAGCATCAGCCTGTTCAGCAGCCGCTGCGGACCGTTGAGATAATAGTCGCCGAGCTGCTTGGAGAGGTTCTTGTATGTCGGCAGGGAAGCGCCGCCCATCGTTCCGAGACCCGCCGAGACCAAATCCTTGACTGTCTTTTCGGCAAGGTCGAGTCCCTCAAGCTGCTTTTGGAGCTTCTTTTTTCTGGCGCTTTTCGCGGACTTCTCAGCGGAGGCTTTTTTCTTTTCGGCTTTTTCAAGCTCCTCGGGGGTCATATCCTCGGGAGCCTTTGCGGGCGCGGACTTCGCGGCGATCTTACCGCGCTTGCGTTGGATATCCTCGGGCACCTCGCACAGCTCGAATTTTTTGTTCGCCATCATCTCGTACAACAGCCCGAGCGCGTGCTTGCACGGGAACTGCCGTGACGGACACGAGCAGCGGAACACGGGGTGATCGGGGTCGATATAATCCGCGGAGGTTATGTACGGGTTCTTTCCCGAACCCTTGCACTCGCCCATATACAGCGACTCGTCGGCAGCGCGGTACAGCTTCTGAAAGCCTCCGCTC
>CAMWVP010000185.1 GCA_947177735.1 uncultured Clostridia bacterium
GTGTTTATGTGATGCGGCACGATATGACCGGTCACGCGCTGGGCTGGATAATCGCAATGTTTACCGAAATACTTGTTCACGCGGTTTTGGTCACGCTGATTCAGGGGCTTGAGGTGTTCTTTTTCCTGTACCCGCTGATGGCGTTTCCGCTCTATGGATATTATCTGTTCGTGTACTGCGATAGGGAGTCTTTTATAAAGTCCTCTGTAGCGTTCGGAATGATCACTTTGTTCACACTGATAATACTGATCAGCTGGATAGAGACAGCAGGCACAATCTATGATGTTACGGGAATGCACGTGCTTTCGCGCACCGAGATAATGGTTCTGCGCAGTATAAACATTTTGTTCACACTGGTAATGGTCGTGGCATTTGTGCTGATATTTTTTACCGAGATCACGGATCTGTTGGAGCAGCTCCGCTCGTCCAACGATAAGCTCAAATTCGCGGCGACTCACGATTCGCTGACGGGGCTTAACAACCGCCATAGCCTGTGGAGCTTTTTTGAGGAGCTTATCAAGAGCGGCGACAGCTACTGCGTTGTAATGGGTGATCTGGACGACTTCAAAAAGATCAACGATACTTACGGTCACGATTGCGGCGACGTTGTGCTGAAGTCGGTCGCGGGGATAATCCTCGACAACACCAACGAGAACGAGATGGCGTGCCGTTGGGGCGGTGAGGAGATGCTCATCGTTATGCGCGGAAGCCACGAGGAATGCTATGCGCGGATAAGCGTTATCAAGTCGTCGATAAGTTCGCTCGACATCAAGAGTGACGGCAGACCCGTCAAGGTAACGATGACGTTCGGCTTCGCGGACAGCGAGGAAGAGAGCGCGGCGCTCGCTGCACGTCATATCGCCGAGAACGCCGCCGAGACAGACGAACCCGCGAAGATACCTCCGCATCTCGGCATAGACAGTCTTATCTCGATGGTCGACAAGCGGCTGTATATCGGCAAGCGCAGCGGAAAGAATGTTATTATCTGTACCGCGGAATAATTAAAACCTCCGTTGAGATCAACGGAGGTTTTTTGTCGAATTAACGAGTCAACGAATTACTGCATACCGTGCTTAACGCGATTCTTTTCCTCAGCGCGCTTTGCGTTGTTGAAGCGGTCGAGCGTGCCTACGAGGTAGCCCGTGATCCTGCGTATACGCTGGAACGGCACGTCCGAGAAGTGGTACTTCGCGTTCACGAAGTCGCCGTCAAGCTCGAGGTCGATGGCTCTGAGGTGCTTTTCGGGGTACTTCTCCCTTGCGCACTCTATATAGTAATCGATCTCCTCCTGCGGCAGTTTTCCGCCGATAACATTAACGTCTATCATTATTGAACCCCCTTGTATTTTTCGGTGCATATTTATTATATCACAACATATTGTAGAAGTCAACAGTAATTTTGCACAATATTTTGGAAAAAACTTTGTAAAGGCGCATTCTTACTTATGTTCTGATTAAACTTTTCCAAAATTTCAGCGGTTTTCCCCGCCGTAGGCGGGGAAAACCGCGTAAAACATAATTGGCGGCGCAATAAAAAATTTGCAAACGGGTGTAAGAAAAGAATTTTTTTCGTGTGTATATAGGTGAGAGGGTAAAACCCGATCTGCCGGCAATTGAAAGCGAGGTGAGCGAATGAACGACCGTGAGATCGTCGAGCGGTTTCTGGAGCGTGACGAGAGCGCGCTTAAAGCTGTATCGGACAAGTATATGAGCTATTGCGCGAAAATAGCGGAGAATATCATCGGCTCCTACGATGAGGCGCAGGAGTGCGTGAACGAGGCGCTTATGCGGGCTTGGGAGAGCATCCCGCCGCACGAGCCCGAGATGATGTCGACCTACCTCGGAAAGCTGACACGGAACGTTGCGCTGAACAGACGGCGGCAGACGCTCACTCAGAAGCGGGGAAACGGCGCCGCGGAGGCGGTCTTTGAGGAGCTCTCCGAGCTTATCCCGAGCGGAGACGTCGAGGGCGAATTTGCCGCAAAGGAACTCGCCGCGGAGATAAACGAGTTCCTGCGGGGGCTGCCGACGGAGCAGAGGGGAATGTTCGTGTGCAGGTACTGGTACTGCGACGGAATTTCCGATATCGCCGCCGAGTATACCGTGAGTAAAAACAAAGTATACGTTACATTAAACCGCGTCAGGAAAAAACTGCGCGAATACCTTAGAAAGAGAGGCTACGAGCTATGATAAAAGATACACGAAGATCGGAAGAGCTGTTCGAGGCGCTCGGCGATCTGGACGATGACGTCATCGCGGACGCCAAGCACATCAGCAGCTACGGCGAGAACGTTGTCGTCGTGAAGCGCACGCCGCTGTGGAAAACGATAGCGGGTTGGGGCGCCGCCGCGGCGTGTCTGGCGGTTCTGGCTGTGGGCGGAATTTTCGGCTTTAAATATATCAGCGGCAGAAATGCGGTAACTCCTCCCGCGCCGGGTGCGTCGGACGGTACTTCGATTTGGGTAAGCGATTGTCATGCTTACGACCCGCCCACATTCCCCGAGGAGGCGAAATACGTCTATACGGGCGATTATTCGGAGCTTGAAAATTGTCGTTATGGCGAAACGATAGAGCGTGAGGTCTATGAGGATATTATAGCGCTTGAGGAGCGAAGCGACCTGATAGTTATCGGCGAATTTACGGACGATCCGCACCAATACGTCGATCCGGAAGGCAGGTTCGTGGCGTCTTCTTGGAAGGATGAATGCAGCTGCAATATATTCAAGATCGACAAGGTCGTCAAGGGCAGATGCTTTGAGGGCGAGGAGATACTGATATCTCAGAATGGGTTCGTTAGTGAGAACAAGTTTTATCAGCTAAGCAATCTTACCCCGATGCTCAAGGGCGACAAGTGGATATATTTCCTCAGAAAGGATGACGGCGGTTATTCTCCTCTTGGCGACAGCGACGGGCGTTATCCCGTGCCGGGCAGCGAGCACGAGTTTGTGCTGAACGACAACGTTTACGGCGTATTCGACACAAACGAATTCCGCAGCGAGGTCTACGAGGAGATTAAGAAGCGTCTGCCCGACTGGAAATATGAAGGATATTTTGAAAGCGAATATCCCGAGGAGGCAAAGTATGTCTTTATGGGTGACTACGGCGAGCTGGATCATGTCGGTATACAGGGTGACCGGGATGTTTATTCAAGCTACGAACAGCTGGCGGATATAAGCGATCTGATCGTTTCGGGAAAGTTTACCGATATTGCGCATCAAACCGCTCCGATCGAGCCGACCGAGGGATTTGATTTTGGCGATAAGCATCGGTCATACAACACGTTTTATATCGATAAGGTTATAAAAGGCGATAAAAAGACGGGTGACTCGATAATTATCTCTCAGCCGGATATCGTATATGACGGAAAGATACTTTTCTATCAGATGTCTCCGATGATCTGCGGCGACAGGTGGGTATATTTCCTTGAGGAAAGGGACGGCTATTATTATGCCATAAACGAGATGCAGGGTCGTTACCCGCTGCCGGACAGCAATAACAAGGTGCTCAAGGACTGCGGCAAGTACGGTTATTACGGTAATCCCATTCCGTATGAGGACAAGGTATACGCGGAGCTTGTGGAAACTCTTGAGACGTTCGAGCATACCGTGTCGAAGAATTTCGATGGCGTTATTCTGACGGTCAAGATGAAGAAGGACATCTTTGTTCCCGATGAGGATATCTGGGTCAAGACAACCGTCCGCAACACCACAGACAAGCCGATAGGTCTGCTTATGCCCGTACAGGGAGAGGGCTCTCACACCGAGGTATCGACGCAGATAACGAACGGCTCATCGTCGCTTGTTGACGTTGACGTTTACGGCAAGGAGTTTGACGACGCTTTGGATTCGCACATCATAGAGCCGGGTGAGGAATATGTTCAGGAGATGACGTTCCGTGCCGTGATTATGAATATGATCGACAGCGTACCCTCCAATTTTGAATTTGGTGAATTCAAGGGCACGGCGACAATCAAGCTCTTGTCCGACCCGAACGACGTCAACAGCGAGGTCACGGAGCACAGCGTCGAGTTCAGCCTGACGATAGAGGGCAAAAATTCCGATACGCAGACCGCTCCCGATGACAGCGCGGGCATTACCAAGGTATTTGAATGTGGCAAGAGCGAGGAAGAGCAGTGGACAATGGAGGAGTTCCCGGACGTGACATTCCGCTGCGACAGCAATAGTGTAAGCGTCCTTTCGGAGCGTAATATCGGCGTTCCCGAGGGTCCGATGTACGACAGCCTTATGTACAACAGCTATATGCTGTATATGGGTATGCCGGTCTTTGACGTTTATCTGGTTGATCTGAACGGCGACGGTATGCGCGAGATCGTCTCGACCGTGGCTTACGGCTCGGGTATGATCGATGTGCATATTGAGGCGTTTGATTACGCAAACTGTATCGGCTATACGCTTTGGGATCGCTGTAATTATGATTACATGCTTGACAGCGGCAGCGGCGGTCTTACCGTTCGGAAGTTCGTATACATGGAAAACGATATAGTATCGGAGCAGCCGTTGACTCTCGATATGATGACGGCGAACGACAGCGAGGTAGTGTTCAAGGGCTCGGAGCCTACAGAGTGGACTATGGACGAGTTCCCCGGAACGACGTTCTCGGCGGACAGCACGGCGGTCTACGCCGAGAAAGACGGCGTTAAGAACGTAATTATTTCCAATGCCGCGCGGCTCCTCTGCGTGAAGCTGACGGATAACGACGGCGACGGTAAGCGCGATATCGCCTGCGAGTTTACGGACGAGACAGGCACGATGCGGTTGATAAGCGTACACTATGCTAACGGTTTGCTTTTGAATTACTCGGGAAACGCTGTGGACACCGACGAAATTATCATACCCGATGAGGAACAATAAGAGGATCGAACATATCCTAAGCGGAAAACTAACAAAGGCAGCGCATAATGCGCTGCCTTTAATTTTTTATCGGTTACAACCGCACAACTGTTTAACCTTTTAAACCGCGCGACTGTAAGGCAGTCGCGCATTAAAATAACTTAACCTTTTAAACCGCGCGACTGTAAGGCAGTCGCGCATTAAAATAACTTAACC
>CAMWVP010000186.1 GCA_947177735.1 uncultured Clostridia bacterium
TAATTATACTTTAGCATATTTTTTTCAAAATGTCAAGAGGTTTTAAAAATTTTTTGGAACTTTTAAAAAAAAGTATTGACAACTGCCATTTGATATGCTATAATATATTTAAGTTAGTTTATACCAACTTGTGAAATTGCCGGCGAATTTTGTCCCGGTATTTATTTTTGGGATTGAGTTAGCATAAACTAACTCAATCCCGCTGATACATGGAGGAACGCAGATGAATTTATTCGAAAGCATTGAAAAAGGTCTGATTCGGCACTGCTCGCCAACGCTTGCCTCTTTGAAAACAGCCAGCTTGTTTACGCTTGAATTTACCTGTCATAAAGAGCTGAACGAGGTTCTTCGCAAGTGGAATAAGAGCTTATCCGATAAAGGCGTTGCTATGATCGCGCTGCGGGAAACAGATAACCGCGCTTTGATCTATGTGTTCAGAAAAAACAAGCTGCGCGAGGCATTATGCTGCCCGAAAATCGAGCGTTTTCTTCACAACAGCGGATACTGCGGTACGAATATCGGCGCGGCGCTTTCCACATTGAGAGCACATTTGACCGAGCTTGGAGATTTTCCGCACGAGATCGGGGTTTTTCTCGGATATCCCCTTGACGATGTGATAGGGTTCATCAAAAACAAAGGGCAAAACTGCAAATGCACAGGCTGTTGGAAAGTATATTGCAACGAATGCGAGGCGGAAAAAACGTTTGCGCGTTATAAGAAGTGTGAAACGGTTTATATGCGTCTTTGGGAGCAGGGAAGGAGTGTTCGGCAGCTTACCGTGGCTGCTTGACATATATTAGGGGCGGCGCAAAATGCTTCCTCAAATAATGAAAGGAGTTTTACATAATGAGTAAAATAGCGGTGGTTTATTGGAGTAGTACCGGCAATACGGAATCTATGGCAGCAAAGGTTGCCGAGGGCGCAAGAGCCGCAGGTGCAGAAGTGACATGCTGCACGGCGGCGGAATTCAGCGCGGATATGATGGACAACTTTGATGCGATAGCGTTCGGATGCCCGTCTATGGGTTCGGAGCAGCTTGAGGAAAGTGAATTTGAGCCGATGTTTTCGAGTTGTGAACCAAAACTCAATGGCAAGAAAATTGCCTTGTTCGGTTCATACGGCTGGGGAGACGGCGAGTGGATGCGTAATTGGGAGGAATCTTGTATAGCGAACGGAGCGGTTCTTGCGTGTGATTATGTTATCTGTAATGAGGCACCCGACGCGGACGCAGAAGCAGCGTGCGTGAATCTCGGTAAGGCTTTGGTTTGATTCCAACTATCCCCTAAATTTACAAAAGCAAACACGGTCGAGGTGTGTACTTCGACCGTGTTTTTTTAAATCAATTATGTCTTTTATCGCATTTTTAATCTTAAAATCAAAAGCTGTGCGCACATTCCCGTAAAAAAACCTGCAATACAGCCAGTTACTATTAAGAAAGGCAAGTACCCGATAACCGCAAAAGTCTGCATTACCGCACAAGCAACAGCGATCTGTCCTATATTATGGAAAACCGCGCCGAAAATGCTTAACAACCATAAATATTTATCGGTGACTACTTTTTTCAGCAGTGACATTCCAATTATACAAAGCAGACTTCCTCCAAAGCCAAAAAGCATTGCCATTAAATTCCCCGAAAAAAGAGATCCGAGAAATATCCGTACCGCGCAGATCATAGCGGTATCGCGAATACCGTAATTATATAATGCGTAAACCGTCACTATATTCGCAAGCCCCAATTTAACGCCCGGGATCGGTACGATATTGGGAAGGCGCAGTTCAATTACAAAAATAATTAGCGCGACCGCAGTCAGCAGGCTTAATTTCGTTAGCTTTTTTACGTCCATATTTCTACCTTGCGGCGGCATCCGCGTCATTGTTTTCAAATTCGATTATCAGCTTATTCGGCAGGCATATTATGGGAATTGCGGGAGAGTCCAACCAACCCGTATTTACGCAGACCTTGTCCGGACAATCTGCTTCCAATACGCGTATTTTATGATCCTTAATTTCGAGCGTATTTTCTTTTCCGTTATATTCAACGATAATGGTTCTGTCCGGAGAATTGGAAAGATCGATAGTATACAGAAGCTCGCCGTTGCTTTTTATTTTTACAATATCGCCGGCAGGAGCGTTCAGCATAACAACCGATGATACTGCGGCAGCAATGAACACCGCCGCACAGATTATAATCAATACAAAATGTTTTTTCATCTGTATATCACTTCCAATTTGCTTTTTTCATATACACGCGAAAGGGAAAAGCTATTATGTATTCCTTCTGTTACGAATACTTTACCGCCATCGGTAATGATTATCATTTCAAAGTCACAGTGTTTGCGCCAATGTTCGACAGCGGCTTCTTTACCCATAACGAAAAGCGCTGTTGAAAGCGCGTCGCAGAGCACTCCGCTGTCGCCGATCACCGTGACCGACGCTATCCCGTTATTTATGGGATGGCCGTCAAACGGACTGATTATATGACAATACCGCGTTCCGTCATCTCCGGTGAAATATCTCTCATAGCTTCCCGAGGTTATAACCGCTTTATCGACGATTTCAAGATTTCCGATATAGGTCTGCGGTAAATTCGGATCGGTCAGCGCGATCTTCCACGCGCTGCCGTCGGGCTTGCTGCCGAGAGTGTGGACGTTTCCGCCCAAGGAAATTATTGCGGAGGTTATTCCGCTTTCCTTAAACATTGAAATAATTTTGTCGCTCGTGTAACCTTTTGCGACCGCGCCAAGATCGATCATATAACCCGAGGGCAATTGAACGCTGTTCTCCGCTGCCGAAACAGCCGAATAATTTACATTTGTAAGCAGTGAACGGATATTTTCGGGAACCGGAATTTTGTAATCTCCTGTGGTAAATCCCCACTCCCGCAATATCGGATAGATCGTTATATCCAATGCGCCGCTTGTTCTTTCGCACAAGTCAAGCGCGTTTTTTATAAGTTCCGCGCAGTCGTAATTTAACACGATCTCTTCGCCTTGTGCGTTGTTCAATCGGGAAATATCGCTGTCAGATGAGGTGACCGAAAGCTCCTTTTCAAGCGATTCAATAATCGCTTGTGCGGAGTTCAGCGGATTATCATCGGCACAATACGCTTTCAGTGTCATATATGTGTCCATTGCAAACAATTCTGCGGTGTGCAGCGATACGTTATTGCTTTGCGCTCCCGAAATATCCGATACCGATTCGTGAACGGAATCCGCGCAGCCGCAAAAAAATAATATGCAGCATACGAAAACAACTACAAATTTCCTCATAATTTACTGCCTTTTAGCGGAAGCCAACGCGTCTGCGACAGCCGACATAATTCCCTTTGAACTGAATGTGGCTCCGGAAACCGCGTCTACCTCGGTATTCTGCGCCGATATGATCCTCGAGATCACTGTGTCAACAGCACTGTCAAAATACCACAGATCGCTTTCCTCACTGTCCGCTTCTATTCTGATGATCTTGTCGTTCTCTATGGTTACGCTTACGATAATATCCCCGTCATAACCATATGCGGAGGCGGTGTAAACTCCGTTGTTGTAAACATATTCGGGTTCGGGGATCGGTTCGGGTTGTTTTGATGAACTGATTTGCGATGAGATTGATGAACTTTCAATTTGCGGTTCGGACTGCGTAAATTCAACGGTTGACGAAGATTCGGGAACACTTTCCGAACCGGCGCTCTGCAAAGAGCTTTCAACAGATGAAGTGATTGGGTTTACACTATTTTCGTTGCTTGTTTGCGTGGTTGAGCCGTTTGCCGGACTATGCGGTGTTTCAGCGGAACTATTCTCGGTGCTTGTAGAAATATTATTGGGTTTCGCAGCGTTTGTTTTCGGAACAGCGACCGTTACGATCACCGCGCAAAGCACCATCGAAGCCGCTGCGGAACAGAAATTCAGCACCGCCTTTTTCTCCGGCTTTTTCTTTAAAACGATCTGCTTGCGTATACGACAAGCCGCGTAACCGATAAATACAACGGAATAAACCGCGACATTAAGCAGATATCCGCTTCTTCCGGCAATTGCAAACGGAACGTTCAATATCATAACGTGAGTATAGATCAGCGCGTAAAAAGCATACGCCGAGCGCTGAATATTTTTCCACGTTTTCGGTTTAAACTTTTTGCGTATTTTCGGAAATGACATCACGGTCAGCGGAATCATTATCACCAACATAATTATTGAGATAATTCCTGCCGCAAGCTGCTGAGAACTCATGGAACCGGGCGCGGTAAACATACGCACAAAATAAGTTTTTCCGAATCCGATATTGTGCCCGAGCGTCAGCAGTGCCGCAAAGATCGACAGCTCGCCGCGTATAGGCATAAGCGCTTTTATCGGCTTAGAGCCGTTTGGAAGCGCCCCCGTCCACATCACAACCGCCCACAAACCCGTTGCCAGAACACCGCGGCTGAATAACGCGATTATATAATTATTTACAAAGTCCGGAGCGCCGCGGAAGTCAAAAATCGACATCGCTGCGGATATTATAACCGCCATCAAATAAAAAGCAATCGGACATTTTTTCAGCGGAGTTTTTAGAAATATTGTAATACAAACCGCAAGAATTACGGCAATAAAAAACAGCATATCTACCTCACAAATAAATGCCGTCCGGTTTTCCGCCGAGCGGCAACACGATGTTGCCGCAGTCGCAGCAGAGGTGAAAACAAGGACGTTTGCGCTGTTTGGGAACAACGCTCTGCGGCGTAAGCCGCAGTAAGCATTGTCCAAACAGGCTACAGGTGGCAAAATGTACGAAATTATTTTCTTTTTTTAGAGACCAGCACTGCGAGTGCCGAGATCAAAGCTGCACTTGAAGCAGCAGCAACACCTGAAACGCCCGTGCCGGGGTTGTTCGAGGGATCGGAATTATTTCCGCTCGAGGACTGATTTGTGGTGAAAGAAAGCGTTTTGTTATATCCCGCAGATGTCACGGTAAATGCATATTCACCGCCGTTGAATATTGGAGTTTGTTCTCCTCTGCCGCCTGTTTTAGCGGTGTAGTCGATAGTTCCGTTCGCCCCGATAATCGCAACCGAGCCTC
>CAMWVP010000187.1 GCA_947177735.1 uncultured Clostridia bacterium
ATATTATTATATATCAATCATTATTTTTTGTCAATAGAATTAGTGTGAAGTTTTTGTGTAATTACGGAAGTTTTTGTTACAGCAAGTGACAGCCCGGTGAATAAACCGCCAACTTGTGAAAAAACTTTAGGCAACACCGCACAAAGACCGCCCTTTGGGCTTTGTGCGACATTTGCTTGCATCTTTTCCGTCATCTTGCACAATTCGTCCTAGCACGCATTATGCGCTGCGCGCAAAACGCCGCGTCAGCCTTGCGTCGTCCTCGTTGTACAATCTGACGAAAAATCTGCCGGCGCAACTGCCGCACAATCTTTGTACGGTGTTGCCTTCAAAAAATTTCCGGAAAAGTGAAACCTTTTAGCCGCCGGCTGCGTATTACAATTGAAAGGACAAATCAATCAAGCGGAGGCAGGGTCATGAAAATTTTTTTTGCATTAGTCACGGCAGCCGCAGCGCTGACGATGTCAGGCTGCACCTCTGATCCGCCCGTTATTGGCGGCGCGGACAGTATGATCGGCGCAAACGACGCGGAAAACCTCTCTAAGCTCGGCGTTGACGTTTCCGATATCCGAAAGGCGGAGTATGTCCACTGCGGACCGATCGAAGAACTCGAGCTTTCCGACGCGGAAAAAGCCGCGCTGTCGGAGTGGCTTGGCGGCTTGAAGCTCGAGCACCGCACCTATCCCGACGGCGAGGCTCCGGGCGACAGTGACGGCGGTGAGGCGTATTTGTTTACATTCTCGGACGGCGAGCTCTCCTACGTCAACAACGGTATGGAGGATCGTTTTATACTGTTTGAGGGCGAGTGGTATGCGCTTATAAAACCCGAGAAATTTCCTATTGAATTATAAGGAGGACTATATATGAAAAAACACGTAAAATTTTTCACGGCAATTCTGACCGTTCTGGCAATGGCAGGCTGCTCGCAAAGCGGTTTCATCAACGACTACGCGTCTCCGACGGACAGCGGCTCCGAGCCGGTGAGCACGTCTCCCGCATCGGGCGGAAGCTCCAAGCCCGCAAGCACGTCTCCCGAGGCGGGCGGAAGTTCCGAGCCCGCCAATTCGAGCTCGTCCAAGTTTGAGGGCACCGACATAGGCGGTAAAAAGGATTCTTTTTTCGATAAGATAAGCGAAGCGTTTGACGGCGAGTATGGTATGGCCGATACGGCGGGAGTGCTCGATTTCGCGGATGAAGCGCCCGCTGCCGCTGCTGAGGGAGAGCCCGGTGGCGCGTTGAACGACGGCTGCATTATTATCGATCCCGATTTCCCCGTTGACCCGGAGTTTCCGATCGAGCCCGCTATACCGCCGCAGTCGGGACTGCTTACGGGCGGCGAGTGGAACGACAACTCGCATTGGGCTGACTGGAACGCGCTGTACGGCTCGCGTGACGACTGGAAACGCTACAAAGAGGACTGGCGCATTTCCGACGACTACCGCCTGACCGTGACAGTTACCTCTGATGGCAAGCCCCTTGAGGGCGCAACAGTCAAATGGGGCGATAAGATCTCGTCGGTGACCGACAACAAGGGCAGGGCTTATCTTTTCTCGGACGAGCTGCTTTTCGAGGTAACGACGGTTTGCGGGGATATGAGTACAACCGCACAGGTGGATTGGGTTCTCGACGAACACGATCTGAGCTTTTCCGTCGCTCTGGACGGCGCGGTATCGCCTGTCGCTCAAAAGCTCGATCTGATGATAATGTGCGACACTACGGGCTCGATGGGCGACGAGCTTGAATATCTCAAGGTCGAGCTGGAGGATATCGTAAAGAGCATAAAGTCCAATAACGCCAATATCCCGACCCGCGTTTCCGTCAACTTCTACCGCGACACCGAGGACGAATACGAGGTTCGCCAGTTCCCGTTCAGCGACAACATCGACGAGGTAGCCGAGGCTATCCGCGCACAGTCCGCAAGCGGCGGCGGAGACTTCCCCGAGGCAGTTCATACGGCACTCGACAGCGCGGTCAACGGTCACGACTGGAACGACGACAGCGTGAAGATACTGTTCCTCGTGCTGGACGCTCCTCCTCACGACGACGCTCAGATCATCGACAGCGTGAACAAATACGTTGCCGCCGCCGCGGCAATGGGCATACGCATAATCCCCATAGCGAGCAGCGGTATCGACAAGTCTACCGAGTACCTCCTGCGCACGATGGCGTTCACGACGGGCGGCACGTACACATTCCTGACCGACGACAGCGGCGTAGGTTACGGACATATCGAGCCGACCGTAGGCGCGTACAACGTCGAGCGGCTGAACGATATGATGGTAAGGATCGTAAACGGATATCTCGCGAAGTAAACGCGGATACACAGAACTTGTTCTCATAGAAAATCGGGTGCCGAGCATATGCTCGACACCCGAAAATTTTATGATAATATGTACGGTTATGCCACGTCGGATTCCTCTTCCTTCTCAAAGCCCGCGGGCGGCGCTATTTCGTACTCACCCTCGGCGTTGATGGCGCGGATCATAGCCTCGATAAGCTCGGGCTGGGTCACGGTGAACTTAACTCTGTCGAACAGACCGAAGCCCTTGTCGCCGTTATAGCCGTTGTCCCAGTAAACGGGAATACAGCCCTGATTCTTTGCGGCATTGACAACGCACTCCGTCCAGTAGCGCCTGAACTCGGGGAAGTATTCGGCGGCTACCGACTTATCCTGAACGCCGAGCTCGCCTATAACGACAGGGTACCCTTGGCTTACAAAGCTCTGATTGAGCTTCATCATGACCGCGTTCACGTAAGTTTCGTTGCAGGATCTTTCTATATCCTCGACAGCGTACTTGCCCCATTGGGTCTTGTATTCGCCCTTTGTCTCGTTGATGGTGAAGTTATACGGATCGTAGTAGTGCACCGATATCATAAGGCGCTTGTCGGGCGACTCGCAAAGCGTATCCTCGGGGATGACAAAGCCAAAATCGCCGGTGGTGTACTGTACGTTTGTGTTCCAGCCGGGCATAAGCAGCCAGCGCTTGGTGTTGTTCGCGCCGGTCTTGCGCACCGTATCAACAAATAACTGATTGTAAGCGTTGATGTTTTGGTATGCTTTCTCGTTGGGATTGCCGTAGGTGCCGTCAAACTCTTCGTTCATCGACTCGAATATCAGGTGTTCGTCGTAGTTCTTGAAGCGGTCGGCAATCTGCCTCCAGACCGCCTCGTACTTCGCCTTTATCTCGACCTGCTTGTCGTCGTCCTCGGCACAGAGCAGCCAGCCGCCGTCAACGGTGTAATACCCGTCGCCGTGCATATTTATGATCGCGAACATATCGTTATCAAGGACGTAATTCACGACCTCCTCGACTCTGTCAAGCCACTCCTTGTCGATGGTGTAATCCGGAGCGCTGCCTATCATCGAGAGATAGGAAACGGGGATCCTTACTGTACTGAAGCCGTTTTCTTTAACGAGCTTAAGCAGATCGGGCTCGATGCGGTAATTGTTCCACGCCTTTTCGGAGGGCGTGCCGTTGCTGGAAGCCTCAAGCTGATTCCCGAGATTCCATCCCATGCCCATCGCCGCCGTGACCTCTGTCTGAGAGAGCTCCGTCCATTCCTCGGGAGTTCCCGCGTCCTCGGGCGTGCTGCTCTCGGGAGCGGAGGGCTCTCCATCCTGCACAGCCGAGCTTTCGGGCGTACTGTTGGGAGTGCTGCCTTGTTCCTTATTACAGCCCGCACACAGCATTATTATAAGCGCCGCGGCAAACGCGCCAAGCCTTTTTGTAACTGTTTTCATCATATAACCTCTTTTCTTATTTTAAATGCTTTAGTTTATTATATCATACCGAGCTTTAATTGTCAAGCGTAAAGTGAACGCGCTCCGGTTTCTTAATTGCAAATTATTGCTTAGCATATCTTTGCGGTATTTTGCAGAGAATATCGGTGAAAACTACAAGAAAAGGAGTTGATATCACAATGAGCAAGGAAGCGCAAAGCTATATAAAAAGCGCCGCCGCGGGCGTTATAACGGGCGGTCTGGCGTTTATGGCGGTAAAGTCGCTGACGCGTAGCCGCCGTTTCCGCAGAAAGTCCGCCGCCAAGGCATTCAAGGTGCTCGGCAGCTTTATGGACGCGATATAGGCAGTCCGTCACGAACGGAATACGGGTGCCAAACGCTTAAGCACTTCTATACCGAACGCGCCAATGCGTCAAATACAAAAAGTGGTGTCAAGCTTAATCGCTCGACACCACAATTGTTCTGTTTCGCTATTCGGTCAATTACTTTTTCTTGCCCTTGCTTGCGGGCTTAGCGGGAGTTGCTTTCTTTGCTGCGGACTTTGCGGCAGGCGCTGCAGGCTTTGCGGCAGGCGCTGCAGGCTTTGCAGCAGGAGCTGCGGGAGTTGCCTTCTTTTCTTCAGTCTTAGCCGCGGGAGCCTTCTTCTCAGCTGCCTTGGGAGCAGCCTTAGCAGCGGTCTTTGCGGGTGCCTTAGCAGCAGACTTTGCCGGTGCCTTAGCCGCGGGCTTTGCAGCCTTCTTGGACGGAACCAGACACTCGAGAGCCTTAAGCTTAGCGGGATCGCCGCTCTTTACCTGAACAGAGCCGTTCGCGAGAGCCTCATCGAACGAGAGAGCGCCCGAGAACATCTTGTCGATTATCTCGGCGGCAGCCTCTACCGCACAGTTGTTATCATTGTAAGCATAGGGAGCGATATCGATCTTTCCGTCCCGAACAGTGACATAAATATCTTCATCATTCTCGGAGAGGAGCGAAAAGGAAACCGCTACGAGATCTTCAAACTTCTTAGCCTTTGCCGCGCTTCCCTTGAGGTATCCCTCAACCTTTTTTGCCAGTTCTACGTTGTTCATTTGCGTAATCCTCCTACATCAGAAGCCGGAGGTCAGAGATACACAGATAACTCAGGGTATTGCCAACCTCTCTAAAAGTTTAACTTTCCACGCGGTATTTTACTACCATAAAAATTATATCATAATAACTTGTCAATTTCAATAGTCATTTTTTATAAATTTACATTAAATTTAAAGAAAATTATATAGAAATGACATAATTTTCACAAAATGCCAAAC
>CAMWVP010000188.1 GCA_947177735.1 uncultured Clostridia bacterium
GCTATACAACATCGCCGACAGCTTTGTCGCGGGAAAGTTCATCAACAACGACGCTCTCGCCGCCGTCGGCAACAGCTACGAGATAACGCTGATCTTCATAGCGTTCGCGTTCGGCTGCAATATAGGCTGCTCTGTCATCTGCTCGCAGCTTTTCGGCGCGAAGAAGAACGCCGATATGAAAACGGCGGTGTACACGACGCTTATCGCGAGCGGCTTTCTCTGCGCGGCGCTGATGATATGCGGAATGATGTTCGGCGGCGACCTGCTGCGGCTCATCAAAACGCCCGACAATGTTTTCGCCGACTCGAAAAAGTACCTAGATATCTATGTTCTGAGTCTGCCGTTCGTGTTTTATTATAATGTGGCGACAGGAATCTTCTCGGCGCTGGGCGACTCCAAAACGCCGTTTATCTTCCTCGCCTGTTCGTCGGTGTCAAATATAGCGGTGGATATTCTGTTCGTGGCAGCGTTCAAAATGGGTGTTCCGGGAGTTGCTTGGGCAACGCTCATCTGTCAGGGTGTGAGCTGCGTTCTTGCCGTAGCGGTGGTTTTTATCAAATTCAGGAAGATAGAGTGCACCGAAAAGCCGCGTATTTTCTCGTTCGGACTGCTCGGGAGGATAGCGGCAGTAGCCGTACCAAGCATTTTGCAGCAGAGCTTTATCTCGGTGGGCAACATCGTGATACAGTCGGTCATCAACGGCTTCGGAACGGCGACTATGGCGGGTTATTCGGCGGCGGTCAAGCTGAACAATATGGTCATAACGTCGCTGACGACACTTGCGAACGGCATTTCCAACTTCACCGCCCAGAACATCGGCGCGCTGAAGTACGACAGGATAAAGGAGGGTCATAAGGCGGGGATCAAGCTTGTGTGGATCATCTGCCTGCCGCTTGCGTTGCTGTATCTTTTTGTTGGAAAGCACCTGGTTTACCTGTTTCTGGAAGCTCCGACCGGTGAGGCGGTGGACGTGGGAACGCTGTTTCTGCGGATACTTTCGCCGTTTTACTTCGTTATCTCGGTAAAGCTAGTCACGGACGGAGTTTTGCGCGGCGCGGGACTGATGAGCAGGTTTATGATAGCGACAGTTACCGATCTGATACTTCGCGTGGCGCTTGCGGAGGTGTTGTCGACGACGGCGCTCGGCTCGACGGGTATCTGGATAGCTTGGCCGATAGGCTGGACGATTGCGACGGTGATCTCGGTGACGTTCTATATGTACGAGAAGTGGGAGAGCAGGACGGTAAACTAGAGCGTGTTCACATTACCGCTCAACGCCTGTCTTTCGGCGGATTTTCCGCACAACTTCGTTGAAAATTCTTGAAGTACATACAGTACGTCTGCGAATTTTCGCCTCGTTCTGCGAAAAATCCGCTCCGAAATCCGGGCATTTCGGTTAATGTGAACACGCTCTACTAAAGCGCGCATACATTTTTTCGGAAATATTGGATTTTTATATTGCATTTTTCGCGCGTTTGTGGTATGATTATATTTAATGGGATATTTTCGGAGAGACCGCCGTAATATCCAAATAATGGATAGGGAGATAGAATATGCCAAAAAAGACGGATATAAACAAAATAATGATCATCGGCTCGGGTCCGATCATCATCGGACAGGCGTGTGAGTTCGACTACTCGGGCACGCAGGCGTGCAAGGCGCTGAAAAAGCTGGGCTATGAGATAGTTCTCGTAAACTCCAACCCCGCGACGATAATGACCGACCCAGATGTTGCGGACATAACCTACATAGAGCCGCTGAACGTTGCGCGGCTGACGCAGATAATCGAGAAGGAGCGCCCCGACGCGCTGCTGCCAAATCTCGGCGGACAGAGCGGACTGAACCTCTGTTCGGAGCTTTCCGAGGCGGGAGTTCTCGAAAAATACGGCGTTAAGGTCATCGGCGTGCAGGTGGACGCTATCGAGCGCGGCGAGGATCGTATCGAGTTCAAGCACACCATGGAAAAACTCGGCATAGAGATGCCGCGAAGCGAGGTGGCGTACTCCGTCGATGAGGCGCTTGCCATCGCGGACAAGCTGCACTATCCCGTAGTGCTCCGTCCCGCGTACACCATGGGCGGCGCGGGCGGCGGTCTGGTATACAATGTTGACGAGCTTAAAGTCGTCTGCGCGAGGGGCTTGCAGGCTTCTCTCGTCGGACAGGTTCTCGTCGAGGAGTCGATCGCGGGCTGGGAGGAGCTTGAGCTCGAGGTAGTCCGCGACGCGGAAAACAACGTCATAACCGTCTGCTTTATCGAGAACATCGACCCTATCGGCGTTCACACGGGCGACAGCTTCTGTTCCGCGCCTATGCTGACGATCTCCGAGGACGTTCAGAAGAAATTACAGGAGTACTCGTACAGTATCGTTAAAGCTATCGAGGTAATAGGCGGCTGTAACTGCCAGTTCGCTCACGATCCCGTTTCGGGACGTATCGTCGTTATCGAGATCAACCCGCGCACCTCGCGTTCGTCCGCGCTCGCCTCTAAGGCTACGGGCTTTCCGATCGCGCTGGTTTCGGCAATGCTCGCGTGCGGTCTGACCCTTAATGAGATACCCTGCGGCAAGTACGGTACGCTTGATAAGTACGTTCCCGACGGCGATTATGTCGTTATCAAGTTCGCGCGGTGGGCGTTCGAGAAGTTCAAGGGCGCACAGGACAAGCTCGGTACACAGATGCGCGCTGTCGGCGAGGTAATGTCTATCGGCAAGACCTACAAGGAGGCGTTCCAGAAGGCTATCCGCTCCCTCGAAACGGGACGCTACGGCTTGGGTTACGCGAAAAACTTCCACGAGCTGAGCAAGGACGAGCTGCTTTCCAAGCTCACCTATCCGTCCTCCGAGCGGCAATTCATCATTTACGAGGCGCTGCGCAAGGGCGCGACCGTTGAGGAAATCTATAACCTTACCAAGATAAAGCATTGGTTCCTCGAGCAGATGGTGGAGCTTATCGACGAAGAGGAGGCTCTTGCGGCGGTAAAGGGCAGCGTTCCCGCAAAGGACGTGCTGCTTAAGGCAAAGCGCGACGGCTTCTCCGACTGCTATCTTGCCAAGCTGCTTGACGTTCCCGAGGAGGATATCCGCGAAAAGCGCAAGGAATACGGCATAAACGAGGCGTGGGAGGGCGTTCATGTAAGCGGCACCGAAAACGCGGCTTACTACTATTCCACCTATAATCTCGACGAGGACAAGAGCCCCGTCAATACCGATAGACCCAAGATTATGATACTCGGCGGAGGTCCGAACAGAATAGGTCAGGGTATCGAGTTCGACTACTGCTGCGTTCACGCGGCTCTGGCGCTGAAGTCACTCGGCTTCGAGTCGATTATCGTCAACTGCAATCCCGAGACCGTTTCCACCGACTACGACACCTCGGACAAGCTCTACTTCGAACCGCTGACGCTCGAGGACGTTCTGGCTATCCACGAAAAGGAGAAGCCCGTCGGCGTTATCGCGCAGTTTGGCGGACAGACGCCGCTCAACCTCGCGGCTAAGCTGAAGAAGAACGGCGTGAATATCCTCGGCACGACTCCCGAGACGATAGACCTCGCGGAGGATCGCGACCACTTCCGCGCGATGATGGAAAAGCTCGGTATCCCGATGCCCGAGAGCGGAATGGCGGTAACCGTCGAGGACGCGCTCGAGATAGCCAACCGTATCGGATACCCCGTTATGGTGCGCCCGTCCTACGTTCTCGGAGGACGCGGAATGGAGGTCGTTCACGACGATGAGATGATGCGCGTTTATATGAGCGCGGCTGTCGGCGTAACTCCCGACCGTCCGATACTCATTGACCGTTTCCTCAACCACGCCACCGAGTGCGAGGCTGACGCTATTTCCGACGCCCGGAGCCCGGGTGGCGGTACCTGCTTTGTGCCCGCCGTTATGGAGCATATCGAGCTTGCGGGCGTTCACAGCGGCGACTCGGCATGCATACTCCCCGCGAAAAATCTTTCCGACAAGCACATCGCGACCATCAAGGAATACACGCGCAGGATCGCGGTGGAGATGGGCGTTGTCGGGCTTATGAATATGCAGTACGCTATTGAGGGCGATACGGTTTATGTTCTTGAAGCCAACCCCAGAGCGTCGCGCACCGTGCCGCTCGTTTCCAAGGTTTGCAGCATCAATATGGTGAAGATCGCGACCGAGATAATGACCGCGCAGTTCACGGGCAAGGCTTCTCCCGTACCCGAGCTGCACGATCGCGTGATACCGCATTACGGCGTCAAAGAGGCGGTGTTCCCGTTCAATATGTTCCAGGAGGTAGACCCCGTTCTTGGTCCCGAGATGCGCTCCACGGGCGAGGTGCTGGGTATTTCTCCCAGCTTCGGTGAGGCGTACTACAAGGCGCAGGAGGCCACCCAGACGAGGCTCCCGATGGAGGGAACGGTGCTGCTGTCGGTATGCGACCGCGACAAGCCCGAGCTCGTCGACATCGCAAAGGCGTTTGAAAAGCTCGGCTTCAAGATACTCTCCACGGGCAAGAGCTTTGAGCTTATCACCGCGGCGGGCGTTGCCGCCGAAAAGGTGCTCAAGCTCTACGAGGGCAGACCGAACATCACCGATAAGATAGCGAACGGCGAGATACAGCTCATCATCAACACTCCCGCGGGCAAGACCAGCGCGAACGACGACAGCTACATACGCAAGGCGGCGATAAAGCACCGCGTTCCGTACATCACCACGATGGCTGCCGCAAAGGCGAGCGCCGAGGGCATTGCTGCGATAAAGAACAATGCCGCTCCCGGAGTGAAGTCGCTCCAGGAATTCCACGCGGAGATCAAGTAATACACCGCCGCCCAATGCTCTACGGCTTGGGCGGCTTTTACGCGCTTGACCTTTTGGAGCAAATGTGCTATAATATAAAGAAAAAAACATATGCCTACCGAATTGTGAAACCGCTGATTAAATGGTTTTTATAAAATTTAAATCCTTATTTTATGCGGTTTTCCCCCCCGCTGGCGGGGGAAACCCCGGGTAAATCGTTTTGGGGGGGTTTTTGAAAT
>CAMWVP010000189.1 GCA_947177735.1 uncultured Clostridia bacterium
ATAATCGCTTCGACCGCGAACCCGTACAAGTTCGGCAGAGCCGGTTATGAGGCTGTCGGAGGCAAAGGCGATATCGAGGACGAGTTTGAGCTTAGCTCGAAGCTCGAGACCGAAACGGGTACGAAGATGCCCGCTCCGCTCGCGGCAACCAAGGACAAGGCGGTGCGGTTTACCGAGACCGTTGAAAAGCAGCAGATGGGCGACTATGTGCTGAAATTTCTTGGCAAATAAGGCAGGGTGAACTCTTGATATACACGATCGGAGACCTGCATCTTTCGCTTGGCTGCGACAAGCCAATGGATATCTTTTCGGGGTGGACGAATTATCTTGAACGTCTGCGCGAAAACTGGAACAGTAAGATCACCGATGATGATACCGTGGTGCTGCTCGGCGATCATTCATGGGCGCTGAAGCTGGAGGACAGCTTCAGCGATCTGGAGTTTATCCACAAGGAGCTTAACGGCAGGAAGATACTCGTCAAGGGAAATCACGACCTGTGGTGGTCCACTATGAACAAGATCACCTCGTTCGTGAATGACAACGGTTTTTCGTCGATAAGCTTCCTGTTCAACAACGCGTACCTCGCCGAGGGTATCTCGATCTGCGGAACGCGCGGCTGGATACGGGAAAACGGCGAACCCGCCGACCTTAAAGTCCTCAACCGCGAGGCGGGACGGCTTGAAGCCTCTCTGCGGGAGGGCGTGAAGCTCGGCGGCGAACTGGTCGCGTTTATCCATTATCCGCCGATATACGGCACGGAGGAGAACGTTTTCTTAACGGAGATGCTCCGCAAGTACAACGTAAAGCGCTGCTATTACGCGCACCTGCACGGGTACAGTATAAAGGGCGCGCTGAACGGAGAGCGCGCGGGAGTGACCTACAAGCTCGTTTCCGCGGACGGCGTCGGATTTGATCCGGTAAAAATAAATTAAATTAAAATAAAAGTTGTCCGGGCATTGTCTTCGGACAAGGAAGGAAATGAAAATGGAAATCATATCTCAGAACAATACGGCGACAAATACTTACGCGATTGAAGTGAAATTCAGCGCGGACGAGTTTGAGACGGCTCTCAACACCGTCTATAACCGTCAGAAGTCCAAGATCACCATCCCCGGCTTCCGTAAGGGCAAGGCGACCAGAAAGCTCATCGAGACCCACTACGGCGCTAACGTTTTCTATGAGGACGCGGTAAATCTGCTCTACAACGACAATATCGAGGAGATCATCGACAAGACCGGTCTCGAGGTGATCAACGTCGAGAATACCGAGGTGGTAGAGGTAAGCAAGGAGAACGGCGTATCTCTCAAGGCTGATATCATCGTTAAGCCCGAGGTCGAGGTTTCCGATTATAAGGGTATAAGCGTAAAGAAAACTGTCAAGACTGTTACCGATGAGGCAGTTGCGGAGGAGATCGACAAGATGCGTGACAGAGTTGCGCGTATCGTTACCGTCGAGGGCAGAGCCGTTCAGGACGGCGATACCGCTGTTATCGACTTTGAGGGCTTTGTTGACGGCGAGGCATTTGACGGCGGCAAAGGCGAGAAGTTCCCGCTCGAGATCGGTTCTCACACCTTTATCCCCGGTTTCGAGGAGCAGGTCATCGGCAAGAGCGTTGATGAGGAATTCGACGTAAACGTTACATTCCCCGAGGATTATCAGGCTGACAACCTCAAGGGCAAGCCCGCTGTGTTCAAGTGCAAGCTGCACGAGATCAAGGCAAAGGAGATGCCCGAGCTTGACGACGACTTTGTAAAGGACGTTTCCGATAAGGATACCGTCGACGAGCTGAAAGCGGAGATCCGCGAGAAGCTCGAAAAGCAGTACGGCGAGGAGGCCGAGGACGCATCCGATTCTGAGCTTATGGACAAGATGCTCGCGAATATGAAGGCTGAGATCCCGCAGGTAATGTACGAGCGCCGTATCGACGAGATCGCGCGCGAATGGGTAGCCAGAACACGCATCAACATCAACGATTACCTCAAGTACACCGGTATGACGATGGCGCAGTTCCGCGCTAACTTCAAGGACGCCGCAAAGCGCCAGGTCGATATGCGTCTGTGTCTTGAGAAGATCGCTCAGATCGAGAATATCGAAGTCACCGCGGAGGATATCGAGAAGGAGTACAACAACCTTGCGGAGCAGTACAAGCTCGATTTGGATAACGTTAAGAGCGCGATCTCCGAGAAAACCCTGACAACCGACCTCATGATCGAAAAGGCGCTTGACCTCGTAAAGGAGAGCGCTAATGTCGAGGAAGTTACCGAGTAATTTTCTTTGTCATTCCGCGTGTGCGGAGAAAGGAGCTTATAATGGCATATATTCCTTATGTAGTGGAGCAGAGCAGTCACGGAGAGCGTTCCTATGACATCTTTTCGCGTTTGCTCAACGACAGGATCATTCTGCTGCACGACGAGGTGAATTCCGCAACGGCGAGCGTTATTGTGGCTCAGCTGCTGTATCTCGAGGGTCAGGATCCCGACAAGGATATTTTCCTCTATATCAACAGCCCCGGAGGCTCCGTATCCGACGGAATGGCGATCTATGATACGATGCAGTATATCAAGTGCGATGTCTCTACTATCTGCACGGGTATGGCGGCGTCGATGGGCGCGTTTCTGCTGTCGTCGGGCGCTAAGGGAAAACGTATCGCGCTGCCCAACAGCGAGATCATGATACACCAGCCGCTTATCTCGGGCGGCGGTCTGTCGGGGCAGGTGACGGATATCCAGATTCGCTCCAAGTACCTCCAGCGCACCAAAGACAAGCTCAACCGCATACTCTGCGAAAATACCGGCAAGGACTACGAGACCATCTGTCAGGATACCGAGCGCGACAACTATATGACCGCGCAGGAGGCTCTCGAGTACGGTCTCATTGATAAGGTCTTCAACAGACGCGAGGAGAAAAATAGCTAAGCCGATCGGAGGATTACCAATATGTTGATTTGTTCTTTTTGCGGCAGAAATGAGAATCAGGTCAGCCGCATATTGTACGGCATGGGCGAAAATTCGGTCATTTGCAGCGATTGTATAGTTACATCGTACAATATGCTCGTGGAGAGCGGTGATATCCGCCCCGCAAAGGGCGCCAAGACTGTCCGCACGGGCAATAAGGAGGGCTTTCTTTCCGATGTCAACGAGCTTATAACGCCCGAAGAGATAAAGGCGTATCTTGACGAGTATATTATCGGTCAGGATGAGACCAAAAAGGTGCTCGCGATCTCCGTTTACAACCACTATAAGCGCACTTTCCTCAACAGCAAGGAGGCTGACGACGTTGAGCTTCAGAAGTCCAACGTGCTGCTGCTCGGTCCTACGGGCGTGGGCAAGACCATGCTCGCGCAGTCGCTTGCAAGGCTGCTGAATGTGCCGTTCGCGATCGCGGACGCTACCACACTCACACAGGCAGGTTATGTCGGCGAGGACGTCGAGAACGTGCTGTTAAGGCTTGTGCAGGCTGCTGATTACGATATCGAGGCGGCTGAACGAGGAATCATCTACATTGACGAGATAGATAAGATATCCCGTCGCAGCGAGAACACGTCCATAACAAGAGACGTAAGCGGCGAGGGTGTTCAGCAGGCACTGCTGAAGATCATAGAGGGCACTGTCTCCAATGTTCCTCCGCAGGGCGGCAGAAAGCATCCGCACCAGGAGTTTATCCAGGTGGATACCAAGAATATCCTGTTCATCTGCGGCGGCGCGTTCGAGGGCATCGAAAAGATGATCGAGAAACGCGTTTCCAGCTCGGCTTTGGGCTTTGTCGCGGACGTAAAGGGCACCAACGACAAGGAAAGCGCCGAGCTGCTAAAACAGGTAACTCAGCAGGATCTGATGAAGTTTGGCATTATCCCCGAGCTTATCGGTCGTCTGCCGATCGTTACACCGCTCAACGCGCTTGACGAGGACGCGCTCGTGAGAATACTGGACGAGCCGAAGAACGCGCTTATCAAACAGTACAAGTGTCTGTTTATGGCGGACGGTATCGAGCTTGAATTTGACGAGGACGCGAAGCGTGAGATCGCGAGGAAAGCGATCGCCTCCAAGACGGGCGCGCGCGGACTGCGCTCTATCGTCGAGGACGTGCTGCGTGAGATAATGTTTACCGCTCCGAGTGATCCGACCATCTCCAAGGTCACTATTACGGTCGACTGCGTGAACGGAACGGGAAAGCCGCTTATCTCTCGCGAGGGCTCCAAGCCTAAGGCGCTTGCGAGACCCTCCAAAAAGAGCGTCAAGAAAATAGGCTGATTTACTAAGGCAATGCCGCACGGTGTTGCCTTTTGTTTTGGAGTTAATACTAATATCCATTTAAACTCAAGAAATCTTTGCTGAAATACGACACCGCTTTCGTCGTCAATCTCCCTTGCAAGGCATAAAGCCTTGCGGCGGTCGATTTCCTAGAAACCGGTATCGTCTTTCAGCAAATCTTATCCTTCGTTTAAACGGATATTAGTATGAAAGGCTGCTTCCGGAGATCAAGGCGTTGTATGCCGATCTTGTTCGGACGAGAAAGTGAGGGCATAGTGGGAAAAATATACAGAAAGCAGACAATAGAGGGCGTGACAGTTCCTGCGATAATTAAGAACGGAAGCTATTACTGGCATAGTATGGCGGTATACGAGGACGGTACGGCGAGCTGCTGGAGGAAAGTCGACCTTGGCGATGTGCCCGAGGTTATTCGCTCAGGGTGGCTGCAATTCTCCGTTCCGACAGGGAAGGAGCTTAGCATTTTTGAGCTTTGCTGCGTTAAAATTTTGTCTGCTAATTGGCGCTTTGATGAGAAAAGCTACTATGACTATATCGTCGACACGGTTCGCTCGATAAATCCCGAGATGGAAAATATTTACAAGACCACTCAACACGAGCGCGACAAATGGGAGAAGCACCGCGTAAGGTTTACCGCGGATCCTACAC
>CAMWVP010000190.1 GCA_947177735.1 uncultured Clostridia bacterium
TCCTAGGATAAAAAGGACAAAGACAGTAAGGACAAAAAGTCCAAGGGCAAGAAGAAAAAAGGTATTGTGAAGTATTTCAAGGATGCGAGAGCCGAGTTCAAGAAGGTCGTATGGCCTACCCCGAAAGAGACCACCAATAACACCATCGTCGTACTGATCATGTGCGCGCTGGCGGCTGTGGCTATTTTCGGAATGGATTCGCTTTTCGGATTGCTCAACGGATTGCTGTTCCATCAAGTCTCGTGATTTTGGAGGGAAATATGGCTGACTCAGAAGCAAAATGGTATATTCTTCACACCTATTCGGGATATGAGAATAAGGTCATGGCGGACATCACCAAGCTCGTTGAAAACAGAAATCTTCAGCATTTGATCGAGGAGGTCACCATCCCGACCGTCACTAAGACTGTCGAGAAGGATAACGGCGAGACCAAAGAGGTCGAGGAAAAGATCTACCCCGGTTATGTGTTCGTGAAGATGGTCGAGACCAACGAGTCGTGGTACATCTGCCGCAATACCAGAGGCGTTACGGGATTCGTAGGTCCCGAGGGCAAGCCTACCCCGCTGAGCGAAAACGAAGTGAGAGCCCTTGAGCAGGGCAGAAAAGAAACGGCGGTATCCTTTGAGGTCGGTGACAGAGTCACTATCCGTCAGGGCGTACTTGAGGGATTCGAGGGAGAGATCGCAGAGATCGACGAGGATAAGAAGATGGCGGTCGTTAATGTGAACAATATGTTCGGGGAAGTTACTCCGACGACGCTTGAGATCGCCGCTATCAAGAAGATCTGACATTGCGCGTAACGGCGCAGATCGTTTAAATGTTTTTTATGGAGGATTTTTGTCATGGCACAGAAAGTTACAGGATTTATTAAATTGCAAATTCCTGCCGGCAAAGCAACGCCGGCACCGCCCGTAGGACCGGCGCTCGGTCAGCACGGCGTTAATATCATGTCCTTTACCAAGGAGTTCAACGAGCGCACCAAGGATAAGGCGGGTCTTATTATCCCCGTTGTTATCACGGTTTACGCTGACAGAAGCTTTACGTTTATCACCAAGACCCCGCCCGCAAGCGTACTGATCAAGAAGGCTTGCAAGATCGAGAGCGGTTCCGGCGTTCCGAACAAGACCAAGGTGGCGAAGATCACCAAGGCTCAGCTCAAGGAGATCGCCGAGACCAAGATGCCCGACCTTAACGCGGCTAACATCGACACCGCTATCTCCATGATCGCGGGCACCTGCCGTTCGATGGGCGTAGAAGTTGTTGACTAATAATACAGTGGGAGGAACTTTTCCGCTTGACCACAAGGAGGATATTAAATGAAACACGGAAAGAAGTATGTTGAGAGCGCAAAGCTCATTGATTCCACGAAGGTTTACGAGTCCGGCGACGCGCTGGATCTCGTATGCAAGACCGCTAAGGCTAAGTTCGACGAGACTGTTGAGCTTCATATACGTCTCGGCGTTGACTCTCGTCACGCGGATCAGCAGGTTCGCGGCGCGGTAGTACTGCCCAACGGAACGGGTAAGACCGTAAGAACTCTCGTTTTCTGCAAGCCCGAGAAGGAGGCTGACGCTAAGGCTGCCGGCGCTGATTACATCGCCGACAACGATACCGTTGCCAAGATCCAGGGCGGCTGGATGGACTTCGAGGTAGTTATCGCAACTCCCGATATGATGGGCGTTGTCGGTCGTCTCGGTAAGGTTCTCGGTCCGAGAGGTCTTATGCCTAACCCCAAGGCGGGTACCGTTACTCCCGACGTTGCTAAGGCTGTTCAGGAGGCTAAGGCAGGTAAGATTGAGTATCGTCTGGACAAGTCGAACATTATCCACTGCCCCATCGGCAAGGCTTCGTTCGGCACAGGCAAGCTCGAGGAGAACTTCAACGCGCTCATGGAGGCAGTCGTTAAGGCTAAGCCCGCTGCCGCTAAGGGTCAGTATATCAAGAGCTGCACCGTTTCCTCGACTATGGGTCCCGGCGTTAAGGTGAACACGCTGAGGTTCGGTGTTTAAGGCACAGCTATCGAATATTTTTTACCGCCCGACTCATCTCGGGCGGTTTTCATAATATATTTCGCATAAGGACACCTCTAAAAACCTTGTTTGAGCAAAAAAGCGTGCGTGGCACGCCGTCTGCTTCGTCAAGTCTCCTCGCAAGGCATCAAGCCTTGCTTCGTCGGCTTTCCTCGCCGCCGACGCACCACACCCGTTTTTGCTTTTCAAACCGGTTTTTAGAGATGCCCATAAAAAAGTTTGAAAAACCTCTTGATTTTTGTCGGCTGTTGTGGTATAATATACTATGATAGTTGACAAAGACCGGGGAAAATTCTCCGGTCTTTAGGTTTAGCGTAAAAGGGGAAGAGGTGGAAGAATGGCGCTGGCTAAAGGCTTTGGCGCGGTGGAGGCGGCTGCCGAGAGGGTGGTGCGCCCGATAGTCGAGGAGCACGGATATTCGCTCTGGGACGTGGTTTTCATCAAGGAGGGCGCTTGCTGGTATCTGAGGATACTCATCGACAAGCCCGAGGGAATCTCTATCGATGACTGCGCGTCGATTGACGGACTGATAAACGCCGAGATCGACAAGCAGGATTTTATCGACAGGGTGGATTACCTTGAGATAGGCTCGGCAGGGCTGGAGCGCGCGGTAAGGCGCGTCGAGCAGCTTCCCGCGTCGGTGGGCAGGCGGATAAAGCTGAAAACCTACAAGCTCGCCGAGGGGCTGCCAGAGAAGAACGTGAAGTGCGTTCTGGAGGGCTTTGACGGCGAAAAGATAACGATCAAGGGAGATTTCGGTACGGCGGAAGTCGCCGTGGCGGATATCTCTGCTATAAATTACGATGATTTTGACGATTTTGATAAACTGATGGAGGGATAGGAAAATGGCTAAACGAAAGACAGTTAAAGGGGAAGATTACGGCGATTTCTACGAAAATCTCGCCGCGCTTGCCGAGGAAAAGGGGATAGACAGCTCGATACTCGCGGAGAAGATAAAATACGCGATCGAAAAGAGCCTGAAGTCCAATCTCCATTTCGACGACGAGGAAGAGGATTATGTGCAGGTCGATATCGACATCGCCAACCGCCGCTTCGACGTTTCGATAATGAAGGAGGTCATCGAGGTTGTCGATACGCTGTACGAACCCGAAAAGGAGATAGTTCTCGAGGAGGCGCGCAAGATCGATCCGAGACTCGATGTCGGCGACAGAGTTCGCTGCCCCATCGATACGAAGATGTTCAAGCGCATTGCCGCGAAGAACGCAAAGGATCTTATCCGCCAGGGCTTTTCCAATGCCGAGAGGCAGCACCTCAGCGAGATCTGGGGCGAGTACGAGAACGAGGCTGTTTCCGCGATCGTTACAAGGATCGAACCCAAGACGGGTCACGCGACTGTCGAGATCAACCGCAACGAGGTGATACTGCCGAGAAACGAGCAGATACCCGGCGAGACGCTCGAGGTCGGTCAGGTCATCAAGGTTTACATTTCAGGCGTTTCCAAGGAGTATAAGGAGGGTGACAAGAACCAGTACCTCAAGGTCTCCAGAAACGACAAATGGTTGATAAAGCGGCTGTTTGAGCTGGAGTGCCCCGAGATATACGACGGCACCGTCGAGATAAAGGCAGTCAGCCGCGCTCCCGGTAGCCGCAGCAAGATCGCGGTCATCTCCAACGACCCGAACGTCGACGCCGTGGGCGCGTGCATCGGTCCGCAGAAGAGCCGTATCAATGCCGTGACCAAGGAGATAAAGGGCGAAAAGGTGGACGTTGTGCTGTACAGCGACGTTCCCGAGGAGTTCATAAAGCAGGCGCTCAAGCCCGCCGACGCCGTTAAGGTCGTCGTTACCAATCCCAATCCCGACAAGCGCGCGTGCAAGGTCGTTGTGCCCGACAATCAGCTCTCGCTGGCTATCGGAAACAAGGGTCAGAACGCGTGGCTCGCGGCTAAGCTCACGGGCTACAAGATCGACATCAAGTCCGAGAGCACAGTCACTCCCGAGGACTTCATCGTAGTTCCTCTCGAGGTACAGCCCGAGCCCCCTCAGCCCGATGAACCCGAAGCTGCCGAGGGCGAAGAGGCAGCTCAGCCCGCCGAGACCGCGAACGAGAACGCGGCTGCGGAGTAAGGAGCGGCGGCTATGCAGAATAAGCCCGAGAAAAGAGTTCCGCTCAGGAAATGCGTTGGGTGCGGCGAGATGATCGGCAAAAAAGGCGCGGTGCGCGTCGTCCGTGACAAGGACGGAAACGTATCCGTTGACCCGACGGGAAAAAAATCGGGGAGAGGCGCGTATATCTGCAAGGACGTGAAATGTCTTGAGATCGCCGTAAAAGGCAAAAAGCTCGAGCGCTCGTTCAAGTGCCGTATCCCCGCTGAAATATACGAAACCATAGAAAAGGAGCTGACCGGGGATAAATAACGCGTTATCAACTATTTGCCTTTGTAGGCGCGCGGGCAAGCTCGTCATCGGGTTTGACGCGGTGGTCGGAGAGCTGAAAGCAGGGGGCTTCGGAGGAGTTATACTCGCAGCCGACGTTTCCGCGAAAACGGAAAAGGAAGTCCGCTTCCACGCCGACGCCGAGGGCAAAGAGGTCGTCAAAGCCGAGTTCGTTATGGACGAGGTTCACGACGCGGTCGGCAAAAGAGCCGCCGTGCTGCTCGTCACCGACGAGGGGCTGTACGGCTCGATAAAAAAGCAAATTGATAGACATAATTGATTTGATTTGGAGGAATTTTACATTGCCAAGTAAACAGATGAAATATAAACTTCAGGACGTTGCCAAGGACTTGAATGTAGACAAGTCGGAGATAATTGAGCTGCTCGATAAGGCGTTCCCGAGCGATACGCAGAGGAAAGGTCAGAGCTCGCTCTCGTCCGACGAGGTGGGCTACGTTCTCCAGCAGTACACGTCAAAG
>CAMWVP010000191.1 GCA_947177735.1 uncultured Clostridia bacterium
GGCGCGTCAAATCTTTTGCGTTTGCAGGGTAATATTCCCGATGACAAAGAGTTGCTGATCTCGCAAATAGATAAATTTATCGAAGCACTTGTCGAACAGAATTTAAGAAATTACAGAACAAATCTCAAGCACTTGTAATCAAGTCTTTTTAGAAATTTCCTTTCTGTAAAATTCAATTTTATCGCCCAGCCTTTCCTTGTGTGCATTCAGCTTTTCGATTTGCGCTTCAAGGTTGGCTTTGTGTGCAATTAGCATTTCAAGCCGTTCATTCATTGTGTTGTCACCTTTGGCACGAAGCCGCGCATATCGCCTTATCTCTTTAAGCGGCATACCGGTATCTTTTAGGCGGATAATAAATTCGATCCATCTTATGTCTGCCTCACAATAAACCCGCCTGTCGTTAAAATCCCGCTGCGGCGTAAGCAGCTTTTCTTTTTCGTAGTATCTGAGTGTGTCTACAGACAAACCCGTTCGTTTGGAAAACTCTCCGATTCGCACGTCAACACTTCCTAAATTTTTTTTAAAAACCTCTTGACATAGAGTATACTCCAGCATTTATAATTAGAGTATACCACAAAAAAGGAGGTCTGTCAAGTGGACAAATACACAGTTATAACGGGCGCAAGCTCGGGGATAGGTTATGCGGCGGCAAAGGCTTTTGCAGTGCGGGGCAAAAATCTGATTTTGATAGCCAGACGTTTAGAACAACTTGAGCATTTAAAATCGGAAATAAGCGAAATATCTAATGCTAGGGTAAATATCATAACAGCCGATCTGTCAATCATTGAGAATGTTTATGATGTGTACTTGGAGCTAAGACAGTACTTTGTCGAAACGTGGATAAACAATGCGGGATTCGGGAACTATTCCCTTGTCGCGGAACAGGATTTGAATAAGATCGAGGAAATGATCAAAGTCAATATTACTGCGCTAACTATCTTCAGTTCCCTATATGTCCGTGATTATTGTAATTCCCCTAATACACAGCTAATTAACATATCATCGGCAGGCGGATATACTATTGTTCCGAATGCGGTGACATACTGTGCGGCAAAGTTTTATGTAAGTGCTTTCACGGAGGGTCTTGCAAGAGAGCTTTCCGAAAATCGCTCGCAACTCAAAGCAAGGGTTCTTGCTCCTGCGGCTACCAAAACCGAGTTTGGAAAAGTTGCGAGCAACACAAAAAGCTATGACTACGATTCGCACTTTAAGACTTACCATACTGCCGAGCAAATGGCTGAGTTCTTAATGCAATTATACGACAGCGATTATACTGTTGGAAAGGTTGATCGGAATACTTTTGAATTTCAAATGGGAGAGGGGCAACTGCCGTATGCGGGAAAATGACCTACTTCCCCGAACACGGCGTTATCCCGTGATCGGACAAATAATCCGCGCCCCAATCGCACATAGCGTCAAGGATGGGAGCGAGAGTCTTCCCGAAATCGGTCAGCGAATATTCGGTTTTCGGCGGAACGACAGGATAGACGGCGCGGTTTATAAGTCCGTCACGCTCCAGTTCCCGAAGCTGCTGCGCCAACATTTTATCGGTAGCTTTCGGAATAAGACGGTGCAGTTCGCTGTATCTCAGCGTTTTATTCATAAGGTGCCAAAGAATGACTGCCTTATATTTTCCTCCAACTAATTCAATAGTCGCTTCAACGGGGCAATTGAATTGTGTTGTGTCACATATTTTCATGACTTACTCCTTACTTTCTTTTTGGGAAGTATATTACTAAAAAGTGCATTCTTGACTTTTCGTTTGCGCTTTGTTATAATTATATCACGGGGAAACCCTAATTTCAAGTATTTACAGGAGGAAAAGTTATGAATTTTCTGGAGATCGCAAAGTCGCGCTATTCCGTGCGCAGTTATACGGAACAAAAGGTTGAGCCGGAAAAGCTGGAGAAGATACTTCAAGCCGCACATGTTGCGCCGACAGCTGCAAATTTGCAGCCTATCAGGTTGATCGTTGTTCAAAGTGACGAGGGGCTCGCGAAGATCGGCAAGGCGGCGAATATTTATCACGCGCCGCTTGCGGTGATCGTTTGTTCTTCTCACAGCAAGGCATGGACAAGACCGTTTGACAATAAGCAGACAGTTGATATTGACGCGTCCATTTTGACCGATCATATGATGCTTGAAGCTACGGAGCTGGGTCTTGGTTCTGTCTGGATATGTTACTTCAAAGCCGATATTATCAAGAAGGAATTTAAACTTCCCGATGATCTGGAGCCAATAAATATTCTTGCTATCGGCTATGCCAACGAGGAACCTGCCGACCCCGAGCGTCATGAAACGCAACGTATTCCGCTGAATGAACTTGTTAATTACGAGAGATTGTAAAGATGAATGAGGTCACCTTATATTTTATCCGTCACGGCGAAACACTTTTGAATAAGCTCGGCAGGGTTCAAGGCTGGTGTGACAGTCCGCTGACGGAGGAAGGTTGCAAGGCAGCTTGTTCGCTGCGGCGGTCTTTTGAAAGCTTGAATATATCGGCTGTATATTCAAGCACTCTGCCGCGGGCATACGCTACCGCGAAAATAATTTGTCAAGGCTCTCACGCTATTCATAAGGACAGCCGAATCAGAGAATGGTGTCTGGGCAGTCTGGAGGGAACACCCGCGCGGAAGCTAATGAATATTATCATCAAAAATTCGGAACTTAAAGCGGGGGAACTTAATACACACCTGCCGCAGGTTTGCGAAACGATTAAGACGCTTGATAAGACGGGTATGGCTGAGCATTTTGATGATATAACGACGCGGCTATTAAGTTTTTTGAAAGATATCGGTGATAAGTGGCTAGATTCCAATGGCAAAATAATTATTGTAACGCACGCCTTTGTCATAAAAACATTAATACATCTGTTAGACTATAACAGACTGAAAGACATTGGAGCGGTCGGCAATTCAAGCGTAACCATTATAGGCTATGACGGAAACAATTTCCGCGTTATGGATGTCATTGATCGATTTCGGTAAATAATTTTGAGTAGATTGACCGCTCTCGGGCTTATGCTTGTGAGCGGTCAATTTCTTTGGGATTGTCTTGGTATGGTGAGAAAATATTTAAACATATTTTTAAGAGGTTCTGTTTTAGGGCTTGGGTATCCCTAAAACGCAATTCGAGGGGGCATTCCTCGAATTGGAAGAAAGTGGAATGGAATACGACACTTTCTGTGCTTGCTATACATTCCCAAAATATAAGAATACGTACTCCAAATTTTTCGCCTTTTTCTCTCGGATTGGTTGCCCTTGGCTAACTTGCGATTCAAATTTCTGCTCGAAGGTGCGCCCCCTCGGATTTTTGATTATGAATTTGCAAGTATAAGATTGGTTGCCCAAGACTAACCTGCTATTCGAGTTTCACCCCGCAAGGTCATACCCCTATAAAATTTTCCGCTCCCCCTTGATGCCAAATTATCAAGGGAGAGCAGATTTTTTTGCAAAGACATTTCAGAATTTTCTTTCAAGCTCCGCTCTCTCATCAATAATTTTATTCAGCCAAGTGTTGACCCTAGCTCGACTCGCTGCGGCGTTATCTCCCTGCAACTTCTTTTTCTGCTTTGTCAACTCTCTTTTAAATTTCTCGAAGAGTGCAAGGTATTCGTCTTGCAATTTCTTGCTGCCACGCTCGAAAGCCTTACCCCTGCGGAAATTATTATATTTGTATCGTTCCTCTTGGCATTGCTTGTAAAAATTATCGCGTTCAAGGTTGTGCTGACTATGGAGTTTATTGTCCTTGTCTTGGAGTTTGGCACAATCAGTGTGGTATCGCCGCCGTGATGTGTTGGCGAAGAACGGCTCACCGCACCGAGGGCATATCCTAAAGAATAAGTTGCGATCCGAGAGATAGGATATGTACTGCATATAGAACTCTGCAAGGTTTGAGCAAAAAATTTTTTCGCCGAGGTCTGCCCTCTTATAATAGTGTAGCTGTTTCAATTCGAAGAGGGTGGTTGGGTTGTGAGAGAGAAAATCAAACTCTTGCTCCATACTCTGCTCTAAGTCCGAATACATATCCCGTCTGCGTTCGGCTGTGTAGGCGAATATGCCTACAGCTCCATTCGCCGCCAAGTGCTTGACCAGATAAAACTTACAGAAAAAGTAGTTAATGATGATCCGCTGAAAGGTGTTGCCCTCTAACCACAACTTTTCCAACATCTTATAGTCCGAAGCCTTTTCGCTGTTGCCGCTGTCAATCGAGTGGAGCATAGAGCGGAAGATGTTTGTTACCTCAGACAAGTGGTTCGTCATAAAGTCATAGCTATCTATAAGCAGACTGCCGAGCGGTCGTTCCTCGGACAACATCAAAGTCAAGCCTTTGTGTTTCGGTAGGAGGTCGGGATTTTCTGCGATTTGCCGGATTGCCTTTTCATCCCCAAGATAAAAGCGCTCTGACTTCTTTTCAAACTCAACACAAAGAAGCAACGGATTTTCAATAGATTTGGGCGGTAGCTTAATTACAAGTTTACCCTTTGAATTATCCCAAGCAAATTTTTCAAATGGTGTGACCTTTCCGATTTCTGATCGTTTCATAGTATGCCCATTTCCTGTTTTTGATCGTCTGTGTAAATTATATCATAATTTTGGGGATTTGTCAATCGTTTAATTTGCCTGTTAAACAAGGGAGTAAATTTTCTCGAAAACCGAAAAATTTTTAAAAAATTCCCCAAAACTCACACAGAGAGACAACGAATTTACACCCATTTTTATGCACAATTCAGCAAGTCTTTTTATATCAGAAAACACCTGCAGTCGTACTTGTAATGCCAATTATCGAATAATTTCTGTTTCTCTGTGTAAATCAATCAAAAATCTCTTAACTTTTTAAATTTTCTGTCGTATAATATAATTAAAACCAGC
>CAMWVP010000192.1 GCA_947177735.1 uncultured Clostridia bacterium
TCGGAAAAAATTGAAAAAAATTTTAAAAAGCCCTTGACAAAATTGTTTTGATGTTATATATTGTATATATGAGATATACACAATACTCACAAACGGTACATCTCAAACCGGTAGTCTTTGCAAAGAAACGCCGCGATGAACGCTTCGGAAGTGCACAGCCGAGCGCTCGGAGCGGTGGGGACAGAAGTCCCGAGAGGTAAATGAATGAACATAATTATTACGAATTCGGGCGGAGTGCCTATCTATGAACAGATCGCCGCGCAGATCAAGGGCTTGATACTCGGCGGCAGTCTGCACGAGGGCGACGCTCTGCCGTCAATGAGAGCGCTCGCGCAGGACCTGCGGGTCAGCGTCATCACGACCAAGCGCGCCTACGAGATACTGGAGAGCGAGGGCTTTATCCAGTCGTTCACGGGGCGCGGGAGCTTCGTGTCCGCCGCCGACCCCGAGATGATGCGCGAGAACAATCTCCGCGAGATCGAGGAGCATCTCGGCAAGGCCGCCGAGATTGCGCGGCAGAGCGGAGTGACCAAAGAGGAGTTGGCGGAGATTCTGGCTATGTTTTACAGTGAATAGCGTCCGCTCGTCTTTGTTTACGTGTTTTTCCGGGAGGATATTATGGACAATTGCATCGAAGTTAAAAATATAACGCGGAATTATCCGCAGTTCAGCCTGAAAAACGTCTCGTTCAACGTTCCGTGCGGCTCCGTTGTGGGCTTTATCGGCGAGAACGGCGCGGGCAAATCCACGACTATAAAGGCGATACTGGGGCTGCTGAAAAAGGGCGAGGGGAGCATTACCGTGCTCGGCGAGAACGCCGACGAGCTGTCGCCCGCGACAAAGGAGAAGATCGGGGTGGTGTTCGACGGGCTGTCGTTCCCCGAGAACCTCACCGTAAAGCAGCTTGACAAGGTAATGGGCGGCATTTACAAGACGTGGAACAGCGAGCGCTTTTTCGGGTATATGACGAAGTTCGAGCTGCCTCTTGACAAGAAGTTCAAGAGCTTCTCGCGCGGTATGGTAATGCGTTTGTCGATAGCCGCGGCGCTGTCTCACGATACGCAGCTGCTGATACTCGACGAGCCGACGAGCGGTCTTGATCCCGTAATGCGTTCGGAGATACTGGATATTTTCCTGGATTTTATGCAGGACGAGAATCACTCGATACTCATCTCGACCCATATCACGAGCGATCTCGAGCATATCGCGGACTATATCTGCTTTATCCACAAGGGCGAGATAATATTTACCGAGGAGCGCAACGAGATGATGGAGCGTCACAGAATACTCAAGTGTACCGACGAGCAGCTTATGCAGATCGACAAGGCGGATATTATCGGTGTGCGCAAGGGTCGTTTCCAGAACGAGGTTTTGACGACCAACGCGCACAAGTACCCCGATATCCCCGCGGACGCGCCGAGTATCGAGGAAATTATGGTGTTCTATGTGAAGGAGTAAACCGCGATGAAAGGAATATTATACGGAAATTTTCTGTTAAACAAAAAATGGTTTATCGCGGCGGGCATTACCGCGGTGCTTGGAACGGCGTTCTGCGCGTTCTTTGTGAGCTTAGTGCCAGACGAAGCGGGAGTAGTGGCAACGCTGTTTTTCGGGATGCAAATGGTGGTTATGGCGATAATCGTTGAGTGGCTCGGACGAAATCTCGAGGCGAACATCAAGTGCAGATTTGCGGATATAACGCTCGCGGGCGGGATATCGAAGAACACGTTCGTGATGTCGGAGCTGCTGAAAAACTTCATCACGATAGTGATAGGCTTTGTGATGTGCGTAATGATGCAGCTTGTGATGAGCGTGTTCGACAAGAGCTTTTTCTCGCTCGACACGGTGAAGATGACGGCGTTGCTGATCGTGTTTATGGGCGCGATAGAGTGGACGGTCAATCCCCTTGTGATCAATTTCAAGAGCGCGGAAAAGGCGGGGCTTGTAATGGGTCTGATATTAGCTTTCGGTGTCGTGATACCGCTGATGATAATAAGCAATGCTTTCGCCGAGGAAACGGCGGACTTCGTGAGCGCCTTTTTCAAGCTGCTTTCGGGCAATTGGATGCCGCTTATCATATTTGGTATCTCCGCGGCGCTGTACGCTATCTTCTACCTCGCGCTGCTTGCGAGGGTAAAGAAAGGGGATGTTTGCTGATGAAGGGCTTGGTATTAAAGGATATTTTCGGCGTGAGATTTCAGATAATCGGCGCTATGGCGTTAATGCTGCTGCCCTCGCTTATGCTTATTCTGGGCGGCGGAGGAATGATCGTCGATGAGGAAGCAAACGTTCCTATTGAGATCCCCGTGCTGTTGTACGGTATCGTCAACTATATCTCGATAACCCTCTGCTCGTCGTTTCTGGTGAACACTCTCGGCTTTGACGAGCGCAGCGGCTGGTCGAAAATACAGCGCACCATGCCGCTGACGGGCGGAAAAATTATCGGCGCGAAGTTTGCCGCTATGGGCTTGGTTCTGGTGCTGCTGACCTTAATGTCGCTTATGGTAAACGTTATCTGCGCGGTGCTTTTCGGTATACCGTTCGAGCCTATGATAGCTCTTCCGCTGTGTATGTGCATGGTGCAGGCAATGGCGCTTTCGCCGACGTTCACGCTGGGATATCGTTTTGGCGCAAAGGCGACTACGTCGGCGTATATCTGCTTTATGGTGGTGCTCGCGGCAGCAATGACAGTGCTGGTGTTTATGGTGTTTATGGGCGACATCGGTACAACGGCGCTGAGAGTTATCGGCTACGCAGGTATCCCCGCGCTGACGGCGGCGGTGGTCGCGGTGAGCTGGGTCACGGGCAAAAAGGCGGTAATGGTCGATATTTAACGCAAAGGTGGTGTGATAATGAAAGGCTTGATCTTAAAGGATTTTTACGGCGTCAAGTTTCAGATCACGTGCGCGTTTCTGATAATGATGCTGCCGAATGTTATAACTCTGTTCGGCGCGGGAACGGGCGTTACGGAAGGTATGGCGCTTATGCTAATCGGATTGTTAAATTATGCCGTGATAACCAACTGTTCGTCGTTCCTTTTGAACACGCTCGATTTTGACGAGCGGAGCGGCTGGTCGAAAATGCAGCGCGGAATGCCGCTTTCGGGAGGCAAAATAATCGGCGCGAAGTTCCTGACAATGGGCTTGGTGCTTGCGGTGCTGACGCTGATATTCCTTGCCGCCAATGTTGTCTGCGTGTTCGTTCACGGGCTGCCGATCGAGCCGGCTGTCGCGCTGCCTTTTTGCTTGTGCATGGTTCAGACAATGGCGCTCTCGCCGTCTTTCGCGCTTGGTTACCGGTTCGGCTCTAAGGCGACTACCGCGGCGTATATCGGTATTGAGATTGTACTCGCGGCGGCGATGATATGGCTGCTGTTTCTGATATTCTGCGGCGATGTCGGCGTGACTGCGCTGAGAGTTATCTGTTACGCGGGGCTGCCCGCGCTGACGGCGGCGGTGGTCACGGTAAGCTGGGTCACGGGCAAAAAGGCGGTAATGGTCGATATCTGACGCAAATGGTGGCGCTGCGCTCGGTTGCGGGCTCGCGGTCAAAAGGCGCCGGTGAAGATTGACATCCGAGCCGAAATATGGTATAATACAAAGGGAAACGCTGATCAAATCGTTTTTATAAAATTTAAAGCCTTATTTTATGCGGTTTTCCCCGCCTCCGGCTGGGAAAACCGCGATTAAATCGGTATTTCTCAAGAAACGTTATTATATTGTGATCGGAGGCGGCAGCGTGGAGTTCCTCATAGGCGCGGTGCTTGTTATCATAATAATGCTGTGCATCGGCTTCGGCTGGGCGGATATCGCTATGCTCGGATTTGCGGTCGCCGGGGCATTTATAGTACTGTTGGGGGGCTTTTTCGCGGTCTGTCTGGTGTTTATCGTGTTGTCTAAGCGGAAAAGTGGAGTATTCACCGAGTTCAGCGAGGAGCGGCGTTTCCCGTGCGCGGTGTACAGGATAGACGGCGAGGACGTGCCGAATATGTTCCCGTGCGAGATGATGCTGCGCAGTAAGCTGTACGTCCGCGGGAAAGAGATACGGCTGCTGTACTGCCGCCCGATACGCTCCGCCATCGACGGCAACGCCTTAGCTACGATGATCTTCGGGAGCGTAGTGTTTATTCCCGCGGCGGTGTTCGCGGTCGTCAAAATGATAGAGGTCGTTAGTGAGATACTGAAAGCAATTTGATTTTTTCGCACTTGTGAAATTCCATAAAAATACAGCGCCGTTTATATAAAAAGTTACGAAATCTGCAAAAAAGATTGACAGGGCGCGTAAGTTGCGGTACAATAATAATATGTACAGACTGTATATAAACTCGCGGTTCTTCCCGCCGCAGACGGGGAGAACCGCGTAAAATCGAGGATGTTTTTTATTAAAAAGGACTTTTTCTACAGTCTGAATAATATGTACAAAACCGACAAAGGAGTTTCCAATGAAAAAGAACCGTGTAAATCTGATCGCGCTTATCGTCGCGGCGGCAGCTATCGTTATGGCGATAATCGTCGTGGCGTCGGGCACGGAGACCTACGCAACGTTCTGGGCGCTCGTGCCGCCGATCGTCGCGATAGGGCTCGCCCTTATCACCAAAGAGGTGTATTCGTCGCTGTTTGTGGGCGTGCTTGTCGGGTCGATACTCGGCAGCCCCCTGATGTTAAACGACGCCGGCGACGTCGTGGCAAGCTCCGCGAGCCGCTTCACGAACACAGT
>CAMWVP010000193.1 GCA_947177735.1 uncultured Clostridia bacterium
TATATATACATTATATCAGAATAACGAGTAAAAGTCAACCCTATTTACATTTTTTGATAACTTTAAGGTGTCTTTTTGTACAAAACGTACACCCGTTTTAGTGGAATTGCCTGTACATTTTCAACACTAGCCTTTATAAGTCTCTTTGTTCAGCCGTAACAGAGACTCGAAAAAAATTTCAAAAATCCCCTTGACAAATCCCTTCTGTTGTGATATAATATTAACGTTGGATATCTGGGTGTGGCGCAGATTGGTAGCGCGCTACCTTGGGGTGGTAGAGGCCGCAGGTTCAAATCCTGTCACTCAGACCAGTTTTTTGTCCCGCCGTTGGCTTAACAGAGCCAACGGCGGGACTTGTATTTTACCCCAAAAGTGCTGTTGTACATAGGTTGTACATAGTTTTGAAAAAATTATGCTCCGCGCTTGTCCGCGAGGTTCAACGCGTCGGCGATCACATCTGTAACTTTTGCTCTTGCTGTTTCCAAAATATGGCAGTAGATGTTGCTCGTCGTTGTAACATTCGAGTGACCTAACGCACCCGACACGGTAACAATATCCACGCCGCCGTTGACAAGGAGCGTAGCAAAAAGGTGTCGATAGGTATGCAAGCCATAGAACGGCAGATCGTTCTTCTCGCAAAACCGCTTTAACCAAGTGTATGTAGTGTTAGGGTGTTGGGGCTCGCCGTTGTCCTTTGTAAAGAGCCTGTCCGTTTCTACCCACTTATCGCCCCATTTGAGCGCCTCGCTGTCTTGATACTCGCGCAGTTCCTTGAGCAAGTCCATTATGTATTTCGGGAATTTCAGAGTTCTCTGCGAGGTTCTTGTCTTGGTTGTATCGGTATACACACCGCGGTCAACGGTATAACACGATGTGCGGCGAACGCTGATTATGCCGTTCTCAAAGTCCACATCTTTCCATTCCAGACCGAGCATTTCTCCGCGCCGGAAACCGCTGTATATCGCAAGATTGAAGAACGCACGGTATTTTATATGCTCATCGTTCAGCAGTTCAAGAAAACGCGCCGCTTCTTCGGGGGTGTATATCTGCTTTTCTTTATGCTCGATCTTCGGGAGCGACACCTTTGAACAAGGATTGTCAGAAACAACGCCCATCTTAACAGCATATCCGAACACATCGGAAATAAGGTTGAGAATATGACGCGCGGATTTTACCGACAGCGGTTTTCCGTTTCTTTCGTTCGCGCCCTCTTTGAAAAGCGAGTTGATGAACGCTTGTATCTGCCGCGCGGTTATCTTGTCCATTCGCAGATGCCCTATCGCCTTGTTGACCCGCAGCCTCTGATGATAAAGATATGTATATGTGGTGTGGCGTAAATTCTGTTTTGCGTAGTCCTCAAACCATTCCTCGCAAAAGACCTCAAACTTTACGACCTTTTTCTGAAAGCCGTGCTTGCAGCTTTCCTCAAACAAGACCGCTTGTCTGTTTACCTCCTTTTCGATCTGCTTTGCGGTCATACCTTCTTCGGGCTTCCAAGTCATCGACTGATAAACCTGTTTGCCCTTTGCATCGCATCCGCAGCTCACGCGGATAACATAACTGTTGCCTCTCTTATAGTAGCTTGCCATTGTAAAACCCTCCTTGTGTTTTACACCATAGCATACCTACCATCTGCACTTTAATTATAGCACTTCCGCGATTTAAAGTCAAGATGTTTTTGTATGCTGTTGGAGATATTTTTTTATATTTTATAGCTGAAATGTCTGTTACATCATTTTCTATGCTTGCGGTTGATTGTTTGCGTGGTTTTAGGCTGCTGCTCGGCTGCATTATCCTTTGCGCGTTCTTCGGGGCGCGTGAGAGCCTCTGTACGCTCCTTTTCGGCGCGGATAAGGTTATCTATGTAGTTGCCCTCCGAGATCGCCTCATAAGTGCGTATCGCGCTTGAAATTCTCGCATATTGTATTTTCAGCTCCACGCGCTCGTCATCGGCGCAGTTTTCAATACGCTCTTGCAGATCAGCGGATAACTTGTAAAGCTGTCCGCTTGTAGTGATGTTAAAATCGGAGAGCGTTTTCAAACAATCGCATAAACTCTCAATGGTGCTGTCGTTCAGAAAGCTGTATGCCTCGTTCTGATCGTTCTTTGTCGGAGTAATTCGGAATGTTCGCACAAGTGTGATGTTGGTGCTGATTGCATAGTAGAACGGCTTTTGCAGCTCGTCGGCATAATGATCTTCCATTCGCTTGAACTCGTCCGGAACCTCGTTTCTTCGTTCGATACGGCGCTTTAATTCAAATTCCGAATACCCCTCGCCTAGCGACCGTAACCGCATAAATCTTTGAGCATACGGCGGTTTGACAGCGGTATATTTTCCGCTCTTTATGTTATATCCGTGTTGCTTTAATAACTCCAATAAATGCTCAAAGCTATTTGCCGAGTACAACAGTCTGTCTATGAAAAATTTCAGACGATCTCTGACCGTTACGTTATTCATAGTCTTGAACGCGGCGAGAGCCTTTTTTACCGACTGTTCGTAATGTTCGGGAATATATATCGTGTTGTTTTCCTCAACAAAAGGACAGTTCACTTTTTCAAGCTGGTCTAAAATATACTGCCGCTTTTCATCGTTGTAAATCTCGACCGGAAGAAATTTTGCCGCAGATATTGCGTGCAGCCTTTTCAATTCGTTGTTCTGCTTTTCGATGACTTCACGTAGATAATCATTCTGATTGAGAATTTCTTCGACCTCACCCTCCGATAAATTCACGGCGTTCTTTTTTTTCAGGGCAGTGATATGTGCGTTGGCTTCCTTTATTGCGTTGCTTAACTGTTTGAACTCATTGAGCGACTTATGGTCGTGATACGCGCCAACCACTCGTCTGATGATGTGGTTGTTATTAAGTATCTCCGTTAGTTTCTTCCGTTCGGAGTTACCCCACAAGATAGCCTCGGTCTCTTTTTTGCCATTTGCCGTAAACCCCATTTGCTGAATTGCGCGCTTCATCGACACGCGGGTGGACAGACCTTGTTTTTGCCCGTAGCACACAGGAACGAAATTTATATGTAAGTGCGGAGTTGCCTCGTCCAAGTGCATAACCGCATTGAACACTTTCAAATTTGGATTGCGCTTTTCAAAATCCCGCATATATTCGTCGAGCATTTTCTTCGCGATCTCCCAATTCTCCGAGCCAACGCAGCAGTCCTCGCAGTTGCCGAACATCACGATTATCTCTTGAAACAGCTTCTCTTTTTTGCCTTGTCGAATATGTTCGTAGTAGTCGTTTATCATTCTATCAGAGCGAGTTTGCTTTTCGTTGTATTCGGCAAGTGCTTTGTCAAAAATTTCGCGGTAAAGTTCGTGCAAGTCTTTTTTCACATAGGTGATGTTGTCGCCGGTACGACTACGGTCAACATTATCGGTGAAGAAATCTCTGTTGTTGTGTTCGATACAGCCATCGTCTGATCTAAAAGAAATTGATAAATGCTTTGTTGTTCCACTCATAATATACACCTCCATTTATGCAGTAATTTTTTTGACTTTCGCGGAATGGGTATAACGCATTACCTATTTTGTCAATCTCCGATCAACAAAATAGGCTCGCGTTAGGGGAAAATCCCCTAAAACCCCACCGCACTGAAAGAGTCGCCACGCAAAATGCTCCGAACATTTGTAAAACAAAAATGTATGTATAATCACTGTTCGGAGCATAAGCGCGGGTTGACAAAAATCGTAATGTTGTCGAATTATCGAGTACACGCCAACTTAATCCGAAATGCTATATTGTCGAATTGTCGAGCACACACGCACTTAATCAAAAATGCTATGTTGTCAAGTTGTCGAGTATACGGTCAGCCAATTAGCAAATAGCAATGTTCGACACACCGACCACAACTTAATTTTTCTTGTCGGGCTTAAACTCCAAAATATCATAGACATCACAGTTTAATACCTCGCAGAGCTTTTCGACAGTTGCGGTGCTTACGGGCTTGTTATGCTTCAGCCGATTTATGGTACTGCTGCTGATGTTATGTTCTTTGATTAGCTTGTAAGTCGATACCTCGTCCAAATATAGCTTTTCAAAGAACGGCTTGAAACTGATCATTCTGAAAACCTCCCTTTCATTGTAAATTTCTTCGGTAGTTACCCGACCAACCTCGCTCCGTTGCAATAGTCCAAGAGCGCGGCTTTCGGTATAAGTATCTTTCCGTTCTTGCCCGCGCCCGTTCTGATAGACGGTACTTTTCCCTGTGCAACGAGCTGTCTTACAGTATGCTCCGACAGTCCTTTGACTGTCCGGGCAGCTTCGTGAACGGTGAGCATTTCGGTGGTCTTGTCCTGTTCGACCTCGCTCTTGTCCTTGCCATCGAATACAGTTTCGATAGCGGTGGTGATTGCAGCTATAAGCTGCTGTCTTTCAAATAATGTCATATTGTTACCTCCTTTGATTTTGTGAACAGCGTGCTAATCCTCCTTTTTCGGCTCTGCCGATTTAGTGCAGTAGAACTTTTCGTGAAAGAATTTTCTATCGATACGCCCCGCGATCGTTATGCACCCCGTCCGCTCCAGCTCCTTGTTGAGCTTGCGAATGAGCTTGTAAGCATAAGCCACAGACACGCCCAATTCCTCCGCGACCTCCTCAACCCGCATAAACATTGCGTTTGCCATATTTTATCGCCTCCGTTCTGTATAGAATTCGTCAAATAACTTAACTATATTTGCTATGGTGATTTATAT
>CAMWVP010000194.1 GCA_947177735.1 uncultured Clostridia bacterium
AATCAGCATTAACACAAGACAAATCGGTTATAACTTCACGGCAGCGGCAACAAGGGACTCTGTAGAGAGCGTTTTCGGTGAAATGCTTACCGGAACGCTTGAAAACAAGGAAGTCGACGATAAAATCGGCAACGGAGTTCCCGGGAATTGGTCGGATCTCGGTGTTTGGATCTCGCAGGATGGATATGTTCCCACACGTGAAAAGCTGAACGAATTTCGTGATATTTTCTTGGAAAAACTCGGTATTGATTTGGAGAATCGCGGCAAGGCAACCCACGAGATCACTGCTGAGCAGGAGGAGTGGCTTGCCTTACGCTACGATTTGAGTGCGCTTCAGAGCGCGGCAGTCGGCAGCGCTGAACACAACAATTTTATGCTTGACTTGGTGTATCTCAATGTTTTTTCAATTGAGGAAACGGTAATTTCGCACAGCACCGTTGTTTCGTTTGCTCCGGGCGAAAAGGGGAGAATTACGTTTGATGATGAAAGCATTTCTTCCGCAGAAAGTTTTATTGACTCGATGGCTGAAACCGCCGACGCTCTCGCCGACTTTCTTATGGAGTATATTGCGCGGAAATACGGAAAAGTTAAGGATGCTCCCGATGAGGTTAAAGAGTGGTACGAGAACGCTAACAAAATCGTCGAGCAGAAACGTGAAGTCTACGATGTCCTGAAAAAGTTCTTTGACCGTCTCGCCGATGATTCCGAGCAGGAAAACAACTATAATGGCTTGGCACCTAATATTGAGGACGCCGCGCTTAAGCTGAAAGAAGATTTCGGGAGACTTATTTAAACAATGAGAGATAGGAGACAACGATTTGATTACGGTAAGTGAAGTAAATGTAAGCTTCGGCGGACAGGTTCTGTTCAAGGACGTGGATTTGAAGTTCACAAACGGGAATTGCTACGGAGTTATCGGCGCGAACGGCGCGGGCAAATCCACGTTCTTGAAGGTACTTTGCGGAGAGCTTGAGCCGACAAAGGGCACGGTAACGCGCCCTCCCGAAATGCGGATGAGCGTGCTCCGTCAGGATCATTACGCGTTCGACGAGTTCACCGTGCAGGACACGGTGATTATGGGCAACAAAAAGCTCTACGATATAATGCAGGAAAAGGACGCGCTGTACGCTAAGGAAGACTTCTCGGACGAGGACGGCGAACGCGCGAGCGTTCTTGAAGCGGAATTCGCCGAGCTGAACGGCTGGGAAGCGGAATCCGACGCATCCAAGCTGATACAGGGCTTGGGTCTTCCCGAGGAGATACTCTATAATCAGATGTCGAGCCTTACGGGTAACGAAAAGGTCAAGGTGCTGCTGGCGCAGTGTCTGTTCGGCAACCCCGAAATTATCCTCATGGACGAGCCTACAAACCACCTCGACGTTGAGGCGGTGTCGTGGCTGGAAGACTTCCTCGCGGACTATTTCGGCACGGTCATCGTCGTATCGCACGACCGCCACTTTCTGAATAACGTTTGCACGCATATCGTCGATATCGACTACGGCAAGATAAAGATGTACGTCGGCAACTACGAGTTCTGGTACGAATCCTCGCAGCTTATCCAGCGTATGATCAAGCAGCAGAACAAAAAAGCCGAGGAGAAGATCAAGGAGCTACAGAACTTTATCGCGCGCTTTTCCGCGAACAAATCCAAGTCTAAACAGGCGACCTCGCGTCGCAAGCTGCTCGACAAGCTGACCGTCGAGGAAATGCCCGCAAGCTCGCGAAAGTACCCGTATATCGGCTTTGAAATGGAGCGCGAGGCGGGAAAGGATATATTGCAAGTTACGGGATTGTCGAAAACGGTCGACGGCGTGAAAGTTCTCAATAATGTGAGCTTCACCGTCGCGAAGGGCGACAAGATAGCGTTTGTGGGCGCGAACGAGATCGCCGTGACGACGCTGTTCCGCATACTCACCGAGGAGATAGAACCCGACGAGGGCACGTTCAAGTGGGGCGGCACGATAACCACGAGCTACTTTCCTAACGATAACAGCGCGTTCTTCAACGACTGCGACCTGTCGATAATCGACTGGATGCGGCAGTACTCGACCGACGAGACCGAGAGCTTCCTGCGCGGATTTCTCGGGCGTATGCTGTTCAGCGGCGACGACGTGTACAAGCCCGTCAAGGTGCTGTCGGGCGGCGAGAAGGTGCGCTGTATGTTCTCGAGAATGATGCTGTTCCACAGCAACTGCCTGATACTCGACAGACCGACAAACCATCTCGATCTCGAAAGCATAACCGCGGTCAATAACGGGCTTTCCGAGTTCAAGGGAAATATCCTGTTCGCGACCCACGACCACGAGATACTCGACACCGCCGCGAACCGAATTATCGAGATAACCGAGAACGGCTGCTTCGACAGACAGGGAACGTATGAGGAATACGTTCAGTGGCGCAAGGAGAATTACGGAGGAACACTGGTGATCTGATCATGACCGTTGAGGACAGAATTTACACGCTTTCCTATTTGTGGAAAGAGGCGGATTACAATTATGCATTCCGGGCGAAGTATCCCGAGATCGATTGGGACGGCGAATATAAGCGTTTTCTTCCGCTTGTAATGGCGGCAAAGGACGACTTTGAGTTTTATTGCTTGCTGATGAAGTTTTACGCGCTGCTCCGCGATGGGCATACCTGCGTTGTAATGCCGCCCGAGTTGCTTTCGGGCAGGAGCGTGCCATTTAGCGTAACTCGCGCGAACGGGAAATTTCTGCTTTCGGCAGCTCCCGACGAGCGGCTTCTCTTCGCGGAAATAACGCATATTCAAGGGTTGCCGATCGGTGAATATATCGAAAAATACGTGTACCCGTTTTACTGGCACGAGCTTCCCGAAACGCTGTTCAGCTGCTTTGACTGTATCGAATGTTCGCTGATGTTTAACTTCGGCACGGACGAAATGATCTCCGTCACAACTGACAAGGGCGAGTTTTCGTTCAGGCTGAACGAGCCGCGCGAGTTAGTATATGCCGATTTTTCGGTAAAACCGCCGGAGCCGCTTTCGGAGCGTTTCCGTTCGGATAACCTTATCATTTCCGTGACTGAAGATAACATTGCGGTTATCGAACTTCTCGATTTTCACCGCACGGAGATAGTCAACGAGTTCAAAGAGAATATCGCGTTGTTGGAAAAAAGCGTTGGCTATATAATCGACGTCCGCGGCAATTCGGGAGGAATGGGCGACCTGCCGCTTGAGATAGCAAAGTACTTTATGAGCGGAAAGTTCCCTGTAAAGTCCGACTCAAAAACTCCTGCTCACAGTGCGAAATATCATGCCCTCGAACCCTATATCGATCGCGATAATCCCGACCTGTCTGACCCATGGCAGCGCAAGATCTACGAGATCGCAACGCATACCTATTACGAGCGCTTGGAAGATAACGGCGAGAACGGCGGCTTTATCGACTTTGACAGTCAGCCGACGATACTGTCCGCGCCTGCCGTCATACTCGCCAATCATGGCACCGCCTGCGCCGCGGAGGCTTTCGTTTCGTATTTCCGAATGTCGGGCAGAGCAAAGATAGTCGGCACGACGACCTACGGCTCGGGCGCGGAAGCAATGATACGCGAACTTCCACTCGGTGGAACGATGTACCTCGCTACGACATGGAGCAAGCTTGTCGACGGAAGCGAGTTTGTAAACGTGGGAATCGCGCCGGATATTCCCGTAGAAAAAACGACGGACGACCTAAAAAACGGAACGGACGTAATACTGAAAAAGGGTCTGGAGTTTTTGCGCAGTTGAAAGGCGGTAACAATGAAACGTGAGATAAAGTTTCAATTTGATTACAACTGCGCTCCCATTTGGCTTATTGGCGAGGGCGATTGGCTTATCAGCAGCGAGGGGTATTTTGTCGGCGACGTTTATTCCTTGGACGGGAAACCTCTTGATACACGAGAACCCGAGGATCGCCTAAAGGGCGAGGTTGAGCTTGAACAAAAAGTTAAGTTGATCTATGAGATATACTGCCGCCTTTTTGATATAAACGAATTTCCCGCGGGAGAGCCGTATATCGGCTTTGAGGACGAACAGGAGAAAAAGGACTTCTTTGACGCGTGCAACTATGTTATCAAGCGAATGAAAGAAATTTTCGGCGAAGATTTTTCGGTTCACGAATACGACGAACGGTTAGTTAATAAGCGGTCTTTGGGCTGTAAAAACATCTGAAACCAAAAAGAAAGAATGATATTATGAACTACATTATAATGGACTTGGAATGGAATCAGGCGGTGTGTCCCGCGAGGCTGGTGCGCACGCCCGTTCTGCTGCACGGCGAGATTATACAGATCGGCGCGGTCAAGACGGACGATAAGTTCAACCTTATCGACAAGATCAAGATAAACGTCCGTCCGAAGTACTACAAAAAAATGAACTCCCACGTTGCTCAGATCACGGGGATCACCGATATGCAGCTCACGTCGGGCGAGACGTTCCCGCAGGCGTTCAGACGCTTTAAGGAGTGGTGCGGCGGGAGTCCCGCGGGCGGAAATGAATTTCGATTTATAACCTGGGGATTTGACGACCTGAGTATGCTCGCCGCCAGCGTGTCCTTGCACGGGCGCGACCCGTCGTGAGGGAGCGACTTCATTAGGTTGCAGCGCGGCGACCCCCG
>CAMWVP010000195.1 GCA_947177735.1 uncultured Clostridia bacterium
GCGCCGCTCCGAGAGCTCCCGAAAAGCCCGCCGAAAAGCCGACGGAACCGTCCGTTCCGTTGCAGGACGCTCCGGAGGCTATCACCCCCGGCGAGTGGAGCGCCGCCGTATCCAAGCTGGATTTCGTTACAAGCGCCATGCTCGCCAATTCGACCGCGCAGCTTGTCAACGGCCAGCTTACGATACGCTCGTCCAATTCCATGCTGCTGAACAACGCAAAGGGCGAGGAGCTCTCGCGCATTGAAAAGGCGGTGTCGGAAGCGCTCGGATACGCGGTGCGCCTGAAGCTCGAGGAGGCGCAGAGCTCACCCGAGACAGCGGAGGCGGCTAAAAACCCGCTTGAGAGAATGCTCGACAAGGCACGCGAGTTGGGCGTTGAAGTGAACATCAAAAAATAAAAAATCAACATATAAATGAGAGGAGATCATTATGAAATCAAGACTTCCCAAGGAGTATCAGGGCTCCAATGCCAATATGAACCAGATGGTAAGAAAGGCTCAGAAGATGCAGGAGGATATCACCCGCGTTCAGGAGGAGCTCGAGCAAAAGGAGTTCACAAAGCAGGTCGGCGGCGGTGCGCTGGAGCTCGTCATGACCGGCGACAAGAAGCTTCAGTCCGTGACCCTTAAGCCCGAGGTCGTTGACAAGGACGACATAGAGATGCTCCAGGATCTTATCATCAGTGGCGTAAACGAGATCATTCAGGAGATCGAGGATTACAGCGCGGAAGAAATGGAAAAGGTAACGGGCGGCGTATCACTCCCGGGTCTGTTCTGATAAGTACCTGCCTTGAAAACGGAAAGATACAAGAAAGCATTGCTTGATCTTCCGCTTGTCAGGTTCGCGCCGTTTATGGCGGTCGGAATGTTGACGGCATATTTCGGCGGCGGCTTGTTTTGCGGAATCGTTTTCGCGGCAGCCGCCGTTGTTGTGGTTTATTGCGCGGTAAAGCGGAGCAGGACGGCGATCTGCGCGGCGGGGCTGCTGTGGGGGATCGTCGTTATGAGCCTGCATCTTGAGCTGTATTGCAAGCCGATAACCGCATTCGGCGGCAGTACCGTCCAAGCGGAGCTTGTCGTGAACGAGGTCACTATGCAGTCGGGCGGCAGCAGGAGCTATATCGTAGAGATGAACCTCTCCGGACGCAAAGCTAAGGTAGAGATCGAAAACGACAGGTCGAGGCTGGAAGTCGGCGACATAGCGTCCGCTATCGTGGAGCTGGATATGCCCGACAGCGACAATATGCTTCAGAACCTCGCGGACGGCGTGCTGCTATCGGGCGAGATCGCCGAGCTTATGGGCGTTACCACCAACGATACGGGAATTTATGCGTTTATCCGCGGTCTGCGCAGTCGTATGATAGAGGCGATAAGCGGCAATATTTTCGGCAGCGGCGGCGATCTTTCGCTGGCAATGCTGCTGGGCGAGGATTCCGCGCTGTCGCCGGTACTGAGAGAAAAGCTGAAGATATGCGGCGCGGCGCATTACACCGCTGTTTCGGGCTCTCACTTCGCGATGTTCGCGGCGGTGCTGATCGGAGTACTGCCCGAAAAACGAAAAAACGCCAAGCAGGTCATCTCGCTGATGTTCTCGCCCGCGGCGGTCGTATTTTTCGGAGCGTCGCCGTCTGTGCTCCGCGCGTCGGTGATGTTTCTGCTGTACAGTCTCGCGCCGCTATTTTATCGCAAAGCCGACACACTAAACTCGCTCTGTATAGCGGTCGCGCTTATCTGCACGTTCTCGCCGGGCACGATACTCGATACGGGTTTCATAATGTCAGTGCTTGGCGTATTCGGCGCCGGAGTGGTCGGGACGGAAGTCTCGAAAAAGCTGTGCACCCTGCTGCCCGACAAGGCGAAAAAGCTCTCGCCCGCGGTCACGGCAGTCACGGTCTCGGTCTGCGCGGTCATCTGTACCTCGCCCGTGAGCGTGTTCGCGTTCAAGGGCGTGTCGATGCTCGGAGCGTTCGTTTCGCTGCTACTTATGCCGCTTATGATGGTGAGCGTAATGTTCGCGGTGCCGCTCGGGCTGACGGGTTTCAGCCTGTTGGCACTGCCCGTTGATCTGGCGATGCGCGCTGCCGCGGCTGTTATCGGCTTTTTCGGCAGCTTTCGCGGCGCGTGGCTCACGCTGGATTTCAGGACGGCGTGGATATTCGCGGCGGTATGCGCGGTGCTTGCCGCCGTCGCGGCATTCGGCGATATGAAAGTGTTCGCGTTTTCGGGGAAGTGCATGCTCGTGCCGATCATGCTGTCGCTGATGATATCCCGCTGGGTGATCTGCGACAGGAGCGAGGTGCGGTTTGTCGGCAATTACAGCACGAGCGCGGCGGTCGTATTCGAGGACAATGAGGCTGTGGTGTTCATCTCCGGCAGCGGCAAGGGGCTTGCTGCCGGTATCTCGCGGACGATGCGCGAGCACGGCGCACAAAAGATCGCGTGCTTGGCAGCGTTTGACGCGGATTACGGCGGCGCGCTGATGATAAGGGAGCTGTCGGAAATGACGGATATCGACACGGTATACTCAAACACGCTCGTGCATGATCTGCTCGGCGAGATGAACGTGCATGCCGTTGCCGATGGAGCCAAGCTGTCGATATCGGGCGTTACGTTTGCGGCGGCAAAGCCGTCCGATAAGGAGACGGCGGCGGATATCGTGATGTACAGCGGGCGGCTGTCAAAGGAGCCCGAAAGTCTCGCGCGTTACGCGATATACTTTTCGGGCACCGCAAAGGATTTGCCCGAAAACTGGTACAACGCGCGGCTTGACAGGGATTTCCGCATACCGCTTGAAAAGGGCACGAAGTTTGTTTCAGTGATACTGTGATAAGGGGGCAATTTATGTCGGAGTTTGTTTCATTACCGCTTGCGCTGGCGGCGGAGCAGTTTGCGAGACTGCCGGGGATAGGCATTAAGACCGCGCAGAGACTGGCGTATCATATGCTCAATCTCCCTGCCGAGGAGGTGGAGGAGTTCGCGGAAAATCTCGTAAAAGCGCGGCGCAGCGTGCAGCTGTGCAAGTGCTGCCAGAATTTCACGGAGCGTGAGATATGCGAGCTGTGCGACGACGACGAGCGCGACAGAAGCGTCGTGTGCGTTGTCGAGTCGCCGAAGGACGTTTCGGCGTTCGAGCGCGCGGGCGGCTACAACGGGCTGTATCATGTGCTGCACGGGCTGCTGTCGCCCATGGACGGTATCGGCGCGGAGGATATCAAGATCAAGGAGCTGATAGCGCGGCTGAGCGACGTGAAGGAGGTCATAATGGCGACCAATCCCACCGTCGAGGGTGAGGCAACCGCGATGTACATCGGGCGGCTGATAAAGCCGATGGGCGTCAAGGTAACGAGATTGGCTTACGGTCTGCCGGCGGGCTCGGCGCTGGAGTTCGCCGATGACGTTACTTTGGTGAAAGCTCTCGAGAACCGCAACGAGCTGTAAACAACGTGCCGCATACATAACGTATGCGGCACATCTTATTTCCAATTTCTGTTATCCACGGGCTTTCCGTGCCCGAAGTATACAGTCCGCTTTCCGAGAGCGGATATCCTTTCGGCACTCTTTAACATTTCTTCCCTGTTATGGAATATCATGGAGGTCGTCGGATAGAACATATTCATCAGCGCGTCACCGACAAACAGGTGTTCTCCGCCGACGTCGACGCCTATCGAGCCGTCGGTATGTCCCGGGAGCCAGAGTATTCGCGCGGACACTCCGTATTCATCGAGGGTATCGCCCTCGTCGAGCAGCACATTGGGTGTGAACGCGGGTATCTCCTCGCTGCCGAAGCTTTTAAGGGAGGCGCTCAGCACGATCTTCCCCAGCAGACCCTTTGACGCGAGCGGCTGCGAGAAGTTGTCGTCGAGCAGTCCGATATCGGCGTGGTGCATTGCGATAGGCGCGTTCAGCTCCTTTGAGAGCACGGCGGCGTTCTGCGCGTGGTCGAAGTGTCCGTGAGTAAGCAAAATAAGCCGTATGTTGTACGGCTTACAGATATTTAATATCTTGTCGGCGCTGTCGGCTTTGCAGGTATCTATCAGGACAGCGCTTTCGTTTTGGGAAACTACGTAACAGTTTCCGTTGCCGCACTGTATGCGTTTAACCCGGATCACTGTCCTTGCCCTCGTGCGACGGGTGCGCGGAAATGACATCTATCGCGTTTGCAACGGCAACGTTGATATCTATCGTGCTCTGGCGCACGGTAGCCGCAAGCTTGGAGAACAGCTCTCCGTTGTGTGTGCTGACATATCTCGCGGGCAGCTGATTGAGCGCCTTAGCCTTCATATCTTCAAAGCAGCGGTCGCATTTACAGCAGTCCTCCGCCTCCAGCATACGGTGAAGTTTTTCCTCAACTATGTTTTCCATAACGTTTACAAGTGCCATAAATGCCTCCCGTAGAAATTCCGCTTATCGGAAATATTTCCTAAACATACTCATATTTATATTGTACAACAAAATGTCCGATTTGTCAAGAGTTTTTGTTAAGGAAATACTGATTTAACTGTTGTGCTACAATAGATATTGGACAAACAAACAAAAAAATATTGAGAGATAGG
>CAMWVP010000196.1 GCA_947177735.1 uncultured Clostridia bacterium
CTTTATGGGAATGTAGATTTTTTCATCGCATATTTCGGCGACCCCGGGCGAAATCCCCCTGCCCTCGCTGCCGATGACTATCGCAGTCTTTTCGGGGAACGCGACCTCTCCGAGCCGCTTTGCGGTATCGTCCAGCATTGCGCCGTACACCGTGAAACCGCCAAGTGTTTTTTTCAGATCTTCTTCTATATAATAAGCGGATCTGATCGGTATTCTGAACACACTTCCCATTGAAGCCCGGAGAGTTTTCGGCGAAAACTGATCTGCGCAAAATCCAAAGAGAAGTACTCCGTCAATGCTGAACGCTTCCGCCGCTCGAATGATCGTTCCAACGTTTCCCGGGTCTTGAACGTTATCAAGAACCACTATGCGGCGGGCGTTTTCGGGGATTTTGACCCAAAACATTTCAGTTGCCATAAACAGTCCCTGCGGAGACTTTGTATCGGAAATATATTCCGACAATTCCTCGGTTATGACTGCCGAAAAATAAGCTTTTTCCAAAACTTTTTTAACAGTCTCGGGATATTTTTTCGCCGCTTTTTCAGTGTACAGAAAGTATACCGCGTATAGCTCGGTATCAACGCAATCCGCGAGTTCACCGCACAAATGATCTCCCTCGACCGCGAAAAAACCGATCTCACGGCGGTAATTTATGTCTCTGAGCAGGTCTCTCATCATGCGGACATTTCTGTTTTTCCGCGAAGCTATGACATCCAAAGCCGCCGCCCCTCTCCGTGTCGAATAGTCTTTATAATAGCGAAAATCTCACGCCCCGAAGCTCAAGGCGTGAGAAAAAAATCAATTACAGCGCCGCCTTAGCCTTCTCGGTAAGTGCGGTGAAGCCTGCCGCGTCATTGATGGCGATTTCGGAAAGCATCTTTCTGTTGAGTGTGATGTTCGCTTTCTTCAGACCGTTCATAAACGTGGAATAATTCATACCGTTTGCCTTGCAGGCAGCGGAAATTCTTGTTATCCACAGACGTCTGAAGTCTCTTTTCTTGAGCCTTCTGCCGATATATGCGTACTGACCCGACTTCATTACCGCTTCTTTAGCGGTCTTGAAAAGTCTGCTCTTGCCGCCCCAATAGCCCTTTGCGAGCTTTAAGGTTCTGTTTCTTCTCTTGCGTGTAGCAAGCGCGCCCTTAATTCTTGCCATTTCAGTTTCCTCCTAGTTTAAAATCTCTCGTTCTCTCGATTATTTGTACGGGATAAGGCTCTTTACCTGAGCTACGTTCGTATCGTCCGCATACGCTCCCATACGGAGACCTCTTTTACGCTTGGTGGATTTCTTGGTAAGTATGTGACGCTTGTTGCAGTGCTGCATCTTTACCTTGCCGGTTCCTGTCAGCTTAAAGCGCTTCTTCGCGCCGCTGTGTGTTTTGATCTTAGGCATTTCAAATTCCTCCTTAATACTCTTAAAGTGCGCCGATAACGCTTAAAGCTACTTCTTCGGACTTAAAACGACCGCATAATTTCTTCCCTCAAGCTTTGAGGGCTTATCCGAGCCGCCGTACTCCGAAACGGCGTCCATGAACTTCTTCATCAATTCCTCACCGAGATTTACGTGCGTCAGCTCGCGCATACGCCGAAAGCGTACCGTGACCTTGACCTTATCGCCGTTCTGCAAGAACTTGATCGCGTTCTTCACCTTGATATTGAAATCGTTGGTGTCGATATTCAAGGACATTTTTATCTCCTTGACATCCGCGGTCTTTTGGTTCTTTCTGGCTTCTTTTTCTCGTTTTGTCTGCTCGAAACGGTATTTTCCGTAGTCCATTATACGGCATACCGGAGGATTAGCCGTGGGAGAGATCATTACTAAGTCGAGGTCTGCGTCGAACGCCTTTTGCAGCGCCTCCGCGGAGGACATGATCCCGAGCTGTTCGCCGTCTGTTCCGATCACACGGATCTCTTTTTCGCGAATATCCTCGTTGATGAGCTGTTCTTTCGTGCCGATTGTGAGCACCGCCTTTCGTATCCGATTAAGAAATAAATTAAGCGTGAGCACACAACTCACGCTTAACATAATAACCTTTCGGTGTATTCACATTAAACGACCGCGCCCGACTGTCCGTCACGGCATTTCTCTGCTGCTCATCGGCAGCCCGAAACGCCATCCGCGCCGGCGGGTGAGAGTGTGGTGGCTCTGCTTTACCGTAATATTATACACCATTAATTTTTGTTTGTCAAGGGGTTTTAAAAAATTTTTTCAAAATTTTTTTGTTCTTCTTTGTGTTCCCGCGCCTACGGCTGGGGAACACAAAGAAATTGGAAAGTTATATCATCTCACCACATTAAAAGCGCCCATTTTCGGGTAGACAGCCGCGCTGCCAAGCTCCTCCTCAATACGGAGCAAGCGGTTGTACTTCTCGACGCGCTCCGAACGCGAGGGCGCTCCCGTCTTGATCTGACAGGTGTTCAGGGCGACGGCGAGGTCGGATATTGTCGTGTCGGCGGTCTCGCCCGAACGGTGTGACGATATCGCGGTGTAATGCGCCTTATGCGCCATTTTGATAGCCTCGAGGGTCTCCGAGACCGTACCTATCTGGTTGAGCTTTATCAGCACCGAATTCCCGCAGCCGCTTGTAATGCCCTTTGCGATACGCTCGGTATTCGTGACGAACAGATCGTCGCCGACAAGCTGAACGCGCTTTCCGAGCCGCTCCGTGAGAGTTTTCCAGCCGTCCCAGTCCTCCTCGTCGAGAGCGTCCTCGATCGAGATTATCGGGTACTTGTTGACCAAGTTTTCCCAATGCGTGATAAGCTCCTCGGACGTGAATTTCGTGCCCGCTTTCGGCAGGACGTACTCGCCCTTTTGAGTGCCCTTCCATTCGCTCGCCGCCGCGTCCATCGCGATCATAAAGTCCTCGCCCGCCTTATATCCCGCCTTTTCGACGGCGCTGAGAATGCACTCGATAGTCTCCTCGTCGCTCTGCAAATTAGGCGCGAAACCGCCCTCGTCGCCCACCGAGGTCGCCAGACCCTTGGATTTCAGTAGCGCCGCCAGCGCGTGGAACACCTCCGAGCACTGCCGCAGCGCCTCCTTAAAGCAGCACGCCCCCACGGGCATTATCATAAACTCCTGAACGTCCACCGTGTTCGCCGCATGAGCTCCGCCGTTGAGGATATTCATCATCGGCACGGGCAGACGGTTTCCGTTTGCGCCGCCGAGAAATCGGTACAACGGCACGTCGACCGAGCACGCCGCCGCCCTCGCCGCCGCTATCGACACGGCAAGTATCGCGTTCGCGCCGAGGTTGGACTTGTCCTTGGTGCCGTCCGCTTTCAGCATTGCCGCGTCGACCGCGTAGGTGTCGCGCGCGTCGAGACCGCTCACCGCCTTGCACAGCGCCTCGGAGATGTTCGCGGCTGCCTTTGAAGTTCCCTTGCCGCCGTAGCGCCCCTTGTCGCCGTCGCGAAGCTCCAGCGCCTCAAATTCACCCGTGGAAGCGCCGCTTGGAGCCGCTCCGAACGCCACCGTTCCGTCCGCGAGATGAACCTCCGCCTCAACAGTGGGATTACCGCGGCTGTCCAGAATTTCACGTCCGATCACCTTTTCAATTCCCGTATAATACATAAAACTACCTCCGAAAAATTTATTCGGAGGTAGTATTTCTAAAAATTGTAAAATTATTCATTATCTTCTTACCGCCCCAAGCTTATCTTTAAGCGCCGAAACGATATTCTCCATTTCCTTATCGCACTAAAAAAGTTTATGGGAACATTCCGGTTTATTGAGGTTACCGAATAAATTGGAAATTATCTTAACTTGTTTTCACCAAAATCAGCGATGCACTTGTCACACCATTCTTTAACTCTTATTCCCACTGTTTCAATATCTAAATCATCTACATGTAATATATCAACATTAGTTCTTCCAAAAAACCATTCCCTTTTTAAAGGCAATAAATATTTCAAATGGTGCTCAAAAAAATTTCTTGAACGGGTATCATCATTCTCTTTGTGCCTTTTGAGCACTTCATCTGACGCATCCAGAAATAATATTCTTGTCGGCATACACTTTCTGACGGCTTCCAATTCCGTATGAAGCGCATTTTCTATCTCCCATTCCACACCAATGCTCTTTGGATAATTGAGCGTATAAAATTCAATTTCTTCTGCTCCGAAATCCATCACGCTGCATGGAAATTTTATAGCTTCGTGCCAACGAGCCACTTCTTTATTAAGCCACAATTTTTGGATTTCCAAATAGTCATCGTATTTATTTTTATCTAGTTGACGACGCTTGATTTCGTCTATTATATCACGGTTGACTTCATAACTTATATGTATATATGGCGCATTTTGAACTAAATAGTTGACAGCTGTTGTTTTACCAACCGCCATACAACCTTGTAATGATAAGATCATAATATCCTCCGTAAATTCCGTTTTTTCGGATGGTTTCCGATAAAAAAATTATATCACAATTTTCAACAAAAGTCAATCCGCAAACACGCAAAAAAACGAAGCCCGCTCACACAGCGAGCAGGCTTCTCATATT
>CAMWVP010000197.1 GCA_947177735.1 uncultured Clostridia bacterium
TTCAGCTTTTCGAGCTTGTCGCGCTCCTCGGACAATACCGCGTTGTTGCCGAGCGTAAGGACTGTTTTCACATACTTCTCCGAGCCGATGACCGAAGCCTCGATCCCGTCGAGCGCGGTATACTTGCCGCCCATCATAACGCCCTTGCCCGTGGCGAGCATCTTCTTGCCCGCGAATACCTCTCCGCCGACAAAAGACGCGCTCTCGACGTTGCCCTCCGCGCGAACCTTGCTGTTCTCGCAGAAGCCCAGCTTCACGTCGCCCTTGCACTCTACCTCGGAATTGATTATGCCGATCTTGACGTTGATGTTGCCGTCTGCGGACAGCTCCGCGCCGTTAGCCGAGCCGTTGATGTTGATATCGCGCTTGGACGTAACGCGGAATCCCTCGAACACGCTTCCTTTTACAGTCACGGCACCGATAAAGTCAATGTTTCCGCTCGACACATCCACGTCGCCGTTTATAACAAGCGTCTCCTCGACATGGAACGCGCCGTTCTTATAAACGAGATTTCCGTCGATCGCCGCGATGATCTCCTTGCCGTCGTTGATAAGTGACGTGCCGCTTCCGACGTTCACCTTTGCGGGCACACCCTTTTTCTGCACGACAACTCTGCCGGTGATATCCTTGCCCGGCTCTCCCTCGGTCGGCAGCGTTATAGCCGCGATCGGAGTGCCCGCCGTAATATTCCTCACTACGCCGAGATTTTTATAGTCGACTATTCCGTGCTCGTTCTCGACGGGCGCGGCGTGTGTCTCGATATTGTAAAAATACTTTATCGTTCCGTCAACGCCGTCCTGCGGCATATCCCATTTTGCCACGCAGATATTTTCCTCGTAGCGCTTCTGCTCCACAGCCAGCTTTATATCGTCGTCAAGTATACCATACGATATGTTTTTCTCGTCAAGCGCCGCCATGACCTTTTCAACAGTGATATCCAAGCCGCCGTTCTCCGGTCTTGAGAATGACATAAAGGCGGTCGTATGGTTCGGATTTACCGTAATCTCCACAGCCGAATGAACAATGATCTTGTTTTCGCCCTCTGACATAGTTGATGCCCCCTTTGTACATATAAATTTCGCATTTTACATTATATTTATTATAACATATTGCATAAGATTTTGCAATAAACATAATATATTTTTACATTTTGCACAAAAGGAAACCCCATTTTTTGACATTTTTTACTTGATGTTCTTAGAGATATCAAACGGCGTAGTCTGGTAAACGAAGTAGTTAAGCCAGTTGGTATACAGAAGCGTCGAGTGCGCTCTCCAGCGAAGTACGGGCGCTTTGGACGGGTCGTCGTCGGGATAGTAATGCCGCGGTATCCGAGGTTCCATTCCCTTTTCGAGGTCGCGGCGGTACTCCTTGTCGAGAGTGTCCGCGTCGTATTCCGAGTGACCGGTGATAAAAAATCGACTGCCGTCGAGATTTCCGACCGCGTACACTCCCGCCTCGTCGGAAACCGCCATAAGCCGCAGCTCGGGACACGCGAGGATATCCTCGGCGCGCGTCTCGGTGTGGCGCGAATGCGGCGCCGCAAACTCCCCGTCGAACCCGTGGAACAGGCGCGCCTTAGGCGTAAGCAGCCTGTGCGTGAAAACGCCCGACATTTTCTCCGCGAGCGGGTACTTGCGTATACCATAGTGATAGTACAGTGCCGCCTGAGCCCCCCAGCAGATGTGGAGCGTGGAATGTACGTGCGTCGTCGTCCAGTCCATTATCCGGCAGAGCTCCTCCCAGTAATCTACCTCCTCGAATTCCATATGTTCAACGGGCGCTCCCGTGATGATAAAGCCATCGAAATTCTGATCCTTGATATCGTCGAACGTCTTGTAGAACTGGAGCAGATGTTCCTCGGGAGTATTTTTCCCGCGGTAGGTGGAGGTCTGAATAAGCTCGACCTCGAACTGGAGAGGCGTATTAGACAGGCTGCGCATTATCTGGGTCTCGGTGACGATCTTAGTCGGCATAAGGTTCAGCAGCCCTATTTTAAGCGGGCGGATATCCTGGTGCAGGGCGCGGTGCTCGGTGATGACGAAGATATGCTCGTCCTCGAGAACGCTCTGCGCGGGCAGCCCGTCGGGAATTTTTATAGGCATTTATATCATTCCTTTGGTACAATATAACCATAGCTTGCAGCCGGTACCGCGGCGAGATTTACAAGCCGGGCTTATCTCTGTTATAATGAGAGGGTAATGAACTGACGGTCATTCCTCAGAACTTCGCGTTCGTTTTAGAAAGCGTTTATTTTTTATCGCGGGGTAAACGCTGATTATGCCGTTGATAATGTTTCCAATGTGCTGACTTGAATCCGTGTGAGTTTGTGCAGTTATAGGATTTGACAGCGATTTATATTACTATCTTTGGAAATGTTTAATTGGAACATCAATAATCACCTCTTTCAAAGGAACTGTAAAATTCGTTTTCATTTAACAACGGATCCCTGTCTTTAAAATCAACATAATATATGACCTTATCGTTTTCACGAATTCTGATCCACACGTCGTATGATTTTAAGAAGGCGCCTTCATTGTGCCAATACTGATAAAAATCATAAAGACAGCCTACTTCTCTCGGAGTTGAGCCTTGATCAGCAATCCAAATCCTAACCACCAACCTGCCGGTATATGGATACAACTCATAATAATTATCCATAAAGCTATAGTCGGTACGAGCCTCTATTTCTCGCGGTTCAAAAAAACCGGTTTGGATAATTTTATCAAATTGTGCAATGGCTCTCGCTCCACAGTAACCATCTACTAGAATTTTCCCTCCTTCGGCAGTAATTCCAAATTCAATATTATCCCACTCAAAGACTATACAGTCCATAAAATTATTCCATACAAAGAATTTTGCCGAGTTAAATTCTTTGCCAATGATTTTTGCGTCGGGATAATGTTCCTCTGCGTATTCAAGGATAACCTGCTTATTTCTTCTGGCACCCCGTTGCCACGGAAGGAGTAGGTTTAGATTAAGAATCCAAGTTATAAAAATCATTGCGGTACTTACACCTAATATAAGGAGTAAAACCGACAGGGTTTTCTTTTTGATCGGTGGTTTGATCGCGATATTACCTCTATCGTTTGGGGCGCCGCAGTATGTGCAAAAATTAGCACCGCTGTCGCTTGTCATTCCGCAGTTTTTGCAAATTATTTTCATAATGCACACCATGCCTTTCTTGATGAATAAGGTTTTGCGCAGCAAACCCGGTGCGCACGAACACAAATTCCGGCAGCATACTATTTATTATAATCCCAAACTGCGGGTTTGTCAACCCTTAGAGCCTGTTCAGAATCTCTCCGCACGCGTCTTTCTCGTATATTTTACGTATTCTTGAGCGTTTTGTGCTGTTGTCCTAAAGACAACAGGCGCATAATGCGTACATAAAGTACACGCATAATGCCTTCGGCAAAACGCTGCGAATTTTTTCTTGTACACGACAAAATTTGCTGGAAAATCCACGCACATCGAGATACTAAACAGTCTCTTAAGCGCACCGCTTTTTGCCTACGCAGATCTTCCCGCGGGAGTTTTCGTCGTCGCGTATCACCTCGCCGACCGACGGCACGCAAATATGTCCCGAAAGCGGATTCTTTATGCTGACGACGTGAGTTGTTATCTCGGCTTCAACGTCCGACTTCTCGAAACACAGATCGGCGTCAAGCAGCTCGCAGTTGACCAGTCTGAGCCCCTTACAGTAGCACAGCGGCTGAGTGCCGCTTATCCGGCAGTTCTCAAAGGTAACGTTCTCGCAGTACCACGCGAGATATTCGCCCTTGACGGCGCAGTTTCTGACCACAACGTTCTTGGCGTGCCAGAACGCGTCCTTGGTGTCGAACTCGCAGTTCTCAAATACCGAATCCTCAATATACTGAAAGGAATATTTACCCTTGAATTTAACGTTTGTAAAGCGCAGACCGACCGACCTCATCATAAAATACTCGCTCTCGGCAGTGCAGTCGGTCATCTCCAGACCCCGCACCGACCAGCCGAACTCGGGCGAAACTATGTCGCAGCCGCGCATCCTCACGTCCGCGCACTCGCGCAGCGCCTTTATCCCGTGCAGGCGCGAATCCTCTATCGTGATATCCTCCGAGTACCAAAGCGCCGCGCGGCACAGCTCCGTCATCTCGCAGCCGGATATCTTAAGTCCGTCATCATGCCAGAACGGATACCTGAGGTTGAAAAAGCAGCCGCTCACCTCAATATCCGCGCACTCCTTGAAAGCGCTCTCGCCGTCGGCGGGGCCGTCAAACGCGCATCCGCGCACGGCAAGACCGCAGCTTCCGTATAAAGCGCGCTCCTCGTCAAACGACCTGTTTTCAATTATTTCCATATCGGAAGCTCCTTTCCGAATTTGTTTTTTTGGTGGCTTTCCCCCCGCCGTAGGCGGGGGGAAAGCCACAGAATGTCGTCAAAACCAAATAAAATTAGTAAAACGATTGCTCCGCAACCCATTAAGGTAGCA
>CAMWVP010000198.1 GCA_947177735.1 uncultured Clostridia bacterium
GACGCTATTCAGGGTACCGCGACCATCACGGGCGGCTCGGTCTCCTTTTCCGCCGATTCGGAGGATTAAGCTATGGAAAAAATACGCATACAGCGCAATATAAAGCAGATCGAGGTCAACGACGAGGGCGAGTGTATCGTCCTCGATTTCAACGACCACAGCCTGCCTTACAAGTTTTTGAAAATGCTTAATGAGATACACGCGAAACAGCGCGAGTTTGAGGAAAAGCTCGACGCCGAGGGCAGCCTGTACAGCGCGGTGGAGCTTGAATATGAGATCAATCTGTATTTCAAGGCAAAAATTGACGAGCTTTTCGGCGAGGGTACGTGCCGCAAGGTGTACGGCGACGTACTGCCGTCTGTTGAAATGCACTCCGATTTTCTGACTCAGCTCACTCCGTATTTCGAGGAATACGCGAAACAGCGGCGCGAAAAGATGAGCAGATACACCGCGGAAAGGACGGGCAATGTTTAACATAATGCTTGACCGTCTCCCCGATTCCTTTGAGGGGTATCTTATAAGAACCGATTTTCGTATCGGTATACAGATCTCCCAAGCGCTTGCGGATGTGAATCTGCATGACGATGAGAAAATCAGGGTAGCGGCGGGTCTGCTTTTCGGAGAGGGTCTGCCGCCGTTTGAAAAGGCGGTCGCAGGAATGCAATGGTTTCTGGCGGCGGGCGCGGCGGTCGGGAATACGGACGCCGCCGAAGCGGAATGCTTTAATTTCGAGCAGGACAGTGCGGAAATATATACCGCGTTTCGGGCGCGGTACGGCATAGACCTCTCGCGCGAGCGTCTGCACTGGTTTGAGTTTGCGGCAATGCTGCGTGATCTGGGCGACTGTGCGCTGACCGATATTGTAAAAATACGGCTCGCCGATATTTCAAAAATGACGAACGCGGAGCGCGACGGGTATATCAAGCTTAAACAAAAATACGCGATACGCAGGGAGATGTCCGACGATGAGCGCGACGCGCTGGAGGAATTTGAGGAGCAATTGGGGAAATGCTGATCGAGGCGTTTTTATAAAATTTAAAGCCTTATTTTATGCGGTTTTCCCTGCATCCAACAGGGAAAACCGCAATCAGTATTTCCTTAACATTATAAGCACCTTGTAAAAACAGGGTGCTTTTTTATACCCGAAAACAGAGGAGATGATGAAATGGCAGGGAGCTACGACGGCTCAATACGTATAGACACAGCAATAAACGCCGTGCCCATTGACAACGGTCTGGCACAGATAGAGAACAAAATCAAGAGAATGGCAGCGACTATCGGTCTGGCGTTCGGCGTTAAGGAGCTGATCAATTTCGGCAAACGTTCAATTGACGCTGCGTCCGATCTTGCCGAAGCGCAGAACGTTGTCGACACGGCATTCGGCGATATGTCGTACAAAATGGAGCAGTTCGCCGCGACCGCGCTCGAGACCTACGGTATTTCGGAGCTGACGGCGAAAAATATGGGTAGCACCTACATGGCAATGGCGAAAGGCATGGGCGTGGCTACTGACGCGGCTTCGGATATGGCGGTAACGCTTACTGGACGATTGTCGGATATCATGTCCTTTTACAATAAAACGCAGTCGGAAGTCGACACTATCGGGCGCGCTCTGATCACAGGCGAGACCGAGCCGCTGAAGGCTATCGGCGTTGTAATGACGCAGACAAACCTATCCGCATATGCATTGGCACAGGGCTTTGCGAAAACATATGACGAGATGAGCTCCAACGAGCAGCTGCTCGTGCGTTATAAATATTTTCTGGAGCAGACCGCACTCGCGCAGGACGATTTCGCGAAAACCTCCGAGGGCTGGGCAAATCAGACGCGGCTGTTGTCCGAGCGTATCAACGAGTTTATGACAAACCTCGGAAGTGTAATAATGAACGTTCTCACGCCCGCACTGCAATTCGCAAACGAGGCGGTGACGTTCCTGAACGACCTGTTTTTTGGTGGCAAGACCGAGGAGGAGACCACCGCAGCTAAGAATGCGGAGGCGATCACCGACGAGGTCACGTCGATGGGTACCGCTGCCGATAAATCCAAGAAAAAGCTCAATAATCTGCTGTCGGGCTTTGATGAGCTCCATATCATCAGCGGCGCGAAATCCGACGACGAGGAGAGCGTTGACGCGGGAATAGATACTTCAAATCTGCTGGGCGTGAACCTTGAAAAGGACGCTGAAACGGCGTCAAAAGCGTCGGAAAAATACAGAGCTGTCTTTGAGGAGATATACACGGCGATAAAAAATCACCCGGTTACAAAGACTATCGTCGCGGTGTTTGACAGTATCGGGGAAATACTGGGCGGAGTTACGGGGAAAAAGTTTAACGTAAGCGGATTTGTGAACACGCTGCTTAACATATTCGGCGCGATCATGGCGTATAAGACGGCAAGGACGGTAATAAGCGGGATAGTGACAGGGTTTACCACGCTGAAAACAATTTTTACCGCCGTCGGCTCGGCTCTGGGCATAAGCGGCGGTCTCGCCGCGCTGCTCGTGGGGGTCGCGGTCGCTATCGGGGTTCTGGCTAAGGCTACGATAGACGCGAAAATCAAGGATCATTTCGGGGATATACGGCTGAGCTTCGAACAGCTGGAGGAAATGTGTGCTCCGCTCTCCAAGAGCTACGAGGAAATGGCAAATAAGTTCACGGAGCACCGCGGGAAGGTAGAGGGGCTGAAGGACGAATTCGGGGAACTGTCCGATAAAATGGATACGACGCTGAAGAAGTACGAAAAGCTGGGCGAGGTGTCGCTAGACGCGCTGCCCGGGTTTGAGAAGCAGATAGACGAATGTATAGACAAGGTCGACGAGCTTATGAACGAACAGACCAACGGTGCCGCGCAAGAGCTTGAGAATTTTTTTTCGCTCGACGGGATAAGCGAGGAGGAACAGGCGGCGCTGGACGAAATGCGGGGCTTGGGCGATACGTTCGAGGGCAAGATTGCGACTATCAAGGAACAAATACACTCCATCACGAAAAAAGCCGCCGAGGAAAGCAGGGGGCTTTTAGAGGCTGAGATAAAGAATATTCGCGATCTGTACGACGAGCTCGAACAATATGGCAGGATCAAGGAGACTGCTGCCGCCAATGCCGCATATGATCTGCTTAAAACGGATATGGGAAAACTTCAGCTGGACGAGGACTCCTATGAAATGCTGATAGAGCGCATAAAAGAGGCGGAGGACAGCGCGGTTGAAGCGGCGCGGACGGCAAGAAGCGAGGCGTACAAATCGGTAAATGAGGCTGCCGAGTTAAAGAAGCTGGACGGCGAGCCCGCTGCCGAAGTCGAGCAATGGCTTGAAAAGCAATACGCGCTTATCGATAAGACCTACGATGATATGCTGGTGGATGCCGCCGCTAAGGCGAATGGGCTCAGATACCGCGCGATAGCGGGGTTGGCGGAGAGTATTGCGGACTACGACGGAGTGCTTTCGATTTACGGTTCAGACAGACCGAACCCGATTGACCCCAATAGCAACGCCAGCGGCAGAAACGAAACGCGGAAAAAGATACAGCAGCTTGAAGAGGACGCGAGCGCTGTCAACGAGCGAATACTGAATATGGCTAGCGATACGGACAGGGCGAGAGAGCGCATGGCAGACGCGGGCAGTAAGCTGATAGATGAAATGATAGACGAGGATGTCGGTACAAAGCTGAGAGAGCTGAGCTTAGGGCTGGAGATTCCGCTGCTTGATCAGTTCCTGCGCTTCTCATCGTGGTCTGTGTCCGACGAGGATAAGGAGAAGCTCAAAAAAGAAGCAGATAAGAATTATATCCCATTCGAATTGCGGATGAGCAAGAGAAAACCGTTGGCGCCCGCTCCGCCTGATGATTACAAAGCGAGCGGAAAGGAATGCGGTGAGGCGTTTTCCGAGGAATTTCAGAACGCCGCAAGCAGACCCACGGAGGGCGGAAAAATACAGCTGGCGCCCGCTTCGCTTGATGATTACAAAGCGAGCGGAAAGGAAAGCGGAGAGGCATGGAGTGCAGGCTTTGAAGAGGCGTTAAATAATTCTGGCAACAATTTTGTAATGGATAATATTGACAATAAGGTTGTTGCAGATTTGCTTGGGCAGCTTTCCAAAGGGCAACCCCCGGGCGCGGCGGTGGGAGCTTTAGCCGGTGTTTCACAGTCGTTTAATATTCAACTGAATATTGACGGAGTTAATGCGGGCGTGAAAAGCGGCACGGTATCACCGGGTGCGTCGGGTGTGACGATCAACTGGGGGGATCTCCATATGAGCAACGGGGGGTGATGAAAATGGAGGGTGAAAAATTCGCGCTGCTGAAAATAACTCCCGTCGACGAAAACGGCGAGGAGGGCGAGCCTATCCCGA
>CAMWVP010000199.1 GCA_947177735.1 uncultured Clostridia bacterium
GACTGTAAGGCAGTCGCGCATTAAAATAACTTAACCTTTTAAACCGCGCGACTGTCTGTCCATATCCTCGACCACGATATCATATATCTCCCCGAGGGTGCGGCAGTATTCCAGTATCTTCCAGGGCTCATTGGTGTGGAAGTGGAGCTTGGCGGTGGTTACGCCGTTTTCGTCCTCGTCGGCGATAACGAGCAGGGAATCGCCCTCGAAGTGGGAGCGGATATACTTGTCGAGCTCGTCCTCGGTGTCGGCTGTCGGCTCCGCGACGTCGAGCAGGAGCTGTGTGTCATATCTGAATTCTATCTCGTCCATAATTTAACCCCATTTCATCGAAATATCGAACGCTTTCACGGAATGCGTGAGCGCGCCCAAGCTGATTATGTCAACGCCCGTTTCGGCTACCGCGCGGATATTATCGAGCGTGATGTTGCCCGAAGCCTCGGTCTTTGCTCTTCCGTCGACGAGCCCGCAAGCCTCGGTCATCTGGTCGAGCGTCATATTGTCGAGCATTATCACGTCCACGCCGCATTCAAGGGCTTCCTTTACCTCGTCGAGATTGCGGGTCTCGACCTCTATTTGCAGCATATGCCCCGCGCGCCTGCGGAGCGTCTTGACAGCCGCCGTGATACCGCCGTAAGCGTCGATGTGGTTGTCCTTGAGCATAGCCGCGTCGGTGAGGTTGTAGCGGTGATTACGTCCGCCGCCGACCGTTACGGCGTACTTCTGGAGCGCGCGCAGTCCCGGGAGGGTCTTTCGTGTGTCGGCGATGGTCGCCTTAGTGCCCTCCACCGCGTCAACGCATTGGCGCGTGTAGGTCGCGATGCCGCTCATATGCTGGATAATATTCAGGGCGGTGCGCTCGGCTTTGAGCATTTCACGGGTATGACCGTTGATAGTCGCGATCTTCATACCGTTCGAGACGCGCTCGCCTTCGTTGATGAGGAACCGCACCTCGATGGACGGCTCAAGCATCGTGAACACTCGCGCCGCTATCTCCGCGCCGCAGACAACGCCGTCCGCCTTTGCCATAAAATACGCGTCGGAATAGCTGTTGTCGGGGATAAGCAGATCGGCTGTGCTGTCGATGTAGTTGATATCCTCGCTGAGCGCTGTTTTGATGATGTCGTCCACATAAAATGGGAGAAGCTTCATTGTTCATTCTTCCTTTCGATCACTTCATTAAGTATGATATATGCGCAAGTCACGATGGACTTGGTTTCCACAAAGTCGGGAGTTACCGCGTAAGCTCCGTTGTCAAGCTCGTTTTTAAGCTCGGTAATGCGTTTCAGTCCCTTTTCCGCCTCTGGATAATCGGGATAGATGAAGTAGGACTTCTGCATTATGTGGCGAACCTCGGTGCGTATACCGGACGGGAGCGGCTTGCCGTCGGGGGAGGACATCGGATAGTCGACCTCATCGGCGTTGCCGTGCTCTGCCTTGCCGTTGATATCCTCCGCGATAAGCCGCGAGAACACCAACGCCTCGAGCAGGGAATTGCTCGCCAGACGGTTAGCGCCGTGAACGCCCGTGTGCGAGCACTCGCCCGCCGCGTACAAGCCTTCGATGTTTGTAGCGCCCTTGCCGTCGACATTTATGCCGCCCATAAGATAGTGCTGACACGGATAGATCGGGATTGGCTCTTTAGTCATATCATAGCCCTTTTCGAGCACCTTATTATAGATCATCGGGAAGTGGTTCTTGACGAATACGGGGTCTTTATACGAGATATCGAGCCAGAATTCGTCGCTGCCCGTTTTCTTCTGTTCCTCCATTATGCACTTGGAGACCACGTCGCGCGGGGCAAGCTCCTTGCGCTCCGGCTCGTAGCTCGGCATAAAGCGCTCCTTGTTGCAGTTGAGCAGATACGCGCCCTCGCCGCGGACAGCTTCCGATATTAGAAAGCACTCACGATTCTCCTTATCCGCAAACGCAGTCGGGTGGAACTGAACATACGACAAATTCTTGATCTCCGCGCCGAGATTGTACGCGAGCTGAATCCCGTCGCCCGTCGCTATCGCGGAGTTGGTGGTGTAATCGTAGACGCGGCCGATACCGCCCGTCGCCATGATCACCGAGCTTGCGCAGTAGTACTCGTACTCGCCGTTCTCGGTTATCACTTCGGCGAAAAACACGTCGTTTTCCTTTTCAAGACGGCACAGCACCGAATTATTGATAACGGTGACGTTCGTGAGCTTCTGCACCTGCGCGATGAGGTTTGTTTCGATCTCATAGCCCGTGGTGTCCTTGTGGTGAGCGATACGGCGGCGCGAGTGTCCGCCTTCAAGCGTCAGCGCGAGCGAGCCGTCCTCATTGCGGTCGAAGTCCACGCCGTACTTCTCGACAAGGCGCTCGACGTCGCGCGGACCCTGCTCGACGAGTATCTTTACGTTGTCGAGGTTGTTCTTGTACTGCCCCGCGATAAGCGTGTCCTTGATGTGCAGCTCGCTGTCGTCGTGCTCCCTGTCCATAACGGCAGCAACGCCGCCTTGCGCCAACGCCGAATTGCACAGCGTAAGCTCGCGCTTGGACAGCATAAGCACGGACAACGAGCTGTCGAGGTTCAGCGCGGCGTAAATGCCCGAAATACCCGTGCCGACTATCAGCACGTCGAACCTTTTGAATTTCATTACTACCACCCTCTTAGGTTTATTTGAGTTCCTTTATCTCTTTTTCAATATCTATCGGAGAGCCGTCCGGCAAGGTTATTCCCGCCCGCTCATCCGCCGACAGATTTTTTATGAATATGCAGTATTCGCTCGGATAACCGCCGACAAATTCCATTTTCGGCAGATGAATTTGTGACGGGTCTTTTATCCAAAGGCAAGGCTCGTTATTCGCCCAAAACCGTGTCAGCGTAAGCAGCTGACCGTTGTACAACACGTCTTTTCCCATAAGCTTCCTCTTGCCGCTTGATTTACAATTAACGTTTTATCTCCTCAATGATAAGGCATATATTCTCATCGACGGGCTTTGTTCCGTCGACACGAATTACCCGACCGCCGAAAGTCAGCAGCCACTCCTCAACGGTATTCTCCGCGCGCGAACTAACCAAATTGAAAAATCCCCGCTCGCGCTCGTACAAATCACCGCCCGGCAGCATTCTCTCGCCGAATTTCCTGAACGAACGCTCCTTAACGCGCTGTAAACGAATATCCCTCGGAACGCTCACCAACACCGCGTAATTGAAAAACGGCAGCGCTTTCGTGTAATCCCCCTTAACAGACGTGAAAACAAAGTCCTCATGCGCCTTTATCTCGCTCAGAAGGAGTTCCTCGACCTCTTCGCGGGTGCGTTCGGCGGCGTACATATAGTCGGGGTCGGTCTTGGGAAAGTACAAGTCCTCATTATCGATAAACCGATAATTCAGCTTGTCCGCAAGCGCCTTGCCGAGTGTGCTTTTGCCCGCGCCGTTCAAGCCGCACATAATTATTCCCGTTCCCATAAATTCTCCCTTTTCACTTGACAAATCCGCGATATTCTGCTATAATAATTAAGTTACTCATTCTCCAACCTTAATGCGAAAGGAGAATTATATGCAAGAAAAAACTATCGAAAAAGCCATTCTGGTATCCGCCGATATCGGCGAGTACGACTGCGAGGTCTCGGTTGACGAGCTTTCCGAGCTTGCGAAAACCGCCGGAGCGGAGGAGATCGCGCGCGTTATCCAGAAGCGCGATGCCTACGACAGCGCGACCGTTATCGGCGAGGGCAAGCTGACCGAGGTCAAGGAGCTTTGCCAAAAGCTCGAAGCCACGCTCCTAATATTCGACTGCGAGCTTACCGCGTCGCAGATACGCAATATCGAGGACGAGACCGACGTTCGCGTGATCGACCGCACGATGCTCATTCTGGACATCTTCGCGGGGAGAGCCGTCTCGCGCGAGGGCAAGCTGCAAGTCGAGCTTGCGCAGCTCCGTTACAGGCTGCCGCGGCTTATGGGCTTGGGCACGAGCCTGTCCCGTCTCGGAGGCGGTATCGGCACGCGCGGTCCGGGCGAGACCCAGCTCGAGACCGACCGCCGTCACATTCGCCGCCGCATAGACAAGCTCGCCGCCGAGCTGAAAGAGCTCGAGGAGCGCCGCGGCTATTCCCGTGACCGCCGTAAAAAGGACAACGTTCAGGTCGGCGCTATCGTCGGATACACAAACGCGGGGAAATCCACGCTGCTGAACCTCTTGACGGGCGCGGACGTTCTCGCCGAGGACAAGCTGTTCGCGACGCTTGATCCGACCTCGAGGTCTATCGAGCTGCCCGACGGACGAAATCTTCTGCTCGTGGACACGGTCGGGCTGATACGCCGTCTGCCGCATCACCTCGTTGAAGC
>CAMWVP010000200.1 GCA_947177735.1 uncultured Clostridia bacterium
GGGGAGGATTTTGCCACGTTATAATAGTGGAACCACAAACCCTCCTCCCCCCTCCCCGAAGGGTGTCCTCTTGCACCGAAGTTAGTCCAATAATTAAAGGAAACGAAACCGAGCAAGCAATAACAAATAAACCCCACCGAAGTTAGTGCAATAACAAAAGGAAACGAACCCGAGCAAGCAATAACAAAGGGAAACAAAACCAAGCAAGCAGCTAACATAAATTCTAAATTGCCCGGTCAAGCGTTCTCGCTCGGTGCCGCAGTGCTTCTATATCGCGCCTTAAAGTGCAGCAAATATTTTTCCGTGTTTCATTTCATTATGCTGAATGCAGCGGTTTTTTGTTATAATTGTACAATAAATTGGAAGAAAAATATAAAAAGTTTACAAAGATTTTGAATTGCTCTGAAAAATATAAAAGTTTTTCTTGCAAAATTGACAGCTCTATTGTATAATAATAATGTAGGTAATTTTTTGCTTATGAATTTAATATTTGAGGAGGATTTTTAACAATGGCGTTAAAAAATCAGTATCTGGCAGACTTGCTGGAGACAGTCAAGAAGAGAAATCCCGGCGAGCCCGAGTTCATTCAGGCGGTAACCGAAGTATTCGAGACGCTTCAGCCCGTAGTCGAGAAGCGCCCCGACCTCGTTGAGGCAGGCGTTTTCGAGCGTATCGTTGAGCCCGAGAGACAGATCATTTTCCGCGTTCCGTGGGTGGACGACAAGGGCAAGGTTCAGGTAAACCGCGGCTTCCGCATCCAGTTCAATTCCGCGATCGGCCCGTACAAGGGCGGTCTGCGCCTGCACCCCTCCGTATATATGGGAATCATCAAGTTCCTCGGCTTCGAGCAGATCTTCAAGAACTCGCTCACCACGCTGCCGATGGGCGGCGCTAAGGGCGGCTCCGACTTCGATCCCAAGGGCAAGAGCGACGGCGAGGTTATGCGCTTCTGCCAGAGCTTTATGACCGAGCTTTGCAGACACATCGGTCCCGACTGCGACGTTCCCGCGGGCGATATCGGAACCGGCGGACGCGAGATCGGCTTTATGTTCGGACAGTACAAGCGTATCCGCAACGAGTTCACCGGCGTGCTCACGGGCAAGGGATTGACCTACGGCGGCTCGCTCGCGCGTACCGAGGCTACCGGCTTCGGTCTGTGCTACTTCACCGACGAAATGCTCAAGGCGAACGGCAAGAGCTTCAAGGATCAGACCGTTGTAATTTCCGGTTCGGGCAACGTTGCGATCTACGCGACTAAGAAGGCTACCGAGCTCGGCGGTAAGGTAGTTGCTCTGTCCGATTCGAACGGATACATTCACGATCCCGACGGCATCGAGCTTGACCTCGTAAAGCAGATCAAGGAAGTTGAGCGCGGACGTATCAAGGAATACGTTGACCGCACCTCTCATAAGAACGCGACCTACACCGAGGGCTGCAAGGGTATCTGGACTATCAAGTGCGACATCGCGCTTCCCTGCGCTACGCAGAACGAGATCGACAAGGAGTCTGCCGAGGCTCTCGCCAAGAACGGCTGCTATGCTGTTGCAGAGGGCGCTAATATGCCGTCTACTCCCGAGGCTATCGAGGTTTACTTCGCGAACAAGATGCTGTACGGTCCTGCAAAGGCTGCCAACGCGGGCGGCGTTGCTACTTCCGGTCTCGAGATGAGCCAGAACTCCATGCGTTACAGCTGGACGTTCGAGGAGGTTGACGCTAAGCTCCACAACATCATGATCGAGATATTCAAGCAGTGCGACAACGCTTCCAAGGAGTACGGTATGCCCGGAAACTATATGGCTGGCGCGAACATCGCGGGCTTCCTCAAGGTTGCCGAGGCGATGAAAGCACAGGGCGTAGTTTAATTGAAACTTATATTTTAAACATTATCCCCGCCAAAGGCGGGGATAATCGTATATTAACACTAAGCAATATCCCCGCCGGAGGGCGGGGATATTGTATTTAACATTAAGCGTTATCCCCGCCTCCGGCGGGGGATATCGCTTAACGAAAAAACGCACCGCTTTCGCGGTGCGTTATAATTATTCGTTAGAACAATTTGTTTTCCGTGTCAGCAATTACTTTCTCTTCTTGGAGATTACAACTGCTGCAGCTGCTGTAGCCAGAACTACAGGAGCAACTGCTACTGCTACGCCAGTACCGGGGTTCTTCTCGTTATTGGAAGTGCCGCCGTTGTTGGTGGAAGCAGGAGTAGAGGTGGAAGGAGTAGAGGTGCTGTTATCGGGCTTCTCTACGAGACCGCCGTTGCTGGAAGAATCAGCAGGCTTCTCGGTCTTGGGAGCTTCCTTGTTAGCGTGGATAATGATCTGAACGAGCTCATTGTTCCACTGAGTGGGGTTAGCACTACCAACACCGGTCCAACCGTGAGTTTGATCAAGCTGAATAAGCTGAGAAGGATCAACCCAAGAAGTACCCTTGATCATGTAGTCAAGCCAGAAAGAGTTGAAGGGGTTAGTCTGAGAGCTGCCCAGACCCTCACCGGTCATACCTGCGGGGAAAGGAACGCTTACAGACTTGCCGGACTCAGCAAATGCAAACTCGCTGGTCAGCGGAACAGCTGCGATGCCGGAACCACTTCTGAGGATAGTCTCAACGGACAGGAACGAACCAGCCCAAACCTCATTCTTGAATACGAACTCGATAGTACCACCGTTGTTCATGTTCTTAAGTCTGGTAGGAGTTGCGTTCATACCAAGACCAACTCTGTACCAAGCGTCGAGAGACAGAGGATTAACCTTGTGAACATCCTCAGCTACTATGTTCTTAACCTTAACCTCAACACCAGCGTCTACGCCGCCGTAAACCTTGCCGCTGTCACGACCATAGGACTGACCAACTACGCCAAAGTAAGAATTGATAGCGTCCTTAGTGTTACCGCCGTTCAGGATCTCGGTGAAATTAGTAACCTTATTGCCGTTGGTGTCTCTCCAGCACTTATCAGTCCAATCCCAGTAGTAACCGGTTGCCTGTGTGCCGTAAACCATACCATAGTACTCACGCTCGGGCATAGAAACGGAGAAGTCAACAGTTACCTTGGACTTGTTGTAAAGGATCTCATCAAGAATAGCGATATCGGAAAGACCGAATGTACCCTTAACAGCTGCGGGTGTTACAACATGACCGTTAACACCGCCATTCAGGCTGTCAAAGTTCTTCCAAGCAGCGTTCTTGGAGATGGTAGCTTCCTTCTCGAAAGAAACCTGATCAGGACCGGTGGAGTTGTTCTTGGGATCCTCTACGAGGGTCTTGTTGTCGCTCTCGGTCTCAAGCTTGCTGTTCTTCCAGCCGTAGCCTGCAGCACCGCCCTTGCGTCCAACATCCAGAACCAGACCGTCGCCGCCTACTTCGTAATCCGCATCGGGATAATCTTCAGCATAGCTCTCGGGGATACCGGGACCGCCTGCGGGAAGGACATAACCGGACTTAACTACGAACTTCTTCTGAACGTTAGCCTCAAGGTCTACGCTGATGGTAGCGCCATTGAAAACAACGTCTTCCCAGCTGTAGCCGCCGCTCTTGCCGTCATCACGATCAGCAGTCTTGAAATCAGAGTCTCTACCCTGCAGATTAGTGAAGTTAGCCATCCATACGGAAAGGATCATGTTAGCGTAAGAGTTCTCGGAATCCTTAGCGGTGTCATACATATCGGGAGAAGTCTTAACCTCGCCAACCAGCGGAGAGATCTCTCTGTTAGCACCGAGCAGGTCCTTGATCTGATTCTGGCTCAGAGAAGCGGTCAGATCAAGAGTAACCATCTTGTAGTCGTTAACGTTCTCGATTACAATAGTGTAATCATCGTTCGTCGCAGCCATCGCAGTGGAAGCGAGCGCAGAAAGCGCTACAACTGCTGCGGAAGAAGCTGCTAAAATTTTCTTTAACATTCTAAATTTCCTCCAATGTTCAAATTTGTCTTCTCGTTGAATAGCTCTCGCCTTACAGAAAGCCCGCCTTCCAAGCCGCGCCCAACGAGTTAACTGCGCCGCTTTTGTTCGTTCCGCCGCGAACAGCGAAACCCGGTCAGCGTTCCCCCCTTTTACTCTGCAGTACGGGAACTTCGTATGTAGACCTTTTCGGTCTGCTTACATTATAGACCAAACAAATAAATTTGTCAAGTGGATTTTGTAAAAAAATCAAAATATTTTTTGGCATTTAGCATTATAAACTATTTAAA
>CAMWVP010000201.1 GCA_947177735.1 uncultured Clostridia bacterium
CCCCTGCGCGGTTTCCGGCAGACTGACAGCGGGGCGGTATGAGATAGACGGCGTCTTGTCCTCGCAGTTCATTACGGGGCTTATGCTCGCGTTGCCGCTGCTTGACGGCGACAGCGAGATAGTTCTCACCTCGCACCTCAACTCACGTCCTTACATCGACATCACGCGCGGAGTACTGCGGGATTTCGGGTGCGAGGTCAATGTGACCGAAAATGGGTTTGCGGTCGGGAGCGGGCGTTTCAAGCCGTTTTCCGGCAAGGTCGAGGGCGACTATTCGCAGGCGGCGTTCTTTCGTGTGGCAAATTCGCTTGGCTCGGAGCTTGAGATACTCGGGTTGGACGAGAACTCATTGCAGGGCGACAGAAAGATAATGGAAATATGCGACAGCTTTGACAAGAGCGGCGGCGCGCCGTTTGAGATCGACGGCTCGGATATTCCCGATCTTGTGCCCGTTTTGACCGTGCTGGCATGCTTTTGCAAGGGCACGAGCCGCATAAACAATGTTGCGCGGCTGCGCTTCAAGGAGTGCGACAGGCTCTCCGTTACCGCGGACTGCCTGAACGCGATAGGCGGCAAGGTGACAGTTCACGAGGACAGTCTCGAGATAGAAGGCGTTGATGAGCTTAAAGGCGGCGAGATACACGGTCACAGCGACCACCGTATCCCGATGTCGATGGCGGTCGCGGCAACGCGCTGCACTTCCCCGCTCGTCATTCGCGGTGCGGAGTGCGTTAGTAAATCGTTCCCGAATTACTTCGATGTGTACGGACAACTCGGCGGGGAGATCGGTGTGCTATGAGCGAGATAATGTTTCACAAGTGTGTGCTTGACGACGCAAAGGAACTGTGCGCGCTTATCCGAGACGAACTTGGGTATACGGACGTTACTTTGGAGGAGGTGCATTCGTCTCTTGAGAAAATGCTCTCCTCGGACGACTATTTCACGGTCGCTGCCGGAGCGGACGGCAATATTTACGGGTATGTTTCGGCTGTGCGGGAGGTCTCTCTCGAGGCAGGAGTATATTATCGTGTGATTGGGCTCGCCGTTAAGTCGGAGCAGCAGGGATGCGGCTTGGGAACAGCGCTTCTCACGCTTGCCGAATCGAACGCCAAAGCCGAGGGGGCGCGGCTGATAACGCTCAGCAGCAATTTCAAGCGCACCGAAGCACACACATTTTATGAAAAGCTGGGTTATGCAAAAACGTCCTACACGTTCAAAAAATATTTATGAGGTGGTAGTTTATGGCAATTGACAAAGCGGATTGGCATTGGGATGAAGCGGAAAAGGCGTTCCGCGGACGAACCGGAAAGACGGGTGAACTGACCGAGGAGCAGCAGGACGAGATCTGGCACTACGCCGCCGACCATATCGGTTTGTTCCTGCGTTGGATAATCGACAACGGCTTTGAGAGCGAGGATGAGGATTTCGCCGATCCAATGTACTGCGAGCGCGTCCGCAGCGGCAGTATGACCGGCGCGGAGTATTTGATGAGCAATTGCGACGGAAAGCTCTGCGAGGAGGATCTCTGCGGCGACATAGTACCGTTTGTGCTCGATTACTACGAACAGTATCTTAAAGATTACTTTGCTGTTGTTGCGAGCAGCGGATGTTATTCGCTGATTTCGGGTGACAAGGAATACAACAAAATTCGCCCCGTTATCGACAAAGCATATGAAAATTTCACAAGCAAATAGGAGATAAATATGGCATCATTTTACAGCGGCGGGATAAGCGTCTCGCTTTTCGGGGAGAGCCACGGCAAGGGGATAGGCATGGTGATCGACGGACTGCCCGCGGGCGATCCGATAGATTTGGAGAAGATCGGCGCGTTTATGGCGCGGCGCGCTCCGAAGAAGGACGGCACGTCGACCACGCGCAGCGAAAAGGATATACCTGAGATACTTTCGGGGATATTCGAGGGCAGGACTACGGGCACTCCGCTGGCGGCGGTCATATACAATACCGACCAGCATTCGGGAGATTACGGAAATATCTCCCATATAGCGCGCCCTGCTCACGCCGATTATACGGGTTTTCTGCGCTACAACGGCGCTAACGATCCGCGCGGCGGCGGTCACTTTTCCGGTCGTATAACCGCGCCGCTATGTTTTGCCGGTGCGGTCTGCGCTCAAATTCTCGAGCAAAGAGGAATAATCACGGGCGCGCATATCCAATCGATAAAGGGCGTTTCGGACGAGCGCTTCGATCCAGTGAACGTCACCGCCGATGTTCTGGAGCGCGTAAAATCCCGCCCTTTCCCTACCCTGTCCGAGAACGCCGAAACGGAAATGCGCGAGGTAATCAACGCGGCTCGAATGGACTTGAACAGCGTCGGCGGTGTTGTGGAGTGTGCGGCTGTGGGATTTCCCGCAGGCATCGGCTCACCGATGATGGACGGGCTGGAGAACATCATCTCGCGGCTCGTGTTTGCGATACCCGCCGTTAAGGGAATCGAATTCGGGAACGGCTTCGGCTGCGCTGACGTATTCGGCAGCGAGAACAACGACGAGTTTGCCGTACAAAACGGGAAAATCGTAACTAAGACCAACAACCACGGCGGTATCCTCGGCGGCATAAGCTCGGGAATGCCGATAATCTTCCGCGCCGCGTTCAAGCCCACGCCGTCCATCTCCCGACCGCAGAACAGCGTTGACTTCAAGGATATGACCGAGCAGGAGCTTGTCATCAAGGGGCGGCACGACCCGTGTGTTGTGCCGAGAGCGGTACCGTGCGTTGAAGCGGCGCTGAACATCGCGCTGGTTTCCGCGCTGCTCGAAAATCCGCGCATTTAAGGGGTGATACTGTGGAAATTCCGAGAATTCGCATTGAAGAGGTAGACGACATCTGTGTGCTGATCTGTTACCTGATCTACTCACTGGGCTGTCCGTTATCCAAAGAGCAGCTTATCGAGATAACCTCGCTCGAGGACGCGGTGAACTACTTCAATCTCACGCAGGCGCTCGAAAAGGTCAGCGGTCACCTATGCGAAGAGTCCGACGTTGACGGCGAGATCATCTACAACAATATGCCCAAGGGTATAAAGGCGGCGCGTGACCTCGGCGCGACGCTGCCGCTTTCGGTGCGCGACAAGATGTTCAGTGAGGCAGTGCGCGTGTATACACGCGATGCGATGAAGAAAAAGGGCTCGTTTCTCGCTGTGCATTACATCAGGAACGCGGACGGAAGCTGCACGGTCGGCATAACGATAATGGACGAGACCACCTCTCGTAAGAAGTACTATACCGAGGTGACGGTCGCCGACGAGGAAAAAGCGGACGTTATCAAGCAAAAGGTCAAGTCCGACCCCAAGGCGTTCGCAAAGTATCTCGACACCTTTTTCGGCGCCTGATATGTACAGCTTAGAGAAAACCTCCGACCGCGGAGTGCTGAAGATATGCTTTGACAGTCTTTTGACGGAAAGCCGTCTCGGTCCGTTCGCGGATATACTCGCCGAATATGCCGCGGAAAGCGGGCTCATGCCGCGCAGAATCGATATACTTTTTAATTATGCCTTTATCGAGAAAGGCAGCAAAATACAGTTTTACTGGAACGGCGGGTTTACCGTCTACGTTTTCGGCATTGAAAGCACGCAGTCCCAAACGGTTTACGAACGTCTTTTGCGCATAACGGAGCGGCTCAACAATAAAAAAGGATAACGGCAGAGATAATCTCTGCCGTTCGTTTATCCGCCGCAATGCTCGCAGTCATGAGTCTGTGCGAACTTCTCTTTGTCATACTCGATGCCGTTTTTGTCGTAGTAGTCCTTGACAGCCGCCTTGACCGCTTCTTCGGCGAGCACCGAGCAGTGCAGCTTGTGAGCGGGAAGTCCGTCAAGCGCCTCCACGACAGCCTGATTGGTGAGCTCCAGTGCCTGCGACAGCGGCTTGCCCTTGATCATCTCGGTAGCCATTGACGAGCTCGCGATCGCCGAACCGCACCCGAACGTACTGAATTTCACATCTGTGATAACGTCGTTGTCGATCTTCAGAAAGATCTTCATAATATCGCCGCATTTGGCGTTTCCGACCTCCCCTACCCCGTCGGCGTTCTCCATTGTGCCGACGTTGCGCGGATTGGTAAAATGATCCATAACCTTTTCACTGTATAACATATTCCCTCTTACCCTCCTGTAAGTCCTGCCAGATAGGCGACATATTGCGCAGATAC
>CAMWVP010000202.1 GCA_947177735.1 uncultured Clostridia bacterium
ATACAACATATTGTAGAAAAAATCAATAGATAAAATATATTTTGGGAAATTTTTCTTTATTTTTTCACTTGTTTGCAGTCCAAAGAAATCCGTTTGTAAATTATATACAACAGCCCCGCCACCCGCACCGTCTGCCGAAAAATGTCGAGCGAAAATTTCTGAATATTTATCAATTGAAATGTACGGTTTATTATGTTATAATAATATCAGTCGATAAAGACAGTATTCGGGGAAATACTGATTAAATCGTTTTTATAAAATTTAATGCCTTATTTTATGCGGTTTCCCCGCCGGAGGCGGGGAAACCGCGATTAAATCGGTATTTTCTTAGGAGGACAAGCAATGGCAAAGACAACAGACGACTCGGCGCTGAAAAAAGAATTCGGTACGATTATCAGGACGGCGCGGCAGCGGAAGAAAATGACGCAGGAGAAGCTGTCGGAGCTTACGGGAATAACGGAGGTATATCTCCGCGACCTCGAGTACGGTAATTACACCGCGACGTGGATAATCTGGCTCAGGCTGTGCACGGTGCTGGATGTTGACATCATAAAGTTCCAGAAAAAGTACATCATACCGCAGATAACCCGACACGAGCGCAAGACCGACCGCACCAAATACAATATGTAAAAAACCCCCGCTTGACAGTGTCAAACGGGGGCAAACTTTATAACACGGAATTACTTGTTCCAGTCGTAGAGCTTGCGGATCTCCGCGCCTACCTTCTCGAGCTGGTGCTCAGCCTCGATACGGCGGCAAGCGTTGAAGTGCAGTCTGCCGGTCTTGTTCTCGTTGATCCACTTGGAAGCGAACGTGCCGTCCTGGATCTCGGAGAGGATCTTCTTCATCTCCTTCTTGGTCTCGTCGGTGATAAGGCGCTTGCCCGTCTCGTAGTCGCCGAACTCAGCGGTGTCGGAGATGGAGTATCTCATCATCGAGAAGCCGCCGCTGAAGATAAGGTCAACGATCAGCTTCATCTCGTGAATGCACTCGAAGTAAGCATTCTGAGGATCATAGCCCGCCTCAACGAGGGTCTCAAAGCCCGCCTTCATCAGAGCGGTAACGCCGCCGCAGAGGACAGCCTGCTCGCCGAAGAGGTCGGTCTCGGTCTCCATCTTGAACGTGGTCTCGAGAACGCCCGCGCGTGCGCCGCCGATACCCGCCGCATATGCCAGACCTGTGTCGAGCGCTCTGCCGGTAGCGTCCTGATGTACCGCAACCAGACAGGGAACGCCTCTGCCTACCGTGTACTCCGAGCGAACGGTGTGACCCGGACCCTTGGGCGCGATCATAATAACGTCAACGTCCGCGGGAGGAACGATAAGACCGAAATGGATATTGAAGCCGTGCGCGAACATCAAGGTCTTGCCAGCGGTGAGGTTCGGGAGAATGCTCTCCAGATACAGCGCCTGCTGCTTCTCATCGTTGATGAGGATCATAATGATGTCTGCCTTCTTGGCAGCGTCTGCGGCGGTAGCTACCTCCAGACCCGCCTCCTCAGCCTTCTTCCAGCTCTTGGAGCCCTCGTACAGACCAACCACTACCTTAACGCCGCTGTCCTTGAGGTTCAGCGCGTGAGCGTGACCCTGCGAGCCGTAGCCGATGATAGCAACGGTCTTGCCGTCCAGTGCGGACAGATTACAGTCCTCGGAATGATACATCTTTGCCATAATAATTATCTCCTTATATAATTTAATTCGACGCCGTTTGTTTCCGGCGAGGTGATCAGTTTTTAACGGAAACCGCCTGTTCGCCCTTCTGAATGGCGATAGTTCCCGTGCGGACGATCTCCTTTATCCCGTAAGGGCGGAGAAGCTCCTCAAAATTATTGATATTCTGCGCATTATCCGACATCTCGATAGTCACGGAATTCGCCGAGATATCCGAAATCTTCCCGCGGAACAGCTCGCATATGCTCAGCACCTCTGGGCGCTGCTTTGCCGTGCAGCTTATCTTTATCAACACAAGCTCGCGGCTGACCATACTGTCGGGCGCGAGGGTCTTGACCTTGATAACGTCTATCAGCTTGTTGAGCTGCTTTTCTATCTGCTCGAGAGTGTAATCGCTGCCGTCGGCTACGATGGTTATTCTCGATACCTTTTCGTCGTCGGTAACTCCGACGGCAAGGCTGTCTATGTTGAAGCCGCGCCGCGCGAACAGTCCCGCCACACGCGCCAGTACGCCCGCGTGGTTCTCTACCAGAACGGAGATCGTATGTTTCATAATCCTATGCACCTCCGTTACAGTATAGTTTTCTCTAATTCCGGAACAGCCACTTCCAGCAGGAACGGCTTGTCCGAGGCTATCAGCCTTTTAATGCCCTCGACCGCGCTTTCCTCGCTGTCCGCGAGCATATTCTCCATACCGTACGCGTCGGCGATCTTACAGAAATCCGGGCTGCCGTCGAGCGATACGCCCACCAGTCTGTTTCCGTAGGTGCGCTCCTGCACCTCGCGAACCATACCGAGGAAGCGGTTGCGTATCACGATGACCTTTACCGGTATGCCGTGCTGCATTGCCGTAGCGAGCTCCATAAACTGCATCTGGAACGAGCCGTCGCCGCATACCGCGATGACCTCCGCGCTCCTGTCGGCGCACTTCGCTCCTATCGCCGCGGGCACGGAATAGCCCATAGTTCCCATACCGCCCGAGGTGAGAAATCTCCCCTGCTTAAGCGAGATATTAGCCGCCGTCCAGATCTGGTTCTGACCGACGTCCGCGACTACCACCGCGCGCTCGGGAAGATACTTGTCCAGCGTCTGAATGAACCACTTGGGGTTGACATAACCGCTTTGGGCGGGCTCAGGCTCGGGATCGGCACGGAAGCCGTCCAGCTTATCGCGCCACTCCTTGTGGGAAAGCGGCTCGTCGAACGCGTCGACCTGCTCCAGAAGCTGCTCGAGCACCAGCGTGATATCGCCGACTATCGGGATGTTCGCCTCGATGTTCTTGCCGATCTCGGCGGGGTCTATGTCGATATGCACGACCGTAAAGTCGCGGCGCTCCTCCATTGCGGCGATAGCGCGGTCGCCTACTCTCGCGCCGAGCAGGAACAGCGTATCGCAGCTGTTCACGGCGGCATTCGCGGCTTTCTTGCCGTGCATACCGAGCATACCGTAGTACAGCGGACTGTCGGAGGGCATTGCGCCGAGACCCATCATCGTCGATACGACGGGGGTATCCGTCTTTTCGGCGAGACTTCTCATCAGGTTCACGCCGTTGCCCGTAAACAGACCTCCGCCCGCGCAGATAAGCGGCTTTTTCGCCTCTTTCATCGCGGTTATCGCGCGCTTGATCTGGAAACCGTTTCCGCGCGTGCTCGGACGGTACGAGCGTATATCCACCGTCTCCGGGTACTCGAAATCTATCTCCGCCTGCTGAACGTCAAACGGAACGTCGATAAGTACGGGACCGCGCCTGCCCGTGCCCGCAATATAGAACGCTTTCTTAAAAACGTCCGCGGTGTCCTCGGGGCGCTTCAGCAGATAGCTGTGCTTGACGAACGGCTCCGCGGAGCCGGTTATGTCCGCCTCCTGGAACACGTCGCGCCCGATCTGCTCGGAGTTGACCTGACCGGTGATAATCACCATCGGCACCGAATCCATATACGCCGTCGCTATCGCCGTGATGAGGTTCAGCGCGCCGGGGCCGCTTGTCGCGACGCACACCGCGGGCTTTCCCGTAATGCGCGCGTAGCCCGAGGCAGCGTGTCCCGCGTTGACCTCGTGGCGCACGAGTATATGACGTATATCGGTCTTATATAATTCATCGTAAAAAGGACAGATCGCCGCGCCGGGGTAGCCGAAAAGCTCGGTTATGCCCTCCGCTTTCAGGCACTCGGTCATAGCGCGCGCTACTGTCATACGTTCACTGCTCATTAAAACATCCTTTCGTGGGGGTATCAAAAATAATCCGCTTTAAGGAACCGCCATTGCCTTACTTATTTTCAAAGCTCTGTTCTATGCGGTTTTCCCCGCCTTAGGAGGGGAAATGCCCGGTTAGATTGGCGTTTGCCGTAAAAAAATAGACAAGTAAAATTAATACCCAACCGAAG
>CAMWVP010000203.1 GCA_947177735.1 uncultured Clostridia bacterium
CGTTGAGCAGCTTGCTTCAAGAATTTTGTGGCGCGATGTTGGAGCAGGAATAAATAATCCGTGCGAAAGGTCGGCGCTCCGTGACAAGTATTCGGAAACTATAAGCGACGTTCAAGCGGTCAATGCTTCCCACCCGACACTTGAACAACTTGGAACCCTGCTCACCGTGATCAATCGCGACAATCTCCAATCCATCGGTGAGTTGATGGGTAAGATTAAGCAAATAAAATTTGAATTGGAGAAATCCAGACAGGAGGTAAAAACTATGGAAACAAAGTGCAATTTATTAAAGAGCCTTGCGACACAAGCGGAGGAATATTTCTCGCTTATGGACAAGCACTCGCTCACGGCAGAGGAACAGCTTCGTGCGGAAATGTCCAAGGAAACTCTCGCGCAGAAAAATATTGAGAGCCGTTCGGACTTGGACTACCTCAAAGGGGTTATCGTTGAAATGGTGCAGAAAGCTACACCCATCAGGGAGCATTATAATAAGTGTGCCGAACTTCTCCGTGAATACTCCGATATTGCAACTACATACGAAGAAATTTCGCAAGGTGACTACATCTCAAAACTTATTGAACGGCAACGGAAAAAGGACGAGCCGCAGACACGTCCGCGAAGATAAATAGTCGAGCAATCGACGGAAAGGAGAAAGATGATCAGAAATGTACAGTCAACGACCGCCGTAGCAACGGCAAGCAGTAAGCCGTCCAAATATAATTTCGGAAAGACAACGTATATTGTTAATTCAATTTTCGCAGATAATTCATCCAAAGACCTTGAACATATTGTTGAGCGTTTGGTTTTAAACGAAGTTGAAGAGAACGAAAAAAATTTCGCGGCTTGAAAAAAAGTAGTAGACAAATCGGAACGCTTATGATATAATTATTATAGCGTTCCGACTGTCGGAAAGGTAGGTTACAATGAAAAGACAGTCAAATGAAAATAAGATCACGGCTCTCTACTGCCGTTTGAGCCACGATGATATGCTGCAAGGTGACTCCAACAGCATTAAAAATCAGAAGCAAATTCTCTCGGAGTATGCCGAGAAAAACGGTTATGCAAATTGTCAATTTTATGTTGACGACGGGATCAGCGGAACGACTTTTGACCGCCCCGGTTTTCAGAGCATGATTGGAGATATCGAGAACGGTAAAGTGAATACTGTAATCGTAAAAGATATGTCGCGCTTCGGAAGAGATTATCTGAAAGTTGGTTATTACACCGAGGTAATGTTCGCAAAGTATGGAGTTCATTTTATTGCGGTTAGCGATGGGGTTGACAGCGAGCTTGAAAGCAACGATTTTACTCCAATACGCAATTTATTTAATGAGTTTTATAATCCATTGTCGAAAACCTCAAATAAGCTAAACACGCATTACAAGTATATCTCCCTGCAAATTCGGCAAGCGTATGGCAATCGTTTGCTGTTTTTTATATTGAGTTGCCTATTCACACTAACATTTTGCTGCTTAGTAACTAATACGGTATGATTTCCGTTATTCCGAGCAGTTTTGGACGATTTTTTCCGGGACTTTTCGAGATGTAGTTCATTACGATCTCAAGCACCGCGCTTGTTAAGGTTTGTTTAATTTTCATAGAATTTTTTCCTTTCTTGCTTGTAAGCGGAGCTTTCCGCTTATTTTGTAATTAAACCTTTTGTCTATATAAAGCACTGTGAAAAATACTGCGATACCCGCTATTGCGACTATGATGTCTGTCATAGTATCGGCAACCGGGGAAGTACCGTTTTCCAGAGCTTCCTTTACACGCTGCGCGTCGCAGCCGAGAATGGTATCACAGGAGAATTCCCATATCTCCCACAAAGCAGCCGCGCCAAGTGTTGAGAGAAATATTATTGCGTAGAACCCGAATTTGTTAAGTGCCTCGCCGTTCCATCTCAATAAAAGAATATAAATTATAACCGAGAAAACAAATCCGAAATATCCGTGCATTATCAAATCCCACACCTCAATGCGGTCGTAAAATCCCAATGCGCTGCCGAGGTTGTTTGCGAGAACTATATGTAACGAGATCAGCACATTGGGGAAAATCAGGAATTCGCGCTTTGTGACCTTACCGATCAGCGGAAGTATTCCCGGAACAAAAGCGGCAGCAATTATTTGAGGATACATACGCACTGTTATTTCCTCGCTTACTATGCTGTATATTACAAGCGTTGCCGCGGAGATCGCGAGAGTAACAAGCAGCGGAATCCACTTTGATGTCGATTTAATCATTATTTGTCAACCTCCAATCCTCTATGCCATAAAAAACCTTCTTATTTTTTCAGTTCATTTGCAAGTTTGAGTATCTCCGTAGCAAGTTTTTCACGGCGTTTTTTGGTAATGTGTAAATACATCGGCAATGCCATTATCACCGCAACTATCCCGACCGCGCCCGCGGCTATGCCCAAAATAAAATCAGACCAAAGCAAAATGCAGCACATTCCGATACCGAGCATCAGTGCTCCTATTATACCCACGGCGGTTGAGATCGCCGCTCCGGGCTTTGTCGCGCTTGCGTCAAGACGGCGCAGCTGCTCAATTTTGCTTTCATTGCGCGGAGTGTATTTATCTCTGATTTTCTTCAGTTCCGCTTGCTGTTTGCTTGAGCAATTGCAGGTAAAGGTTTTGCTTTTCTCACTCATAATTTTTGACCTCCCGGTTCATCGCCTTTCAGCACCGCTTTATACCCCATTCCGTGAACGGTAACTATCTTGAATTCATCGCAGTCCGCAAATTTATTTCGCAGCTTGGTAATGTATACATCCACAGTACGCAGTCCACCGGCTTTGTCATCTTCCCAAAATTCAGCCATAAGCTGCGAACGGGTAAACGTCTTTTTGGGAAACGACAAAAGCCTATAGATAAGGTTAAATTCTCTGACGGTAAGATCGATCTTGTTGTCACCGACATACGCGGCGTGTTCGTCCGCGTCAAGCCTAAGCGTGCCGATTTTCAGTTTGTGGCTGTTGTAGACATTCGTGCGGCGCAGCAAGGCTTCGATATGCAGGAGCATTTCGTCAAGATTGATGGGCTTCACCATATAATCATCAATGCCGACCTGGTAGCCCTTTTGCTTTGATGGGAAATCACTGCGTACTGTTATAAACAAGATGGGAATTTCGCGGTTTTGTTTTCGTATTGCCTGCGCAAATTCAAAACCGCTGACGCCCGGCATTATAATATCCGAAATTATCATATCGAAAATAGCTCCGCCGTACATCGCGTCGTATGCGTCACTTGCGTTAAGATAGCCTTTCGCTTCATAGCCGTTTTCAGTAAGAAATGAGCAAACAGCACTGTTAAAATCGCCGTCGTCATCCACCACCAATATTCTGTACATTTGTTGATCTCCGTTTCATTTATATTTCGCGGCAAATTATGCCTCCGCAATTTCCGAAAAATGACATTCGTCAAATTCGTCGTCGCTCATATTTTCAAGCATATTCATAGTTGCTATGGCGGTCAAAATAAATTTCGCGTTCCTGATTTCGGGAAGTATTTCATAAATACGTGTAATCACCGTTTTTCTTGATGCGTTTTGTCCGTTAATAACCGCACATATAAGATTTACCCGCTCGATTGTCAAGTCGAGATCGTTCATCATCTTCTCCCCCTGTCGCCCGTATTGGGAGAGGCAGCGTGTGAAAAAGCCGTCTCTCCCGTTTTTTCATGCGGTGAAAGTTACTTGTGTGTTCTACTTTCAACGCTGATCTGCCAATGCCGTTGGCGATGACCGAATTTTCGGCATTAAACAGTTTCCTCCGCGGATCTGATACCGCGAACGACTATTGCGACAACAGCGGCTACACCGGTCAATACCGCTGCTATGATCACCGGAACAACAAACTTTTTCATATTTACACCTCCTTGCCTCACCTGTTGTTTGTATTATACAGCATAAATGTTTAGAAATTTTTCAAGTTGTGTTAATGAAATATTAAATTTTTAAACAACCACAAAAATTCTTATATAAATTTTTTCCGGTTTGGAAGTTTTATGATATACATTATAATAT
>CAMWVP010000204.1 GCA_947177735.1 uncultured Clostridia bacterium
AGCAGTTACTTGAGGTCGCGCAAAAACAGAGTCTCAGAACAGCGCGTAAAATGTCTGAGGCAGCATACGAGATGGCGCGAAGTAAAAAACAGCCGTTTGGTGCTTCGCATTTAAGAGCGATCAGGAAACAGTTTCTGGGGGTGCTCTGATGTGCCGCCAAAGGAAAACGGCAGCCGTTACCGCAAATAACGACCGCCGCCATAACGGAATCCGTTATATATCGGCTCACAACCGTAACGTATTCCGTTACTATTATACCACACTTTAACCGAAAAATCAAGGAGGAATTTACAATGAAGGTTGAAACATATAATCCCACACATGAACAGATGAAAGCCATAGGTGAGCGGCTTGTAATCGTAAGAACAGCAAATGAGCTTAGCCAAGAGGAATTTGCGGGACGTATCTGTACATATGTTAATCTGTACTGTCATGCCGAAAGAGGTCATGATACTATTCCGTATCACGCTATAAAGCTTACCTCTTACGAATTCGGTGTATCTCTTTCGTGGCTTTTGCAAGGTGTTCCCACCGACAGTGATCCCGATTACTGCACGGAAAGCAAAAACGGACAAAGTCTGTTTAACAGTAGTGTAAGCATTAAGGAAGCCGTTTGGGACTATTCCACCGACAACGGTATGGATATGTGGACGAACGAGGTAGAGGATAAAAGGGAACACATCGGTCATATGGTCACATACTTCTCGGAGCACCCGTCAGATCTCAGAAAAGATCATATACAGCGCATGACAGACTATATTGATGATACAATTGCCCTTGCAAACTATGACGGTTACACGGTGGGCTGGAGAACGGCAATGCAGCTTGTCAAAGGTCTGTTCGGTCTGAGCGGCTTACCCGAAGAACCGCCCGCCGCTCCCAAGAGCGACAGAGTTATTTCCCCCGAGATCGTCACCGCTGTTCGCAATGCAAAACCGAAAGAGACTGTAAAGGTAGCGATCTGCAAAACAAATACATAAACAAGACCGACAGGGCAAAAAGCCTTGTCGGTTTTTTCCGTTATGGGAGAATATTTCAGATATGCCTTTTTAAGCGTTATAGACCCTTTTTAGAGCGCCGAAAACCAACAGGCAAGGAAAAGTAACGCTTAATAAGAAAAGCGGCTTAGAACGCATTTTCGAGCGTATTTGATAAAAGCACTTTTTGAACTGTTTTATATGTACTGTTTCAAAGAAAAACGGTACAATACATATTAAGGAGCGTGGATAAAATGCGTAATACATTTGAAAGCTATACCGCTCTGGTGGAGATGATCGGCGAGGAGAGCGCGTTGAAGCTGATCAAGTCGGTTGACGGCGGTACAATCTATGTACCAAAGCACGACACAGTAACACGTCAGCAGCGGAATGAAAATATTAGACGGGATTACCGAAACGGAATGACCTATTCACAGCTTCATTATAAATATAATCTTACTGAGCGGCAGATCAGAAAGATCACTCAGTCATGAGACGCTTGAACAAGAAAAATATGATCGAGCTTGAGGAGCTTGTCGGACGGGATAATTTTAAAGCATTGTCAAGGGAATATGGCGGGACGTTTATTTACATTCCCCATATCTCCAAATATGATAAGCGCGTTGAGTATCTTAAAAACGTCCATTATATGCTGGATTATCTCGAATACGGTGTTCCTATTGACGAGATCGTGACCGAAAACCGCTTGACAAAATATCAGCGGCGATTCCTTGAAGGCTTGGTTAAATACTGCTTAAACAGATATATAACAAGCTATAAATCTTTGCTCGCAGCGGTTGATCCGTTTTACGGAAAGAACACGGAAAACATTCTGTTACTAATCGGAGCGGCGGCATTTGCGGCGCTGTTGGAACAATACAGCGGCAAGCGATTGTATATACCCGTATCGGAAGAAAGCCGCTCTCGATCTTTAAGATCACAAACGCATTATTCGTTGGAAACAGATATTTTCTTTGATTTGTCGGACGGCTTATCTTTTGAAGAAACAGCGGTAAAAAACAAAACATCACTGAGCAAAGTAAAGAGCATTGCCAAGATGTACGGCATAAACAACAATTCGGAGGGAGCAGACCATGAAAGCAGATGTTGAATTTATAAAGAACAAGGATAAAGTAAAAATGGCTGTGACGTTCAACACAAACTCTCTGGGTTGTTTTACCGTTGATACCGCATATATGTCCGCTGCCGAAATATACGAACGGTATAAGCGGCTTTATGATGAATTGTCACCGTTCGGAAACGTCAGCCTTAATCCAAACGGAATTATAATCCGTGATGAGAACGGTTAATTATGGAATGTACCGACTTGTGGGCGGTATGAAATATACATTATTTAAATTACTGGGAGGAAAACACAATGACAATTTCGGGAACGTATGATTTATCGAAGAGATTTGATAACATGGCAGAGACCATTAACACCTTGATAAAGGCGCGTGACGCTGCTTATTCTCAGATCGAAGCGATCAATAACAATGAAGATTTAACGCCCGAGGGTAAACAAAAAAGAGTGGACGAAATCCACAATGCTTATGCGGAGGGCAAGAAAGAGGCTTTAATTCAGCTGCACTATGCGATCAACGACATTTGCGAATGGGATAACGGCAACGCGGAGCTTGATCTGAAGAACGAACAATTCAAAGAGGCTATGCAAATTGCAAGCTATGTCGGCGGCTCGGTAACCCCCGAATTGGTAAACAGTCTGATGAAGAACTGCACCAACCGCATTCAACTTGAGTGTCTTTACACGATCCTCAAGGATAAGTACAGAGCGCCCGCGAACTTCACAGAGATCGCAAGCTGTCCCGATCCGTTCAGAGCAATTGAAAGCAAACTCTATAATCCCGTTGAACTGTACGAGAATACCAAGACAAAGGTTTACGAGTATCTTAAGGATAATGACTTCATGCTGCATAAGCTGATCGGCTGTATCCGTGGTATGCGTGATAAGATCGTTATAAACGTTGACAGACCTAACATGATCTGCTTCAATATTACCGAGCCTAAAATCGATATGCAAGCGGAGATCAATGCGGGAATGGGTTTGCAAGGTGCTGGTGTTAAGGGCGGATATTCTCCGATCAAGGCTGCTTATATAAATGGTGTGCTTACATAAATCGGTATTTTGCAAGCGATTGCAAATTTAAACCGTATTAAAACGCAGTTTGAAAGGAAATAAAAAATGAACGCTTTATGGGAACAGCTTAGCGCTTGTAATGAAAAAATAAAGGAACTCGAAGCTAAGCTTGACAGCGCAAACAAAGAAATATTGCAATTAAAAGACAAGATTTCCTATATTACAGTTTGCGCAGTACAAGAGAAGTGACCAAAGCGGTCACTCCCGAAACATATACTACTTTGCCGAGCGGCTTATACTTGTAAAGAAAATAGGGTACTTTTATTACACATGAAAACAGAGGAGATGATGAAATGGCGGGGAGCTACGACGGTTCAATACGCATAGACACCGCAATAAACGCCGTGCCCATTAACAACGGTCTGGCACAGATTGAAAGCAAAATTAAGGGCTTGGCGGCGACTATCGGTCTGGCGTTTGGCGTAAAGGAGCTGATCGATTTCGGCAAGCGTTCCATTAACGCGGCTTCCGATCTTGCCGAGGCACAGAATGTTGTTGACACGGCATTCGGCGCTATGAGCTGGAAAATGGAGCAGTTTGCAGCGACCGCTCTCGAGACCTACGGAATTTCGGAGCTGACGGCGAAAAACATGGGCAGCACCTACATGGCAATGGCAAAGGGCATGGGCGTGACAACCGACGCGGCTTCGGATATGGCGGTAACGCTTACCGGACGGCTGTCGGACATCATGTCATTTTACAATAAAACGCAGTCCGAGGTCGATACGATCGGGCGCGCTCTGATCACGGGCGAGACCGAGCCGCTGAAGGCGATCGGCGTTGTGATGACGCAGACGAATTTGTCCGCGTATGCAATGGCGCAGGGCTTCGCAAAAACCTACGATGAGATGAGCTCCAACGAGCAGCTGCTTGTCC
>CAMWVP010000205.1 GCA_947177735.1 uncultured Clostridia bacterium
TTCATTCGACCTGCCATCATCAGCGCGGGGAGGTCATTTCCCGCGGACGGACAACCGAGGTTGTCCGTTTCGGCTTTCAAAGCGCTTTTAAAACGGCTTTTCTGAGCGTTTTAAGCTCGTCGAAATGCGCCGCTATAAAGTCGCATATCTTTTCTTCACTTTCGAAATCAATACATTCACCGTAGGAAAACCGCAAAGCGTGTACAAGCTCGTGCGTGACTGTCTGCCGCATTAGTTCCTTGGGTAGTCCGGAATCTATGTAGATTTCGCCCGTTCTGAAAAGCGTTACTCCGTATGCGTCCTGTGTGCCGCTGTCATCGGTAAGCGCCGAATGTGATTTACCTACAAAATGTACTGCCCACTCCATACCGTTAATCGTTATTGTCGTTCCCATCCGCGCCCCTCCGTTCCGCTTTAAGCCCGTCCACGATCGCGCACATCTCGTCGACAAGCTTTGCCGCCATTGTCATATGCATTCCTATTTCCCTTAGACCGTCGATCAGACCACGATCGAGCGGCTGTTCCTTGCTCGTTGGTGTATCAAAAACACTGTGTGTTTCGCTGGTTTCCTCGCCGTCCTCGATCATATGTATGTTCACGTTGTCCTCGAACCACTCAAACGCCCTCGCGCAGAAATCCCATTCTGCCTCTTCACGATCAAAAAAATAGTGACCGATGCATACGCCCTTGCCATCATCGTCGACTTTCCACACTGCATAAGGCTGCGGAGCAGTCGGCGACTTGCCCATAACGTAACCGTTCGCCGCCGCGATGACCGCATAGCTTTGAATTACTGTTCCGATACTCATAATATCCTCCTCATTCCACAAACGCCCGCTTCGTGTAGTCGAATACACCGAAGAACTCGCCGTTGACGTAAACATTCCCGATCGTGTCGGTGTCCGCGGCAATCTCCAGCTCTCGAACCCGAACGCCCAACGCCGCGAGAGCGGCTATTATAATGGGCTTTTTGTCCTTGATCTTCATGATATTCTCCTCCCTATCATCTCATCGGTGGAGCAGCGGAACACGTCCGCCGCCGCGACCACAACTCTGAGCGGCGGTGTCTTGTACCCCGTTTCATAGTTGCAGATATTCTGTCTTGATACGCCGAGGCGTTCTGCGAGGTCGGCTTGCGTCATACGGCGCTCCTCGCGTTTTTGCCGTAAAATATCGCCGAATTTCATATTAAAATCACCTCAATCATAAATGCTTTTTCTGTATCTGCATATCGCAGAATTGCTTATTGCAATGCCAAACCGCGCTAAGAAAGCACGAATATCATCATAGCTGTATTTGTCGCTTAAAATCATTTCGTCGACCTGCCTGCGCAGTTCCGTATCCAGCCGCTTTATGGTACACATGACCTTGTGGCGCGGCTGCGGGGATATTATGCTTTTTACCCTTAAATCCTCCAGCGGATCATAATAAGGGCTTTGTCGTTGCAAGATCGGCACGATCTGCTTCACTACCTCGGTAACGACCGCCGTCGCTGTCCGCGCGATCAGCTCCTCGACATTCCCAATGTAACCGCCGTTGTGTCTGATCTGCGGTAAAACGGTATCAAAAACCCAATGCTCAAATTCCTCCGCTTTGGGGAGCTTCGAGCTTACGATCAGACGGTAGAGATCACCCTCTGGTATGTAGTTGACGGTCTGTGTACCGCCGTTGGTGGGGAGGTCGCGTTTCACGACCCCCTTGCAATGTCTTATAATAGCGTCTTTGGGGTTCTTATACCCCAATGTGATAGCACATTGCGTAGCAGGAAAATACTCCTTGCCGTCAATCAGCATAACCCCAAGCTCACCGAACTCGGTGCTGCTGAATACCTTTAATTCGTTCATGAAAGCCTCCTAACTATTGATTTTCACCGCCCATTGTGGTATAATGTGGTAAGAGGGGAGGTGAACAAAATGGCAAAAGTAGATATAGAAAAGATATGGGATGAAACAACCGATACGCTTAATGAAATGGTTGAAAAACATCCCTTCCAAGATCAGACCGCATTGCTTGGTTTTTATGTATCGACACTCTTAGGAAAATATCATGCGTCTTTAAAAGAAGCACTTAAGGAGTATGATATTGAAATTTAAGCGCTTCCTTTGCCGCGGTATCCATACATTTTACAATCTCCTTTGCTTCTTCGCGGCTTAACACTTGATTTTCTTGACGCTCCGCAACTTCCGCCTGCGGAGCATTTTCTTTGCGCTGTTTGGCAGCCTCATTCATCTTATTGAGAGATGCAATTATTTCGTGGGTAGTGTTGATGGTCTTCTCAGCATCGGGCAACTCCGTCAAAAGCGGCGGAAAATACGGCTTTTTTGCCTCGGTCTCCGCGCCGTTCAGCAGAGCGTTCATAAGCTCCGCAGCCTCTTTCGGGCTGCACTTGATCGTTATTTTCATAAAAAAACCTCCTGTTACTTGAAATTTCTCCCACCTTGTGATATAATAAGAGATGGATTACTATGCCTTTCAGTGCCCCTAGTGGGTACATCTACATTATATAGCGTTTTTACGCTATTGTCAACAGGTTTTAGCGTTAAAACGCTATTTTGTTAAAGATAGCTAAAAAAGGAAGGTGTTCTTTGGTGTTTTATGACAATTTGGCACGGGCTTGTAAAGAAAATAATCTCAAAATTGCAACTATAGTAAGGGAATGTGGTGGTGCAATAGGAAGTATTGATGGTTGGAAAAAGGGTGCAATACCTAGAAGTGATATTGTTGCAAAGCTTGCTTTGCGTTTAAACGTAAGTACAGATTTCTTAATATTAGGTAATAATTCTAAAATAAAACTCTCAAATCAAGAAAATGAGCTTCTGAATTATTTTGCCGACCTCTCCGATGAGGACAAAGGTAGAATATTAGGCAAAGCTGAAGCCCTTGCTGAATTAGCCGCCGAGCGAGCAGCCAAGGAGCGAGCGGCTGAGCAGCACCAAAAAACAAAAATGATCGCCGCGCTCGCCGACGCGGAGTTAGAACCCGAGAATGACGAGCTGGAGCAGACCGAAGAGTTCTATATAGACCTCTGTTCTTTGCCCGCCAGCGCAGGATCGGGCGTGCAGCTCGACGAGGGTTTTACAGAGCCTATGCAGATCAAGCCCACTCCGATCGCGGAGCGCGCAAATTATGCTGTCCGTGTATCCGGTAACAGCATGGAAGACACATATTACGACGGTGATATCGTCCTTGTGGAGACCTGCCCGGACGTTGCGATCGGCGAGATCGGCATTTTCATAGTAAACGATCAGGGCTATATCAAACAGCGAGGCGAGGATAAATTGATTTCGCTGAATCCCGAAGCCCCCGATGTGCCTATACACGAGGGAGATGTTGTGTACTGCCGTGGTCGCGTTTTGGGTAAAGCCGAGGTAATAGAGTGATTCCACGAGTGGCTTGCCGACGAGTAAATACTAATCCCGATTACATCAGCTAATCGGGATTTTTTTCATAAAGGCAAAACGAGCGGCTAAATATACGCTGAAAAAATACATTTTAATAGGTATAAAAAATTGCACAAATTTTCAACACAAGTTAATAACTTTCGCTTACATTTTTCGGTCAACGAAGTACTTCGTTGGCACCCTCCTTTTTGTTCGCCGAGTTCGTTGCTAAAATATGTATAAAATGTAAATATAAACCATTATTTTTAAATTGAACTTTTTTCTTTAAAACGCACCATTAAGCCATTTAAACAATTTTAAAACGTTCTAAAACGCTTTTTTAAAAATCGCGTTTATACACTTTACCCTGCGAAAAAACAACAAAAAATCGCCCGAAAAGTTTTGACAAACCTCTCGGGCACTCTTTCTATGAAATTTCAAAATCGTGCAGTTAAATTTCGCACGGTTGAGCCAAAAATTTCGGATTTTCATATTTTTTGCGGCTTTTTTCGGCTTATTTTACTTTTTGTGTTTTACTTGTCAAATAACATCCTTTTGTTATCACACTAACCTCGGTGCAAGAGGACACCCTTCGGGGAGGGGGGAGGAGGGTTTGTTGT
>CAMWVP010000206.1 GCA_947177735.1 uncultured Clostridia bacterium
GTATTGGCGCAGAGGGGAGGGAGTATCATAATGAAAAGCGTTGCGTTTGATGCTGCGGCGTTGATTATGCTTGCGGTGCTGTTTGTAACGGTTATCATACGCAAGATGACAAAGGGAACGTCAAACCGGTTGTTCCTTTTGCAGATAGTTATCGCAGTGTTCTCAACTTCTTTTGATATCTTTGCCGTAGCTCTCGACAACTACAACAGCCGGAATGTTTTCCTGCTGAATTTTGCGCACACGGGATATCTGATGATCCACAATATTCATCCGTTTGTACATATGCTTTTCGTTATCAGCCTGACCGACACGTGGCATAAGATCTTCCGAAATCAAGCTAAAATAATATTGTTCGCGCTGCCCTACGCAGTGGATTTTATCCTTCTCGCCATAAACCCGTTTACACATCTGATGTTTACCGTAGAAAACGGATATACACACGAGGTGCTGTTCCATACTCTGTACGCCTGCATTGTGCCGTACATAATAATGAACGTTGTATATGTTATCCGATACAGAGTGCTTTTCAACCGGCGGAAAATTTTCTCGCTGTTTTCAATGACTGTGCTGAGCTTTATAGCGGTTCTGGTACACCTGTTTATTCAGGAGCTGCTGGTTGAGAGCTTTGCCATTACGATGTCGCTGTTTATTGTGAGCGCCGGAGTACTCCGCCCGGAGGATTACATAGACTCGTTCACCGGATTATACAAGCACAGCGCCTATGCCTACGATATGAAACGTTCGTTCTACAACGACAAGCATGTGAACATCGTTATGCTCAATATCGGCAACTACAACACGCTCACAAGCATGCTCGGCTATGATATGATGACTGATATACTGCACCAGGTATCCTTGATGATTGACGATGTAAACAAGCGTCTTCACGGACACGCCGACCTGTACTTCCTTGACAGAGGACGTTTCCGTATGGTTTTCAGTGGCCGTAACCGCAATAAAGCGGAAACAGCGGCATCCATGCTGATGAACGAGCTGAAAATGCGCTCGCATATCAACGGTCTCGACATCAATTTTACGCCTTACATAGTACTTGCGCGCTGTCCCGAGGAGATCGAAAGCTTCCAATCGCTTATGGCGTTCGGTCAGGACTTCCATGAAAAGACCCATTACAGCGGGCAGGTAATGCAAGCGACAGAGGTATACGACCCCAATGAGTTCGCTATCCAGAACAACATCGACAAGATAATCGAACGCGCTCTTGAGGGCAACAAGTTCGAGGTCTATTATCAGCCGATCTACTCTATCAGCTCGGAGAGATTCGTCTCCGCGGAGGCGCTGCTCAGACTGTTCGACGAGGAGCACGGCTTTATCTCGCCCGAGATACTTGTTCCCGCAGCCGAAAAGAGCGGCGCTATTCACAAGATTGGCGAGTTCGTGTTCGAGGAGGTCTGCAAATTCGTTTCGGGCAATGAGTTCAAGAAGCTCGGACTGGACTATATCGAGGTAAATCTTTCGGTGGCTCAGTGTATGCACGGCGATCTCGCGGATAAGATACTTTCGGTCATGCATCAGTACAACGTCTCACCCGACAGCATAAACCTTGAGATAACCGAGACAGCCGCTTCCTTTTCGCAGCGTGTAATGACGGAGAATTTAAACAAGCTCTCGCGTGCGGGTCTGTCGTTCTCGCTTGACGATTACGGCACGGGTTACTCGAATATGAAACGCGTTATCCAACTGCCGCTCAAGATCGTCAAGCTAGACAAATCTTTCGTCGACGAGCAGCACAACCCCAAGATGTGGATATTCCTGCAAAACACCGTGAAAATGCTCAAGGATATGAAAATGGAGATAGTCGTTGAGGGCATTGAGACAAAGGAGATGCTCGAAGCGTTTGCCAACCTGAAATGCGACTTTATTCAAGGCTACTTCTTTTCACGGCCGATCTGCAAATCGGAGTTTATCGAGTTTATCGCAAGCTCCGCAGGCATAGCGCTCGACAGCGAGCAGACAATAATATAACGGTAAAAGCCCGAGATCGTCTCGGGCTTTTTTTATATTACTTATTATTGGCGTTCTCAAAGTCGTTTCGGCGTATCTCCGTGCGGCGTATCTTTCCGCTGACGGTCTTGGGCAGCTCGTCTACGAACTCGATAACGCGCGGGTACTTATACGGCGCGGTGTTGTGCTTGACGTGGTTCTGTATCTCCTCAGCCAACTTATCGCTCGGCTCATAGCCTTTAGCAAGCACGATAGTCGCCTTTACGACCTCTCCGCGGATAGGGTGCGGAGCGCCCGTTACGGCGCACTCAAGCACCGCGGGGTGCGTTACCAGTACGCTCTCGACCTCGAACGGACCTATGCGGTAACCGCTCGACTTGATAACGTCGTCGTTGCGTCCGACATACCAATAGTAGCCGTCCTCGTCGCGCTTTGCGGTATCGCCGGTATGATAATAGCCGTTATACCACACCTTGTCGGTGAGCTCCTTGCTCTTATAGTAGCCGCGGAACAGCCCGGGCGTATTGCAGTACTCGCCCTTGATAACTATTTCTCCGACCTCTCCCGTCGGAACGGAGTTGCCTTCGTTGTCCACGAGGTCTACCTCGTACAGCGGCATGGGCTTGCCCATTGAGCCGGGCTTGGGGGTCGTTCCGATAAGATTGCCGATAATACAGGTGGACTCCGACTGTCCGAAGCCCTCCATAAGCTTCAGTCCCGTGTGCTCGTACCACTTGTTGAATACCTCGCCCGAGAGCGCTTCTCCCGCGATATTGCAGTATTTCAGACTTGAAAGGTCGTACTTTTCAAGTCCCTCGGCAATGAAAAATCTGAACATAGTGGGCGGCGCGCAAAGCGTGGTTATCTTGTATTTCTCGATAATGCGGAGCATATTGTCGGGGATAAACTTGTCGAAGTCGTAAACGAAAATGCACGTTCCCATCGCGGTCTGCCCGTATATCTTGCCCCACGCCGCCTTAGCCCAGCCTGTGTCTGATATCGTAAGGTGAATGCCGTTCGGATCGACCTTATGCCAGTGCTTGGCGTTCTGGATATGCGCGAGCGCTATCGTGTGATCGTGCACCGCCATTTTCGGGTAGCCCGTAGTTCCCGAAGTGAAGTACATTAAGAACAGCTCGTCAGCCCTTGTATCAACGCGCTCCATAGTATCGGGGTACTTCTCGATCTCCGCGTCGAAGTCTATCCAGCCCTCGCGCGAGCCGTTTACCATAAAATTACAGTCGATAGTATGATCGGCGAGCTTTTCCGCTTCCTCGATGTACTGTCCGACCTTACCCGAATGAGTGGCGATAACAGCCTTGACATTCGCCGCGTTAAAGCGGTAAGTAAAGTCCTTCGGGGTCAGCAGGTGCGTCGCGGGAATGGCGATAGCGCCTATCTTGATAAGCGCGTACAGCGCGTACCAGAACTGGTAGTGCCGCTTTAGCACGAGCATAACGCAGTCGCCCTTCTTGATGCCCATATCGAGGAACATATTTGCCGCCTTGTTGGACAGCCGAGACAGGTCGCCGAAGGTCAGCAGTTTCTCGTTGCCCTCGAGGTCGACCCACATAAGCGCCCTGCGGTCGGGCTCAAGCTCGCCGAACTTGTCGATGATATCATAGCCGAAGTTAAAATTTTCGGGGTATTTCAGCCCGAATTTCTTCAGTATACCGTCCTCGTCGTACTCCTCGGTCACGAAGTTAAGGTGGTAGCTTTCCACGTCCATTTTACATATTCTCCCTTTTTTATTTATAATTCGCGGTTTGTGTAATATCCGGTTATTATTGCTCTGCCAATTAAATATTTCCGAATTTCAAGACTTTTTGTGCGGTTTTCCCCGCCGGAGGCGGGAAAAACCGCGTAAAGTTGGATATGTTTAATTGGAATATCAATATCACCGTATTAACC
>CAMWVP010000207.1 GCA_947177735.1 uncultured Clostridia bacterium
TGTCGCCTATCGAATTTTTCAAAAAGTTTGTCCAATATCATTGACAAACTTACAATAAATTAAATTCGACAAAAGTTACAAAAACTATTGAAAAGATAGACATTTAGTGTTATAATAAAAACAGACACGGCAGACCGCTGCCGAATAATTTGACCTCCTCGGGAACTGGAGAAGTGCCGCCTGTTGCCCTTGGGCAACTGCGCAGCAATTTTGTCGTAAGGCAAAGTCCATTTTCCGAAGTAATAATGTATTTATTTAAAGGAAAATGGGCAAAGCCTTACGGCAAAAGGGCAAGTCAGACGGCGCTTCGAAAGTTTCCGAGGAGGTCTAAGAAAAGGGATGATAGAATGAAAGTATCGACCAAGGGGCGCTATGCGATGCGTATGCTCATCGACCTCGCCCAGCACAGCGCGGAGGGATATGTGGCGCTGAAAGACGTCGCCGAGCGTCAGGGTATCTCCAAAAAGTATCTCGAGCAGATAGTGCCGCTGCTCAATAAAGCGGAGCTGCTGCGCACCAACCGCGGCTATCAGGGCGGCTACGCGCTCGCGAAAGCTCCCGAGAAGTATACCGTCGGCGAGATACTCCGCGTCACGGAGGGCAGTCTCGCGCCCGTTGCCTGCCTGCAATACGCCGAGAACGACTGCGTGCGCAAAGCCGACTGCGCGACCCTGCCCATATGGGAGGGGCTGTACAAGACCGTCACCGACTACCTTGACGGGATAACCCTCGCGGATATTGTCGACAAGCTGAACGGCGGCGGAGATTACTGCATTTGACTGCAATGAGGTGATATTATGATAAAGGATATTCAGGAACGGATAAAAACCCTCAAAAAGGAGCAGGACGTATGTATTCTCGCGCACTGCTACCAGACCCACGATATACTCGAAATCGCGGATTTCGTCGGCGACAGCTTCGGTCTCGCGCAAAAAGCGCAGACCACCGCCAACAAAGCCGTGATGATGTGCGGCGTTCGGTTTATGGCGGAGACCGTAAAGATTCTTTGCCCCGAAAAACGCGTGCTGCTTCCCGAGCCCGACGCGGGCTGCCCTATGGCGGAGTTCCTCGACAAGCAGATGCTTTCGCAGCTCAAGGAGAAGTACCCCGGCTATGCGGTCGCGGCTTACATAAACACCACCGCCGAGCTTAAAACGCTCTGCGACGTCTGCGTTACGTCAAGCTCCGCGCCAAAGATCATCAAGCGTATGAACGAGGACAAGATACTTTTTATCCCCGACCGCAACCTAGGCGGCTATATCGCAAAGCAATGCCCCGAAAAGGAGATCGTTACCATACAGGGCTGCTGCCCGACGCACGCTAAAATGACGAAAAGTGATGTCGAAAAAGCCAAGGCGGCGCACCCGAACGCGCTGCTGCTCGTTCATCCCGAGTGCGATCCCGAGGTCACGGCTCTTGCGGATTTTGTCGGCAGCACCACCGAGATCATGGACTACGCCAAGAAAAACAGCGCGGACGAGTTTATCATCGGCACCGAAAACAGCATCGTTCAGCACCTCGGCATAGACTGCCCCGAAAAGAGGTTCTATCCGCTGTCAAAGGACTTTGTGTGCAACAATATGCAGCTTACCAAGCTCTCAAGCGTGCTACACTGCCTCGAGGGCACGGGCGGCGAGGAGCTGACTATGGACGAGGAAACTCGCCTTGCGGCGAAGGTCTGCATAGACAGAATGCTGGAGCTGGGCAATGGATAAGTCTAACAAGGCGCTTATCGCTATGAGCGGCGGCGTTGACAGCTCCGCGGCGGCGCTGCTGATGAAGCGCGCGGGTTTTGAATGCATGGGCGTGACGATGAAGCTGCACGACAGCGGCGGCGCGCCGTACTCCGAAAAGAGCTGCTGCACCGCCGATGACGCGGAAGACGCGCGGGGCGTCTGCGCAAGGCTCGGTATGCCGTTTTATGTGTTCAATTTCGTTGACGATTTTAATAATAAGGTCATTGAGAATTTTGTGCGCTCCTACGAGATCGGCGAAACGCCCAATCCCTGCATCGAATGTAACCGCTCTCTCAAGTTTGGCGGGCTGTACCGCAAAGCAGTCGAGCTCGGCTGCGAATATATAGTCACGGGGCATTACGCGCGGGTCGAGTTTGACGAGGGAAGAGGACGGTGGCTGCTGAAAAAGGCCCTCAACGAAGCCAAGGATCAAAGCTATGTGCTGTACTTCCTGTCGCAGGAGCAGCTGGCGCACACACGCTTTCCGCTCGGGGTATTCCCGGACAAATCGGAGGTGCGCAGGCTCGCCGAGGAAAGTGGTCTGCTCAATGCCGAAAAGCGCGAAAGTCAGGACATCTGCTTTATTCCCGACGGAGATTACGCGGCGTTTATACGCACATTCCGCAGCGTGGACTATGCCCCCGGCGACTTTATAGGCACGGACGGGAGCGTTCTCGGACGGCATAAGGGCATCGTCTGCTATACGGTAGGTCAGCGCAAGGGGCTCGGGATATCCTACTCGGAGCCGCTGTATGTGCTGAAAAAGTCGGCGGCGGACAACACCGTGACGTTATGTACGGAGGGGGAATTGTACTCCGATACGCTCACCGCGCGTAATTTCAACTGGATACTCCCCCCACCCGATAAGCCCTTAGAGGTCACCGTCCGCACGCGATATCACGCCAAGGAGGCGCCCGCCGAAGCCGTGGTCAACCCCGACGGCACGGTCACGGTGAGGTTCGCGGAGCCTCAGCGCGCCATCTCGCCCGGGCAGGCTGTGGTGCTGTATGACGGGGATATCGTCGTCGGCGGAGGAACTATATGCTAAAAGCGCTCCCGAGTCAAAACGACACGGGAGCCTCAAAGCCTGTTCAGCTGCCGAAACGGAAGTTAAACCTCCTCCGCCATAACGTTCCTGCGAAACAACAGGGAAACGCACCAGCACGCCGCCAAAGCGATAACAATATAAACAAGACGGCTTAAAAACGTTGCCGAGCCGCCGAATGCCCATGCAACGAGGTCGAAACTGAAAATGCCCATAAGCCCCCAGTTAAGACCGCCGACTATAAGAAGCGTCAACGCCAGTTTATCCATGATGGAGTCCTCCTCTCAAAGTATTCAACATTATTTTGCGCGGATGTCAATAAATTATCTGATGTAATTTTTTACACTCATACTAATCATCCATAAAAACTTGACATCTTTGCGAAAATCCCGTGCCTATCGCTTTGTCAAAGCTCCTAGGCGTACATTCAGTGCGCCGTCGTCGCTTTTCCTCGCGCTGGGCACGGTCTTTCCGCAAATCTTGTCAAGTATTTTAATGGTGATTAGTATCATTTGTGCAAAATGCTCAAAATTCGATTTTATAAACGCCCTTAAATCAAATTTGTTTCGTCAAATTCAACATATTTTGAAAAATACGTGATAAAACCCCTTGACAAGTCGTCTTAAATGTTGTAAAATAATAAAGTCGTTGAAAGCTGTCGAATAAAGACGGCTGAAAAATCGGAAGTTTAGCTCAGCTGGGAGAGCATCTGCCTTACAAGCAGAGGGTCATAGGTTCGAGCCCTATAACTTCCACCATTGGCTTTTTGCCTTAGTCCGTAGCCGAATAGAAAGATGTCTGAAATATCGGGGGTCGTTCTGAATGGTTGCGGGAAATGGCCCGGTAGTTCAGTTGGTTAGAACGCCGCCCTGTCACGGCGGAGGTCGTGAGTTCGAGTCTCATCCGGGTCGCCAGCGTTACGCTGCCGTTCCCAAGCCTATCGGTTTTAGGCTGATGTGAGATTTGTGGCGGTAACGGTTCTGCCCCGAACAAGGGCTCATACGCGGATTTAGCTCATCTGGTAGAGCGCCACCTTGCCAAGGTGGAGGTAGCGAGTT
>CAMWVP010000208.1 GCA_947177735.1 uncultured Clostridia bacterium
ATGGAGGACAATCCCGAGCTCATCGCGGCGCGGAAGGCTGACGAGAACGGCGTCAGACTCGCCGAGAGAGCCGAGCTGCTCGGACTGGTGACCGAGCAGTTCTCCAAGGCGTTCTGCGTTTCGGGCACTCACGGCAAGACCACAACGTCGTCAATGCTGACGTGCATACTCCTCGCCGCGGATGTCGACCCGTCGGCGGTCATAGGCGGCAAGCTCCGCGCCATCGGCGGCAGCGGCAGGGCGGGGAAGTCGGAGTATATGGTGTGCGAGGCGTGCGAGTTCAAGGATACGTTCCTCCATCTGTTCCCGAATATTTCCATCATTCTCAACATCGACGAGGATCATATGGATTATTTCAAGACGATGGATAACCTGAAGACCTCGTTCGCGAAGTTCTGCGGTCTGACGACCGACCTCATCATCGCGAACGGCGACGACGAGAACACCATGGAGGTGCTCCGCAAGTGCAATTCCGCGGCGAGATTTGTTACCTACGGCGCTAGTGAGACCAACGACTTCTACGCAGGGGAGATATATCAAAGTTCGGACTTCCGCCGCGAGTTCACGCTGATGAACAAGGGCGAGGAGCTGTGCCGTATCGAGGTCAACGTTCCCGGGCTGCACAACGTGTATAACGCGGTAGCGGCTTGCGCGGCGGCGTATTCCGCTGGTATACCCGTCGACGCGCTCCAGCGCGGAATGGAGAGCTTCAGCGGCGCTATGAGGCGGTTTGAAAAGCTCGCCGAGGTCGGTGGCGTGACCTTTGTCGACGATTACGGACACCACCCCGCCGAGATCGCCGCGACGCTGAAAACCGCCAAGGAGATGAGCTTCAAGCGCGTATGGTGCGTTCATCAGCCGTTTACCTATTCAAGGACGGCGGCGCTGCTCGACGAGTTCGCCGAGGCGCTTTCCATAGCGGATCGCGTGGTGCTGACCGAGATCATGGGCAGCCGCGAGAAGAACACCTATAACATCCATTCGAGCGATCTCGCCGCGAAAATAGACGGCTGCGTGTGGTTTCCGACGTTCGAGGAGGTTGCGCGGTACGTCGTCGACAATGTCCGCGAGGGCGATCTCGTGATAACCACGAGCTGCGGCGACGTGTATAAGGTCGCCGAGATGATGATAGAGATGATGGGATAATACGGGCGCAGTTATGCGAACCCTTTAAATCAGGAGGACATATGAACGAAAAAATTTGTGAATTCATTGATTCGCACAAGGACGAAATGGTGAGAGATCTGGCGGAGCTTGTGGCTATCCCGAGCGTATCGGGCGAACCCGAGCGCGGTGCTCCGTTCGGTGAAGAGCCGCGCAGGGCTCTTTACAAAATGAAGGAGCTGTGCGAGAGAATGGGCTTCGTGACCGCGGTCTACGGGGAAGCCGTTCTCTGCGCGAGCTACGGCGAGTCTCCCGAGCTTGGCATACTGGCGCATCTGGACGTAGTTCCCGCGTCGGCGGAGAACTGGGATACAGACCCGTTCACACTCACCGACAAGGACGGGGTTCTGTTCGGACGCGGCGCTATCGACGACAAGGGTCCCGCGGTCGCGGCGCTCTGGGCGCTGAACGCGGTGAAGTCGCTCGGTATTCCGCTTAAAAAGGGCGTTCGGCTGATATTCGGCACGGACGAGGAGAACGGCTCGAAGGATCTGGAGATCTACAAGGAGTACGCGAAGTTCCCGCCCAAGGTGTTCACGCCCGACGGCGCGTTCCCCGTAATCAATGTTGAAAAGGGAATGCTGGGTGTGCGTTTCAGCGGGAATACGGGCGGCAATTATATGGAATTCCGGGGCGGTAATATCCCGAACGCGGTCGCGGATAAAGCCAAAACGATCATGCGCAAGGTCTCGGCGGATAAGGTTCGGGCGTCGATCCCCGAGGATTCGCCGGCAAAGTTCACTGTGACCGAACGCGGCGACAACGTTTTTATCTCCTGCGACGGAACGGCGGCGCACGCATCCACTCCCGAAAACGGCGTAAACGCGGTAACGGCGCTGCTTTCGCTTATGAACCGCGTGACGGACGAGCCCGGGCTCAGGGGGATCGAAAAACTGTTTCCGTTCGGGCAAACGGACGGCACGGCTTTGGGATTGAAATGCGCAGATGAAAGCGGCGCGCTGACCTGTGTTCTGAGCACGCTTGCCATTATGCCGTCCGGCGAGTGCGAGGGAACGGTGGATATTCGCTTCCCGACCTGCGTTGATCTGCAGACCGTAAAGGATAAGGTGTGCTCCGTATTGGAGAGCCATAGATTGAAGTGCGAGATAGTTATCGGCAACGAGCCGCACGTCGTTCCGGAGGACAGCGACTTTGTAGGGCAGCTTCTGTCGGTCTATGAGAGCGTTGAGGGTGAAAAGGGCAGATGCATAGCCATCGGCGGCGGAACCTATGTACATAATATAGACGGCGGCGTGGCTTTCGGCGCGGAGCGCAGTGATACCGACTACCATATGCACGGCGCAAACGAGTTCATCACAACGGACGAGCTGTGCAAGGACGCGGTGCTGTACGCTCACGCTATCGCGGAGGTCTGCAAATAAATCGTAAGAAGATCGTTGGTTTTTCGTAAGATTTTCCGACTTGCAATTTTTGCCGAAATATGTTATGATATAACCATTGAGGGACATAGATTAAGGGGGAAGATCAAATGAAAAAATTTTTTATAGCGGCTGTTCCGCTGGCGGCGGTTTTGGCGCTTGGCGGGTGCAGTTCAACGCCGGAGCGGCCTACGAGCGATACTTCGTCATTGATTGTCATAAACTCCTTGAGTGAGCCGAATGCTTCCGACAGTCGCAACAACAGTTCGTCAGACGCGTCGGGCGTTCAGGCTAACGTGTCTTTTAGCGGCGACAGGGTGATCACCGAGAACAGGACGGTTGCCGAGGGGCAGGTGCTGACCGTAAGAAACGGTGAAACGCTGTACATAAACGACGGCGCGGAGTTTACTGTAGACGGAGGGATCGCCGTCGAGAACGGCGGTTCAATAAAGGTACGCAGCGGCGGCAGTCTGCTGCTGAACGGCAAGATGACCCTGGACGGAGGTCTGGAGCTGGGCGGCTTTCTCGGAATACGCGAAAAGGGTGAGATAAACGGCGCGGGATTGCTGACGGTGCTGAATTCGTTCGACGATATCGACTGCAAGGGCACGTGCAAGGCGAAGATCAAGGCTCCCGAGCCTGTCGAAAAGGACGGCGTGACCTATGTCGGGGGAGTGCTTATCGTCAACAAGAAGTATTCCGTTCCCGAGGATTACGGTGAGGAGCTCGGGCTGGTCATCGACGAGGCTTACGATCAGCTGCTTAAGATGCGTGAGGACACGGGGTTTGATATGCCGCTGGTCTCGGGCTACCGCAGCTATTGGACGCAGGACGATCTTTTTAATTACTACTGCGAGATCGACGATTACGACAAAGTAGTAATGTACTCGGCTGAGCCCGGTCACAGCGAGCACCAGACGGGTCTGGCGATGGATCTCGGACAGATCACCGAGGATTACGTCAACACCGAGGAGGGCGGCTGGCTGACCGACAACTGCCACAAATACGGCTTCATTATCCGTTACCCCAAGGGCTGCGAGAAGAAAACGGGCTACGATTACGAGCCGTGGCACGTGCGCTGGCTCGGCGAGAGCACTGCAAGGCTCGTTCGCGACAGCGGTCTGACGCTGGAGGAGTTCCTCGGGGTCGAGGCAATGTGAGGTATAGAAGTATTGCGGTGTCGAGCGCGCCGGCGTGGACCACCCAATATATTTTTAGAGCAGTTTCCGCGCGGTTTTTTTGATAGATACATAAAAAAAAAGCGCCAAAAAAAAATTTTGT
>CAMWVP010000209.1 GCA_947177735.1 uncultured Clostridia bacterium
GGTTTTAATTTATTATTCTATGGAAACGCTGATTTGATCCGTTTTTCATTTTGCGAGATACGGTTTTATCGGCTTTTTCCCCGCTTCCGGCGGGGAAAAAGCCATTTGATCAGTGGTTCCCTATATTATAAAATAACGTAAAGGAGATATCACATGAGTTTCAAGAAAACAATTATTACTGTTATCGCTATTCTGATAGTTTCTTCATGTATGTTTATACTTGCAATGATCATACGCGGCAAATCGGATACGGTGTCGAGGGATCAAAGCGAGCAATCGGAGAATACATACAGCAGCGGAAATGTAAGCACCGACAGCGGTTATTCTGTTCCCGAAGTGAGCTCGACGCAAGGCGGCACATCTTACGATATACCGAGTTCGACGCCTGCAAGCAGCATCCAAAGCAGCGGTTCCCCGGAGATTTCACAGCCGAATACCCAAGACGTTCCTCAATGGACGGAAACGAATAAGAGCGGCGAGTATTATGTGAATACGGACGGAATATATTCCAGAATTTACGCGCTGCAGGACAGCGACACGGTAAAACAATATCGGCTTAACGATAAAGTGACCGTTGTCGCGAAGACGGACACGGATTATTTCAAGCTGGAGGACGGAACGTTTATACACAGCGATTATTTATCGAAAAATGAAGAGACCTTATGGACGGAAACCGAGATAAACGGCGAGTATTACGTGAACAGCGACGATGTTTATTCCAGAATCAGCGCGATACAAGGCAGTGATACCGTAGAGCGGTATGAGCTCAACGACAAGGTTACGGTTATCGCAAGGACGGATACGGACTACTTCAAACTGGAGGACGGAACGTTTATACATTGTGACTATTTGTCGGAGGAGGAAGTAAAGATCAATCTCGGCAGCAATCTTCCGGATTATTCGTCGCTGACGCAAAACGGCTATACTATTGAACGCATAAACGGTATAACTTATGTTGACGGGGTGATGATCGCCAACAAGACTTATACGCTTCCGAGAAGCTATTCTCCCGGAATACAGCCCGACGCATATGACGCGTTCCTCGAAATGCAGAGCGCGGCGGAACAGGACGGTATATCACTGTACATCGTGTCGGGATATCGTTCGTATGACGATCAGGAAGCGATTTATGCGCGTTATGTCAATGACGACGGAAAAGAAGCGGCGGACACTTATTCGTCAAGACCCGGTCATTCGGATCATCAGACAGGCTATACATTTGATCTGAATTCCCTGGATCAGGACTTTGAATATACGCCCGAGGGGATATGGCTCGCCGAGCATTGCGCGCAGTTCGGTTTTATCATACGTTATCCGAAAGGTAAGGACGCGTATACGGGATATATGTTCGAGCCGTGGCATGTCAGATATGTAGGCAGGGAAAGAGCTGAAGCAATAACCGATTCGGGGCTTTCTCTCGAGGAATATTACGGCATATCGTCGGACTATTCGTTGTGCGTAAACGAGTGATATCCGATTCTCCGCTAACCATAAAAACAGACCTCCCCGGAAGATTCCGAGGAGGTCTCATACTGTCGATAAACTCTCATCTTTTATCAACGGCTTGTGTATGAGGGCTTATTTTTCCGGAGCCATCAGGCGTACCATAACGGCTTTCTGTGCGTGCAGACGGTTCTCAGCCTCGTCGAAAATATCGGCGGCGTGCTGCTCGAACACCTTCGCGGTGATCTCCTCCTCGCGGTGAGCGGGCAGACAGTGAAGAACCATAGCGTCGGACTTGGCAACGCTCATCACGTCGTCGTTGATCTGGTAGCCCTTGAACGCGATCTTGCGCTTTTCGGCTTCGCCCTCCTGACCCATGGAAGCCCACACGTCGGTATAGAGAACGTCCGCGTCGGCAGCCGCCTCTTTGGGATCGGCAACGAGCTTGAAGTTGTCGTAAGCCTTAGCGAATTCAAGCACCTGCGGATCGGGGTGATAGCCCTCGGGGCAGGCGAGCGAAACGCTCATTCCGACTTTAAGGCAGCCAACGGTCAGCGAGTTTGCCATATTGTTGCCGTCGCCGATGTAGCAGAATTTCAGTCCGTCGAGCTTGTTCTTATACTCGCGGATAGTCTGCAGGTCGGCGAGGACTTGACACGGGTGACAGAAGTCCGTCAAGCCGTTGATGATCGGGATAGAGCCGTATTCGGCGAGGTTCTCGACCTCGGACTGCTCAAACGTGCGTATCATAATTCCGTTGAGGTAGCGCGACAGCACGCGGGCGGTATCCTGCACGGGCTCTCCGCGTCCTATCTGGAGCTCCTTGGACGACAGGAACAGCGCGTGTCCGCCAAGCTGATACATACCCGTTTCAAACGAAACGCGTGTTCTCGTGGACGCTTTCTGGAAGATCATTCCGAGGGTCATGCCCTTTAAGATGTTGTGGGGAATGCCGTGCTTCTGCTCGTATTTGAGCTGATCGGCAAGGTTCAGAATGTCTATGATCTCATCGGTGCTGAGATCGAGCAGCTTCAATAAATGCTTCATATCAAATTTTCCTTTCAGTTTGTTTATATAAACGGAAATTACGTGTCTATCCTTATCATTTCCGTCAGTGCCTTATTTCTGTAGACCAAGTCGCTGCGAGAGGTAAATCCCATGCTCTCCCAGAACGCGTTGCCGTCGGCGTTGCGCTCGAAAACCACCAGCGCGGTCTTGTTTATCCCGAGGTCGTGCAGAGCATTGAGAGCCGTATCTACAAGCGCCTTTGCGATGCCCTTTCTGCGGTGATCGGGACTTACGGCGGTGTGGTAGATATATCCGCGGCGTCCGTCGTTACCCGCGAGTATCACGCCGACGACCTCTCCGCCGTCCTCAGCGACAAAGCAGGTATCGGGGTTGCGCTTCAGGAAACGCTCTATTCCCTCGCGCGAATCGTCAAGATTATTCAGCCCCATGCCCTTGCAGGACAGCCAGAGCGCGTAAACCTTGTAGTAATCGGCGATAGTCATTATTCTGATGTTCATTTACAATCTCTCACCCCCGGAGCTATAAAAGTTTTCTAAAATAAGTTGCAGATTTTTCATACCCTATCGATAAATAAAAATCATCTGCGCGTCTTGTTGCCAAAGCAATCAGTTTGCATTCGACGGAAATTGCCACTTGCTCAAAGGCATTTACAAGCGCAGTGCCAATGCCTGTTCGTCTAAACTTCTCGTCGACCATTATTTCTTCAAGCCAAGCTATGTTTCCGTTGGCAAAAAACGTGCTGTGGATAAAGCCTAACGCATAACCGATAATTTTATCGTCTTCTTCCGCGACGAAAACATATGCGTTGTTGTCGTCCAGAATCTGTTCAAAAGAACGCGTAAACGGCTCTATTTTAGGTTCAAACGATGTTGCAAATACTTTGACCAATTCAAATAACGAGTTTAGGTCTTGCTTTTTTGCTTTTCTGATCATTCTATTTCCTCACTATATACTTCATCGGCGTAAAACGCATACCGTCCGCTTCCTGTTCGTCCGACTGCGGAACGAAACCGAGGTGCAGATAAAACGGCAGCCCGTAAGGCGAGGAGTTGAGCGTTATCTCGGAAAGCAGAGGATTTTCCTTGCGCAGATCGTCCAACAAATAATTGAATATCGCGGTCGCAACGCCACTGCGGTGATACGCCTTTTTGACGAACACGAGGTTGATATGCGTTTTCGTAACGCGCATACCCATTACACCGATGAGCTTCTCTCCGTCAAACGCTCCGTATATCGGGCATTGTCCGCTCTTATAGCCGTTTATCAGCTTCTCATCGCGGATAAAGCTCTTGAACGTTTCAACGCCCTCGGGCTTGTAGTCGGGAGCTTCAAACTC
>CAMWVP010000210.1 GCA_947177735.1 uncultured Clostridia bacterium
GCGGAGAACATTAAGCAGTTCGGCGACGTTTTCGTGTGTCCCGTATGCGCGGCGCAGCTGTACAAGGAGGTGTGCGGATAATGTCGGAGATCATTGAAAAGGTCAGGGAGCTGAGCGCAATCAATGCGCAGATCGCCAAGCTCAACGAACGCAAAAAGGAACTTGAGGTGTTTTTCCTTGAACGCGGAAACGTAGATGTTACGGACACAAAATACAAGTCCTGTACATACGCCGACGAAAACAGTCAAGCATCCGTGACCTACACTCAATCGCAAAAACTTGATATTTTCGCACCGAATTTTCTTGAAAAAGCGCTTGGAAAAGAGGTTTTTAAAGACATCTTTAAAGAAGAGACGAAACGCGAGGTCAAGCCTAAGGACAAAGAGATAGAGCGTATGCTTATTGGGATTTTTACCGAGGGCTTTATAAAATCCTCGCCCAAAGACGTGATCGCGCAGCTCCCCTGCGGCGACAAGGCAAAGGCGGTATTGTCCAAAAAACTTAAGGGGGCAAATTTTGATACAGATCGAGATAATTTAATCAAGATCGGTGGTTTATCTCAAAAAGACGCGAGTGATTATGCGTACATGTACGCCGAGGCGGTAGTCTGGCAGACATTCTGCCGAGTTGCCGAAATGTCCGGGGCAGACAGGGAGAACATTATGAAAAGCATAAATCTCGGCGTGAGTGTTGGCGATTCCGCAAAGTTGTCGGTGACGTAAATGGCGACGGGAAAGCAAATACAAAGGATATACGCGCTGGGAGAACGGTGCGGGCTGCTTGACCGCGATCTCGGAACGGAAGATAATCTCCATCTCTGGATAAAACAATGGTCGCAAAAGGATCACATTTCGGAGCTTACGGAAAAACAGGCGGATTTTATAATCGCACGGCTGATCGACTATAAGGAGAACGTCTGCCCGGAAAAACCCACGAAGATCGAGCATATTACGGGCGAACAGCAAAGTCTGTGTTTCCGGCTTGCGTATAAGCTGGCTCAGCTCTCTCCTTCCGATGCGGAGGTTCGGGAACGCCTGCGCGGACTGATCTGCAAGGTCACCGGGAGAAATGTCCGCGCAGAGGGAGATATTTTCTATAAAGTGTCGCGCGACGAGGGCGCGCGGATCATCGAAATGTTGAAACGGATCATACGTTCGGAGGAACGTAAAAAGAAACGGGGTGAAAATAATGCCGATGTCTGATTTAGTCCTGCTGTCGCATTTGAACGAGGAGCAACAAGCGGTGGTTGATATTATAGGCATGGATAATTACCGCGCTCTGATGGATGTTTACGGCGGCGACCGGATATGGATACCAAAGGCGCGATCGCTTATACCCACATCGGAGCTTGCCGATCATATCCGCCGCCGCAAACAAAACGGCGACAACAACGAGCAGATCGCACGCGATCTGCAGATCACGGTATCCGATGTTCGGAAGATTGCCAAATAAACTAATAGGTTCGCTTCACAGCGAACCTATATTTTTTAATTCTTCGTCCAACAGTTCTTGTACCAATTTACTTAAACTTTTCCCTTTGGATTTTGCCAATTCTTGATATACCGATTTTTTTCCTTTTGGTACGCGCACACGAACCTCTTCGGTTTTTTCAGTTAGATATTTTATAGTTGCCGCTTTTTGTGCGGAGGTATATTTATTTCCCATTTTATCACCTCGATTATATATTATAGCACATTCTGTATATATGCGCTATATACAAATTTAACAAAACGATGTCTGAATATTTGTGAAATTTGCCTCTTGTATATAGCGCATATATATGCTATAATATCATTGTAAACAAAATCTCCCCGAAACGATTAGTTTGGCGACCGACGTTCCGAGGAGACGGACAACCGACAAGCAGCTGTATTATAATTATAGCACAAAAAATATCCGCTTGTCAAGACAGAAAGGATATTATTATGGCAAAGTATACTGTAACATTTTCCTGCGGACACACTGCAACCGTTGAACTGTTCGGGAAGGAGACAGATCGTCAGCGTAAAATCGAATGGTTTGGGCGCGAGTGCAAATGCAAGGCGTGCCAAGAACGCGAGACGGTAGAGTTTCGTACTCACTGCAACACCGTATTAGCGGACAAAGGCTATAAGTTCAATTTCAACGGAACGGAAAAACAGGTCGCATACGCTGAGGACATTATGGGCTGCGCGTTGATCAACATTTTTAACCGCGCCAATAAAGCCGCTTATGATAGCGAATGTTGGGACGCGTGTGCACGGTTCTTTATGGCGATCGTTACCCGTGTCTTGAAAATTGATATGAATTCGGCAAAGAGCGTTATTGACTCCAAAATTCAGATCGAGGCGAAATCGAAAGCTGCTATCGACACCATGAGCAAGCTGATCACGTCGAAAGGCACAGCAGAGGCGATGAAAATGTTTGATGAGCAAACCGCAAAAGTCGAAGTATTATAATTCGTATTATCCAAAATAACAGAAAGCGCCGCATATTGCGGCGCTTTTTTATGCCGTAAAATCGCGCATAAATTCACGCATAAATTCACGTTGTACATTTTTAAATTTTTATGGTACAATGCGGTTATAACAAATAAATTGCGGTGGTGATCATATGGATTTTGATGCGGTTTTTAATATCGTTATTTCCGCAGGAATGGGCGTTATTATTTTTTTTCTGAAATATTTTTTCGACAAGCTGAACAGCCGCGCAAGCCGCGCGGAGCTGAACGAGCTGAAAGAAAAGGTCGAACACGCTGACGAAAAATACGCGAGCAAAGCGGAGCTGAACGAATTAAAAACATCAATTGATAAAATTAACGATAAAATCGACGATATAAAGAGCCATACACTCCGCAGCGATGAATTCCTGCGGGTCACAACAAGGCTTGAAAACAAGATCGACGATCTGATGAGGAGGGGCTAAAGTGGATATCGAAAAAATAAAGAGAGAAAAATTCCCGGATAATAACGCGAAAGTGCTGCGGGCAATCAATATGCTGCGTACACGTTATGTTAAAATCTTTGATTTAAAATACGCGCTTACCCCCGAGGTAAATTCCTCGGAGATCACCGACAGTGTGAATTACTTGAATGAGGGCGGTTACATAAAGCTCAGAGATATAGAGAGCCGGTGCGAGGTTTCCGATTTTGCCGACGCAGAGCCCAACACTCTTGAAGCAAAACTCACGCAAAAGGGTATAATGTTTCTTAACGGCAAGATCAACGATCCCTGCATAAGGCGGTGACCGTATGAAGAACCGCAAACACAGCAAGATCGACGCGCTGCCGACTGATATTAAATCGGCTGTTGAGGAAATGATACTCGGCAACTTCACCTATCGCGAGGTCTGCGATTTCGTCCGGGACACCGCGAATATGACGCTTTCGGAATCGGCGGTATGCAGATACGCTCAAGGGCTTAACGCGACCGTGCAGGATTTGCGGCTTGCTTCGGAGAATATGCGAACGCTGACCGAGGAAATGGCGAAATATCCGCAGCTCGACATCACCGAGGGGATCGCGCGTCTTATCGCGCATAAGGTGCTGACGGCAGTCCGTGATCTGAGCGACGAGGAGCTCAAAGCCGTCGATCCGGCAAAGCTGATCGACAAATGCACGGCGCTGATCCGCGCGGTGGCGTATAAAAACGATAAAGATATCAGGGTCAAAAACCTTAAGGACGTGGCTTTCGAGAGCTTCAAAGAGGAAATATTCGACGCTATGGCAAAGGAAAGACCCGAATTGTACAGTCAGCTCGTGCGGTTTATCTCCGAACGGAAGGACGTGGAATAATGTATGTGCTGTATGTTCAGGGCG
>CAMWVP010000211.1 GCA_947177735.1 uncultured Clostridia bacterium
TTTTTGGGGGTCTCCCGGCGTGCGGGGGGGATAACCACGAGTTTATATACAGACTGAAGCCCCGTGAGTTTCACGGGGCTTTAAATTATCAGGACATCATCTCGTCCAGCGTAGCTAACAGCTTTTCAACGTTCAGCGGCTTTGCGATGTGTCCGTTCATTCCTCTCCCAAGCGCCTCCTGTTTGTCTTCCTCGAACGCGTTGGCGGTCATTGCGAGAATGGGAATACTTGCCAGCTCCTTGTTTTCCATGGCTCGTATTCTCTCGGTAGCCTCGTATCCGTTCATCTCGGGCATCTGCACGTCCATAAGAACCACTTTATAGTATCCCGGCTCGGATTTCCCGAGCATTTCAACGGCAATGCGTCCGTTATCCGCGACGTCGACCTCGAAGCCCGCCTCGGTGAGTATCGCTACAGCGATCTCTTGATTGAGCACGTTATCTTCGGTGAGGAGTAAACGCCCGCTGCGCTTTCTCGCAGGGCGTTCATCATCGGCGGTTTTCACGCCGACGACAGCGTTCAGACAGTTCCTCAGCTCCGACAGGAACAGAGGCTTGCTGCAGAATGCGGAAACACCCGCCTCGCGTGCCTCTTCCTCGAACTCCGTCCAGTCGTACGCGGTCAGCACGATAACAGGCACGTTGGCGTCCGTCTCCTTGCGGAGCCGGCGGATCACTTCTATGCCGTTCATATCGGGCAGGAAGCAGTCGACGATGTACACACTGTAATTGTCATCGCGCGCGCATGCCTGCCGCGTGCGGAGGATAGCCTCCTTGCCCGAAAGCGTCCACTCCGCGCGGAGCCCGAGCTGCTGAAGCATAAACGTAACGCTGTCGCAGGTGTTGAAGTCGTCGTCAACCACCAGCGCGCGGCGATCTTTGAAATCCGGAAGTACGCTGGGCATCTGCGCCTCGGAGTTCAGCTTGAAGGTGAACGTCACCCTGCACTCCGTTCCGACATTCTGCTTGCTTTCGATCTCGATAGTTCCGTTCATCATATCGACGATATTCTTGGTTATCGCCATTCCGAGACCCGTGCCCTGTATGCCGCTTATCGTCGAATTGCGCTCACGCTCGAACGGCTCAAAGATGCGCTCTACAAACTCGGGGCTCATTCCGATGCCCGTATCCTTGACGGTGAACTCGTAGTTTGCGAAGCCCTCCGGCGCGCCGGCAATCTCCGAGATGCGCACGGTGATGGTTCCGCCCGAACCAGTATACTTCACGGCGTTGCTCAAAAGATTGAGCAGCACCTGGTTGAGTCTCAGCTTATCGCAGAAGATATCCTCGTCGTATACGTTTACTGTGTCGATATACAGCTCCAGCTGCTTCGCAGTAACGTCCGCCTGGAGGATATTTTTCAATCCGTGCAGTATCTCGGGCAGGCTGCAGGGCTTCTCATCGAGGTGCATCTTCCCGCTCTCAATACGGCTCATATCCAGCACGTCATTGATGAGGCTGAGCAGATGGCTGCCGGAGGACGCTATCTTTTTGAGGTACTCCTCCACGCGATCCTTTTGCTCGATGTGCGTTATCGCAAGCGACGTGAACCCTATGATCGCGTTCATCGGCGTGCGGATATCATGCGACATATTCGACAGGAACACACTCTTCGCCCTGCTCGCGTTCTTGGCTTGGATAAGCGCGCTTTCGAGCAGCTGCTTCTTCTCCATCTCGGCGCGGATCTCCTCGTCCACACTGCGGAAACCGAGGACAACGCTCTTGCTGCCCGTCCATTCGCCCGCGCGGACTGCTTTCATCTGGAAATACCTGAGCTTCCCGTTGCACAAATTCCTGTAATTGACGTGGAACGAGACTTTATCCGAGAGCTCTCTCTCGATGTTCTCCCGCGAGCATGCCTCTCTCAGAAGCTCCTTATCGTCGGGGGAAACGCACCTTTCAATATACTCTCCCATGCTCTTGGTGAGCTCAATGCTCCCGCCGAAGATGTCGTGCAGAACGTGCAGCTTGCAGTCGTTATACCGCAGCGTATTGCCTTTTTCCGTGTCGAGATTGAAATAGCAGATGAGATTGTAATCCACGCCCAGTGCCTGTACAAGCTCGGCATGCCGGTGCTCGTTTTCGCGCTCGCGCATTTTCTGTTCGGTCACGTCCAGCAGAAAACGCTGATAGAACAGCTCTCCGTTGACCTTCAGCATCTTTATATTGCCCATGATATGCAATATCTCGCCGTCCGAGTGCTTGACGCGGTACTCGACGCTCACGCTGTCGTTCTCGTCCTTGAGGGTTTTGATTCGCTCGCGGAGCAATCCCTTGTCCTCGTCGAGCACCGACATCGCCACCATGTCAAATCCGCTCTCGGACAGCTCCTCGAGTGACTTGTACCCCAGAATATTCAGCGCAGCACTGTTTACGCTGATTATCCGCTTGCCGTCAAGCGAATGGCAGAGCACGCCGCAGTCGATCGAGGTGAAAATCTTTTCAAGTGAGGCGTTCTTTTTGATGATCTCGGCTTCGTAGGCGCGCTCCTTGGTGACGTCGATCGCGACGCCGACGGTTCCCATGACCGAGCCGTCCACGTCGTACAGCGGCGACTTGTAGGTCGTGAGAAGCTTCGTGCCGTCGCCCGTCTTGACGACCTCCTCGGAAATGGCGGTCTTGCGCGTGCTCATGACGATGTTCTCGCTCTCGATGCACGCCGGGTCGTCCTGCTCGACGTTCCATATGTACGCGTGGCGCTGTCCCTCTACCTGCTGCTTGGTTTTGCCGACCGTCTCGCAGAAGCAGTCGTTGACTTTCTCGTGCACGCCGTCACGCGTTTTGAACCACACCAGAATGGGTATATTATTTATCGCCGATTCAAAGTACTGTTCGGTCTGCCAGCAGTCCTTTTCGTACTTCAACTTCTTTATAAAGCGCGCGAAACGGAAGCGCGCCTCGTCGTCCGTCATCGGTATCGTCCACACGTCGCTGACAAACCCGAGGTCGCCCGAATAGACGTCCGCTCCGCTTTCGGCGAGGAGCACGATCGAAGCGTGACCCGACATCGTCGAAAACGTCTCGCGCACCTCGTCGAGCGACTTAAAGTCGGAATAATCCGCGAAAATAACATTCGCAGCCGACGCTTCCGAGGGAACGGCGCTGCTCAAAAACTCAAACTCAAAGCCCTCGGGCGGCGTTAAGGTCTCGGCGATCCCGAGCAAACGATCGCTTTTCCCGACAAACATAAATTTCAGACGGCAATGATACATAACAACTACCTCGCAATAAAATATAATACATTATAATTATAGCACTCCGCGCGCGGATTGTCAATAGCTCTTGGGAAATATAGGTTTAATTGCGGTTTTCCCCCTTGGCGGTGAAAACATAAAATATGGCTTGACATATCCCGCCTTTTGTGGTAAAATATACATATATCACATAGGAAGGACGGTTTTTCGTATGTTATCAAACGATGAACTTCAACAGATAGCTCAAATTATGCGTGAAGAATTGAAACCCATAAATGAACGGCTTGACAAAATGCAAGAGGATATCGATATCATGAAAAAGGATATCAACATTTTGCAGGAGGATATCAATATCATGAAAGAGGATATCGACATTTTGAAAGAGGATATGGAAGTAGTAAAGTACTCTACCAACGAACTTGTAAGGTGGGTAGATACGAACTTCAGACATCAGTACCCTTTCCCCGTTGATAGAAATGTAGGCTAAAAAATGCCCCCGAGAGATCGGGGGTTTCGGACTTTTTTTATAAGCTGAATGTATAATTTTTTTAAAAACGTTAATTTTGGTAAAA
>CAMWVP010000212.1 GCA_947177735.1 uncultured Clostridia bacterium
TTATACATATTTTAGCAAGGAAGTCGAGGAACAAAAAGTATGGAGGTACGGAAGTACTTCCGCGACTAAAAAATATGTGTTAAAGTTATTAACTTGTGTTGAAAATTTGTGCAATTTTTTATACCTATTTATAATATATTTTGAGCGGCTAAAAATCAAGATTTTATTTTAGCATATCCGCGCATTCTTCGATGCTTCTGATAAACGTTAGTTTTCCGATTCGGAGATCAGTGAAATCGTACCGTGTGATGCGGTTTTTAACGGAAAAACGAACACGTGCGATAGTACTTTCGTTTTTCTCTATATAAATCGCGGTAACTCCATTGCTTTTATCTTTTCGACATCTGATCTCCGGGGAAAAAGATTTTAGCTGCTCCGTAATCTCGTCAGACGAACCGTCATGTGATGTATAATATTGTTCATCTGATTGGCTGTTGGACGAAATATTGATTGTTACGCCCATGATTTTTCGCATTGTTTCAGCGGTTGCTGCGCGATGCCTCTCGATGATTTGAGCTGTGATCCGCGCGTTTGTTTTGATTTCGGGACGTGATAGAAAATACTTGACCAATTCGTCGCTGGGATTGATTAAATCCTGCTTTAAAGTCTGCTCCACGACCTTGATATATTTTAAAAAGATGGCTTTTAAAAGTATATTTTTTAAATTAAAATTATCTTTATGGAATTGTTCCAACGAAGATAAAAACAGTTCCTCGTCGTCTTCCAGAATATTGAACGAGATAAATGGTTCGTCGTCCATTACATTCGGATAATTGATATCGCTGAAAAAATTATATGTAATGCCGTTTGTGAGGATCGCAATCCGACAGCGATTCGTCGAGAAATACCGATAAAGTTGATCTTGTTGTTGTTTTTGCAGTTTTAAGCCCGCGCGCTTTGCTTCAATCAGCACAATGGGATCGCCGTCTCTCATTATTGCATAATCAATCTTCTCGCCTTTTTTCATAGCAACATCGCAAATATATTCCGGCTGTATCTCATCAGGGTTAAAAACATCGTATCCGAGAAGTATCAAAAGCGGCATAATCAAAGCATTTTTAGTAGCCTCCTCGGTCATTTCCGATAATTTTGAAGAATATCGAGAAATACGATCCTTATATGTGTGAAAATCATCAACAAACATTTTATTTCCTCCTACTTCTGTCTTTTTTTATTGCTTTGGCTTTGCCTAAGACATGCCCCAAGCAAATCGATAGTCCATAATCTTTTAACATAATCGGCTTGTATTCGGAATTATGCGAAATCAAGCAGTCGCCGCCGTATTCTTTTATGTACACATCGCCATCAAGTACAAAGATACCGATCTGTCCCTCCGGAATATTCGGGCACGACTTAACTAGAACGATATCACCGCTTGTAAAATCCTTTTCCATGCTATCGCCGTCGATCGGGATAGCAAAATCGGCGGTGAGAGCTTCCGGAGTAGCTTTGACTGTTAGGTCTTCGGCGATTGTTTCGTCCAGAAACAAGCCCGTTCCGGCGCTTGCAGGATAGTCGTAGTATGGAATGACACAATGATCTGACTGTTCCTGCTCGTCGTCCTCGGGGTTCGGCTGCTCATCGGCGGCGGGGGCAGCGCTCTGTACCGTCTTTTTGCGTTGCTCAGCCGCTCGCTCCTCGGCTGCCCGTTCGGCGAGCGTTAATGCTCTTTCTTTAATCATTGCTTTTCCAAGCATATCAACGCTATTATATGCAGAAATCAGCTCAACGGCATCGGGAGTGATTTCTATTTTGGTATCTTTTTTTCCAAGTAGTAAGTAATCCGTTGATACGCCTAAAAATTCAGCCAACTTAACTACTATATCTGATGACGGAGCAGAGCCATTTTTCCAATACGTTCCGTTTGCTGTGCCTACTCCTATCGCCTTCAATGTTGCGGTTACAGTTGTATGGGCATTTTTGCAAGCAATTTTCAATCTATCATAAAACATACAAAACCTCCATAGAAAATTTGTGCAAAACAGATAAATTCAGTATTCTTAGCATATGCACTTGACAAATTCAGAATATTGAATTATAATATAGTTGTACCCCACAGGGGCAACAAAAGGCATAGTAATCCACTTATATTATATCACAGGCAGAAGAAAATTTCAAGGAGGTAAATGCATTGATTTTGACGAAATCGCTCGGCGTTGATGAGCTTACCCCGATGAAGCCTTACACGGCGGAACGCGCGGATGAAATTGCCGAGCTAAACAGCGAGATCGCAAATCTGTTCGCGGAAATTAACGGCTAAAAAGCCTTTTAAACGATTTTAAAGGAGGTTTTAAAATATGAAATTCGGCGATATTTTACGGCAAAAACGCGAGGAGCGCCGTATGACACAAGCCGACCTCGCGGAACGCCTTGGAATATCAAGGCAGAATGTCTGCAACTATGAAACGGGGTACAAGACACCGCCACTCAGAGTTGTGGTCGCGGCGGCGGACGTATTCCGCTGCTCTACAGATGAGATGATCGGGAGGGAGATATCATGACGGCACCGGGGCATGATGATATTTTGAGCGATCTCGGAAAGCGTATTGAGTACGCCAAGCGCAGCAAGAGCCGTGAGCTGCTGCATGAGGCTTATGGAGCTTTGAAAATGGCATACAATCTCGGCGCGATCAGCTATTCGGAATTCACGGTTCTGCAGATAAAGGCAGTACGCGAGGGACTGAACAATGCAAGTATCTGGAGATAGGAGGACTAAGGTATGAAAATTAAGGACAAAAAGCCCATTATAATAGCCGCTCTCGCGGCGCTGGGTGTTCGGGTTCGGGAGTTGGAGATTGCCGCGGATTCCGACACTGTTGGGAACGTTTACGTAAACGGCGAGTTCTTCGGCGTGTTCGATTACGTCAAGCAGGCGTTTGTGGAGTGAGGAGGAATTTTATGAAAATCGGAGTTACAATTCAAAGCTATATGATCATCGCAGTGGCGAACGGTTACGTTATGGGCAAGTCTCCCGCTGCTCCACAGCCTTATGCGGTGTGGAAGGTCGACGATGACGGCAAGGGAGTTAGCATCGGTCACTATTTTGTTGACCGCGAGGAGGCGGAGTGGGATTTCTGCGCGAGGGCGTTTGAGTGGTTCGAGGACAATGTGAACATTCATATGGTCGAGGACGATGAGAGCGATAAGGACGACCAATGCGAGAAGTGCAAATATAACACCAACGATTATGTTTGTCATCCGCATTGCGGCGGTTGCGACGGAAAAAGTAAGTTTGTGAGGAAAAAGACACTCGCCGACGATCTTATAGACAGGCTGAAACAAATAAAGGCTGATCTTGCAAACGCGACAAAGCTTGTCGAAGAGATGTGCGCGGAGCTGGACAGGCTGAGAAAGGAGCGACACAGTGATAACAATAACGATCAACGGGTTTGAATGGAAGGTTCATTTTGTATCCGAAGCACATGATGAGCTCTCCGATGAAAACGGTCAACCGTCTTTGAATGGGGTAACGCTGCTGCAGAAATGTGAGATATACATAGACGGCGATCTCCCTAAAGGGTTGATGGAAAAAATCGTCACACATGAGCTTGTTCACGCGATCGCGTACTCCTACGACATTGATCTGGATAATGTTGACGAGGAAAAGATGTGCGATTTTATCGGAACATATTTTGATACTATCAAGCTTTATCGCAGCATCATCTTGGATAAGATCATGTAAAGCCGAAACGGACAACCTTTGTTGTCCGTCCGCGGGAAATGACCTCCCCGCGCTGATGATGGCAGGTCGAATGAA
>CAMWVP010000213.1 GCA_947177735.1 uncultured Clostridia bacterium
TGATCGTGTGGTGGTGGGGTTGCGTGCTATTGTTCGGTATCCGCGGGAGCGCTTGCCGCAGCGAGCATTTTTTCGATATCCTCCTGGCTCATCTTGCCGCCGCTCGCGGGCTTCTCCTCGACGGGAGCGGGTTCCGGTGCGGGTTCGGGCTCTGCGGGAGCGCTTGCCGCAGCAAGCATTTTCTCGATGTCCTCCTGGCTCATCTTGCCGCCGCTCGCGGGCTTCTCCTCAACGAGAGTGGGCTCCGGTGCGGGCTCGGACTCTGCGGGAGCGCTTGTCGCAGCCAGCATAGCCTCAATAGCCTCCTGGCTCATCATACCGCCCGAGGATTTCTCCTCGGCGGGAGCGGGCTTTTCGGGCTCGTCGTTATCGGCTGCAAGGTCGGTCAATCCCGACTTGAGCAGCAGCGCTTCGATCTCCTCGGCGGACATAGTGTTGTTGGCGACGGGTTCGGGCTCTTGCAGTACGGGCGCTTGCGCCGGCTCGGTCTGAGCCGCAAATTTTGCCGCGACATCAACTTTATGCTGATGAAGTATCTCGTTTACGTCGGCGTCCGACTTGGGCGCGGCAGGCTCGGACTTCACCGTGTTGTCAACGGGAGCGCCGACGCGGGACATCAGATTATCCCATGTGGTCTTCGCCGTTTCATAGTCGCAGTTGTCGCCGTCAAAGCGCAGCCAGTATGTATCAAAGGGAGTAACTCCTCTTGTCTTTCTTATTATATCGTATACGTTATATTTCTCCAAACCCAGCAGCGACAGCTCTGTCAGCGTGAACGGCGTTTTGTCCTGAAAAACGCGGCAGGAAAAGAAATAGTATATATCGGAGATATCCAGCGGACGCTGTATAGGCGTCAGCATCTCCTCCTTGTGCTTGGTTATGATGCGGCAGGTGACCTGTTCCTTGTCCGATATCTCGTACTCGGCAATGGTGCTGTCCTCTTTGAGCAATTCGTATTTAACGGGCAGCGGCAGCTCGAACGAGCGGTTGTCCACCAGTCTGTATCGATTGCCCTTAAGCACACTTCCCATAGTTCCAACTCCTTTACGAAAGGTCTGCGTATAAATAATGCTAAAAACATTATACCATAGTTTTGTTTTTTTATCAATAGCAAAATTTCAAGTATTTATATATTTTTTAATTAGTGATATTAACTTTCACAAAATCAAATTTATCAATTTGTTGAAAATTCATAAAATATCAAAAAATTGTTTAGAACGTTGGTTAAAGTGTTTACATCTCAATTTTTTTGTGCTATAATGAAGATGTAGCTCTTTTTGTATATTTTATGAGCGGAAATGGGGAGAACATAATGAAAGTCAAAACGATGATAATGATCGCCGCTATATGTTTCGCGGTCATTCCGATGATAGTCTACACCGTTCTTGCTAACTTCCTTGTAAGACAGGACGGCGACACGCAGTTCCGCAACGAGTTGCGGAGCATGGCGCAGAACCAGACAACGTCGCTCCAGACACTGCTGGATATGTCGAAGTCCGATGTAGAGACGCTTGTGGCATATCCCGAGGTGAACTCGGCGATCGATCAGGCAAAGGCGAACGACAAGGCTGCTAACTTTATTTACAGATTTGTAAACGATAATCCATCCGTAAATGAAGTAGCTATCGTTGGACGCGACGGCAACGTCATTCACGGAAACGATGCAGGCAAGCCCTATGGGAATTTTGAAGGCTATGCCGAATATAAGGACAACGTACTGTATTTCGACGAGGCTTCGGGCACTACGGGCGCGAACGCGAAGATGTTTATCAAGAGAAAGATCGGACAGGGAACTCTGTTTGTGACCTACGATATCTCTTCCGTGCTGAAATTTGCGGACAGCTCCGCATTCTACGGTCAGGGCAAGATGGACATCGTTGATCCCAATCTCAACTGGTCGTCGGGCACGAATATCAATCAGAGCCTTGAGAAGCAGTATACTCCCGAGCTTGTAAACAGGATATCCAATCTTGTCGACGGTACTCCTACCGAGATATTCGACTATTCCACCAGCAGCGGTAAGAGACTCGGCGTTATGCTGAACGTCGGCGGTGCTGACGGCTTGACGGCTATCGTAAGCTGCCCCGCGAATAAGAGCGGTATGTTCTCGAACGGTTCGCTTTCACCGATATTCGCTGTTGCGGCTCTGCTTTCCGTTGTCAGCGTGGTTATCGTTATCTTTGTAGCAAAAGCGATAACCAGCCCGCTCAAAAAGATCGAGGTCACCCTTGAAAAAATACGCCGCGGCGACCATGAGGCTCGTATCGGCACCGTAAGCAACAACGAGTACGGTCAGATGTCACGTGCGTTCAACAATCTGGTTGACGAGATCGTTGTCAGCGAGGACAGATACAGAACCATCTCCGATATGTCGGACAACATCATCTTCGAGTGGAACTTCAAGACCAACGAGGTTATGTTCTCCAACAACTTCAACAAGAAGTTCAGCTATCGCGCTCCGTCCGATCACTTCGGCGACAGCTTCCTGCTTAAAGCGAAGGTTCACCCCGATGACGCGGACAGATACAGATCCGATCTTGACGCGCTTGAAAAGGGCAAGAACTTCGAGCGCAACGAGTACCGTATCAAGAACATCTACGGCGATTTCATCTGGGTGCTTATGAGAACGGCTACTCTGAAAGATAAGGACGGCAAGCCGCTTAAGGTCGTAGGCGTTATGGTCGATATCGACCGCGCTAAGAAGTCCGAGCAGCAGCTCACCGAGCGTGCGAGCTATGATGCTCTCACCGAGCTGTACAACCGTGAGACAATCGAGTCGCAGATCGACAACGAGATCTCGCTGTCCGAGATGCGTAAGTCCGAGATGGCGGTATTGTTTATCGACGTCGATGACTTCAAGCATTACAACGATAATTACAGCCACGCAACGGGCGACCAGGTGCTCAAGTTTGTGGCTAAGACGCTCCGCGATTGTACCGACGGGATCGGCTTCGCGGGCAGATACGGCGGCGATGAGTTCATCGTTATGCTGAGAAATGCCGAAACAAACAATCCCGCAAATCTTGCGCAGGATATCATTGCACGGCTTGACAGCGGTTTCGATGCCGATATCGGCGAGCGTCTGACGGTCAGCGTTTCTATCGGTATCGCCGTTATCAAGGACGACTACAACACGCGCGTTGAGTACCTCATCGGTAAAGCGGACGACGCGATGTACTCCGTTAAGAAGAGCGGTAAGTCCAACTACGCGTTTATCTGAGCAACTGAATAATTTATGCGGCGGTATTCGTACCGCCGCTTCAGACTGTCGATAAACCCTCATCTACTTCGTCAACGGCTTGTCGGCAGCCACTAAGGCTAGCCGACAAGCCGTTTCCTCGTATCTGAGGGCTTCTCGACAGCCTGAATGCAGACTTTTTCTACGAGCTGAGGCAGCGGTATTCGTACCGCTGCTTTTATTGAGTGGGCAGTCCCCGAGTTCACTGTCTCGGCATCTTAGCCGAAAATGGTCGCCGGACGTTTCGCTTTATCAGCGTGGTGCTGTGACGTATTAGCCTGCGAATTTACAAAAAAAATTGTCAAAAACCCCTTGACAAACAGGGTGAATTGTGCTATAATAATAAAGCGTTAAATTTGCGGGTGTAGTTCAATGGTAGAATCCCAGCCTTCCAAGCTGGTCGCGTGGGTTCGATTCCCATCACCCGCTCCAT
>CAMWVP010000214.1 GCA_947177735.1 uncultured Clostridia bacterium
TAATGTTCTCCCTGTCTGCCCCGGACATTTCGGCAACTCGGCAGAATGTCTGCCACACCACAGCCTCGGCGTACATATACGCGTAATCACTTGCGTCTTTTTGGGACAAACCGCCGATTTTAATTAAGTTATCGCGGTCTGTCTCAAAGTTTGCCCCTTTAAGTTTTTTGGACAATACCGCCTTTGCCTTGTCGTCACAAGGCAATTCATCAATGATCTCTTTCGGCATATGCCTGAAAAAATTATTGGTAAATATGCCGATGAGCATGCGCTCGATTTCCTTGTCCTTGGGCTTGATCTCGCGTTTGACCTCCTCCTTGAAAATATCTTGGAAAACCTCTTTTCCAAGCGCTTTTTCAAGATAATTCGCCGCAGTGATTTTAAGAGTTTGCGATAAAGTAAATGTAACGGAAGCTTGACTGTTTTCGTCGGCATATGTACAGGACTTGTATTTGGTGTCCGCGACATCAACGTTTCCGCGTTCGAGAAAAAACACCTCAAGTTCTTTTTTACGCTCGTTGAGCACGGCGATCTGATTCTTGACCGCGCTCAGCTCCTTGACCTTTTCGATGATCTCGGGGATCTCAGACATTATCCGCACACCTCCTTGTACAGCCGCGCCGCGCATACGGGACACACGAAAACGTCGCCGAACTGCTTAATGTTCTCCGCGCCGCCGCAAAAGCGGCAGGTATTGACGTGCTTGGAAATAATCAGCTTTCCGTCCGCCGCTGTCAGATCAACCGCTGTGCCCGCCTCAAAGTCCAGATGCGCCGCGATATCTTTCGGAATCGTCACGCTGCGAGCCTTTGACAACCTTTTGAATTTGATCATAAAAATCCTCCTCGAAATGTTTTTGCAATTTTTGCGAAAGCAAAAATTGTAGGGTTGAAACGCGAAGCGTTTCAATTCGCCTGCTCTGCGTTTATACGGGCTTGCAACCGTTATCCAACCGGACAGCCGCATTAAGCGCGCGACCGATATACGGTCACGCTTTTAATATTATATTTCGCACCGTGCAAGTCCGAGAATAACCATTCCGTCCTTGCAATACTGCGGATCATCCAGAATGTACGTGATCTTATACAGCAGACCGTCCCCGGTGTAATATCCGCCGCTCGTCTGGCGTAGCCCTACGTTTAAGCTGTATGGATCAACTTGCTTATCCGGGACAAATTCATTGACCGCGAGGTGATCGCCGACCTCATAAAGACGGTCTTTCTTGCGAACTTCAAACGTTTTCGTGCCGTCTTTCAGCGCCTTGAAATAGTCCGGGTGGCATTTAACCGAGTGTATCATTTTGCGCCTCCTTTCTTACCAATTCAATGGACGTGTTATTTTTGATAAAATGAGCCTTCATCATTCGGAAGCTGTTCCAATAAGGCAGGAAATATTCAAACGTCATCCTTTTCTTGACCTCTTCGCGAAAAGCCTTTCGCTCGCGCTTTAGGCGGTTTCTTTGCTTTTGATCCAGAAAACACTTCGTATGACGGCTGCAAAATCTTCGGCGAATGTCACAGTCCTCCTGCGCCCATTTTAAATCAAACTTTCCGTCGATGTAAACCATAAGCGCATAATGACGCGTTTTTTCCAGTCTGCAGGCAATTGTTACATTATAATCGTCGACAATAAGGTCGATTTTGCCGAATATACTGGATAATTCATTTTCGGCATATTCCCAATCTTCCTTTGTCATCCCTGCACCTCGTCTTTCAGCGGACACCATTTCGGTGTTTTCTTGATCGTAAATTCGTTCGACCGCCGCGGAACGTAACAGATCGGTTTCGACGAGGCACAAGCCATCTCCGCAGCAACGGGGTGTTCACAATAATATCTGCCCCGTGCGCTGCCACGACCGCCGCCCACGCAATAACGGCAAGTTTTGCATTTCAATATCGGTTGATTCTTTTCGGACATCAGTTTTCCACCTCCAGTAATTTCGTCATTTCCTCAAACCCGCGCCGAGCTTCCCGTTTCCGTCTGCTCACTCCGCGAAACTCCACGGGATAACAGCGCTCCAGAATACGATCATAAATTCTCGCACACCGCACGTCGGGGCTATGCTTGAACGTATCCAGCGGCAGATTTGACGTATAGATCACGGGCTTTCCGCTGCGGTACCGCGCATCGGCAACGGCATATATCCGCTCGAACCCGTAATCGGTGGAGCGTTCCGCGCCGAGATCGTCCAGAATAAGCAGATCAATATCGTCCATTCGCCGAATAATATCGTCCGCGCTGTCGATGAGCGTTACCAGCGATACCATGACCACCGAGTAATTTTTCTCCAGCAGAGCGTTCGCGATGCACGCCGCGGCGAACGTCTTTCCCGTACCGACGCTGCCGAAAAGCAGCAGTCCGCGGTTGTCCTCGAGCATTTGCGGGAATTTCTCCGCGTACCGCTCGCAGATAGTCATACTGCGCGAATTTTCGCCGTCCTTTTCCGAGCCCGCGAACGTGCATCCGGACAGCTTGTCGCCCATCAGAGACAAATGCTTAAGCTGAGCTATTCTTACAGCCTTACGCACCTCCGCGCTTTGACGCTCGCTCTCTTCGTAGGCTTTCTGTGAGCACTCGCACAGCATAGGGAATATGATCTCCTCGCCGCGCATATTGACACGGTGCTGCTTTGGCGTGTTGCAATTACCGCAATACAGCAGCCCGTCCTTTACGTACTCGCCGTCCCGGGGCACGCTTCTTTGCGGCATCGTTTTCGCCAGCATTTTCACCAAATCGACAGCCTTATCCATACTCGTCAAACGGATTTCCCGTCATGGGAGCTGACGGCGCGGGCGTGATCGGCGAGTAACTGCCCTCAAGAATTTTCAGCGCGTGATCGGGTTCGACTATCCAATCAAAGTGGGCGTGCCATTTCCGCGCGTTGTCGCCGCCCAGAAAACGGCTCTGAGCGGCTTTCAGGAACAGCTCGTCAATATCGTAGCCGTCCTTTATCAGCCGCGCGATGGCGCGTTTGCGCTTCTCCGTGAGCTTTGTCGCGGGCGGCAGGTTCTTGCATATGCTGTTATACCGCTCCAGTATCAGCTTGTAGTTAATGCCTTCACCGGGCTTTTTTAGGTCTTTTACGAACCTTTTCAGCTCGCCGAACTCCTCGGCGGTAAGCTCCAGATCAATCACGGTGTCATGCTCGAGATCGTGCAGCTTATACTTTCCCATAAAATCCTCTCCTTTCCGTTAAAATCCCAGCTCTGCATTTACACGGGCTTGCAACCGTTATCCATTGGATAGCTGCATTAAGGCGGAGCGGCGAACCGCTCCTCTGTTTAATTGTCGAAATCAACAAGCCGCTGATGTTCGCTTATTATTTCGGCTCTTCCGAGCGTTATGCCGCGTTCTATGCCTTTGTTGTAGGCGATAAGGCTTTCGCTCTTTGCCCGTCTGCGACCGAGACAGTACGCGACAACCGCTCCTATAAATCCGACCAGCATGGAGACCGCCGCAATTATTATGATACTCGGCGATCCCGCGCCATAGATCATGGAGCTGACGATCAGCGTAAACAATGCGCCCGCTCCGAACGAGATGATCCAATCGAAAAGACCGTCAAACTTCATTTATAAAGCTCCTTTCGTATAGTCCGCGTTTTATCCGTCT
>CAMWVP010000215.1 GCA_947177735.1 uncultured Clostridia bacterium
GTATGTGGTAACTAAACTAACAATGTTTATAATATTCATAATATCTTTTTTGACCAACAAATATAAATCTTAAACGACCGGGAGTTGATTAACATAGCTGTAACAGCCTGTGGAATCAAAATGCTGTTGCCGTGGGATTTCGGGGCGGTTATGTTGACAAATGCCGCGTTTTGTGTTATAATATAACCAATAAATCCGAAAGGAGCGGATGGTATGAGCACAAGAGAACGCGCGCAGATGATATTCGATCAGCTGACCGAAGAGGAGCTTGCGGGGTTTGTGGCGCTGTTTGAGCACCGTATAACGGCTGAGCCGCCCGTGTTCCCGAAGAACCGCGCCGAACTTAACGCAATGCTTGTGGAGGCGGAGGAGGATATCCAAGCGGGGAGAGTGTACACCGAGGACGAAATCGCGAAATACTTATCCGATCTTTAGTTAAAGATGAAATACCGCCCCGATACGATTTCGGGGCGGTTTACTTTTTTCTTAAATATACTTGCAAATTGCGCGATAAAATGCTATAATAACAAACGTAAGAAGATTTTGGGAGCGATAACAATGAACAAGATAAAAATATTTTTCAGACGGCTTTTCGGCGGCAGCTTCAAGCGTATGTTCAAGCAGATAGAGCTTATCCACAAGGAGACCGGCGCGAACCGTTTTGTGATGTTCTTCGATATGATATGGTGCATTTTCCGTTACGGGGTGGGGTATCAGGACTATCACGTGTTCGGATTTGCGCTCATTCACGGGAAGAAGCGCCGCACGTTTATGACGATGAACGACAATTCCGTGATATCGCACAGGCTCAACTCGCGGGAGTACTTCCACTATTTCGACGACAAAGCCGAGTTTAACGAGCAGTTCCGCGAGTATATCGGGCGCGACTTCATAGACCTGCGCAATGTCGGAGCGGAGGACTTGGAGCGCTTTTGTGAGGGCAAGAAAACCGTATTCGCAAAGCACACCAACGATTTCGGCGGCAGCGGAATCTCGCGCGAGGAGATAACGGACGATACCGATTTCGCGGCGCTGTACAAGCGGCTCTGCGATAACAAGCAGTACCTCGTTGAGGAGGAGCTTACGCAGCACGAGCGTATGAACCTGCTTTCGCCGTCGTCTATCAACACGATACGCATCGTAACGCTGTATTGGAACGATACGGCGCACTTTATGTACGCGCTCGTGCGTATGAGCAACGGCGAGAACTGCGTTGACAATATATGCAGCGGCGGTATGTATGTCTCGATAGGCGACGACGGCGTTATCCGAAAGCCCGCGTTCTGCGACGCTACGGGCGAGTACTACGCCGCTCATCCGTTCACGAAAACGGTGTTCGACGGCTTCGAGATACCGCTGTTCGAGGAGGCGGTGGAGCTGTGCAGACGCGCGGCGTGCGTGTTCCCGCAGGTGGGGTATATCGGGTGGGACGTCGCGATAACTCCCGAAAAGCCCGTCCTCGTCGAGGGCAATACGCTCCCGAGCTACGATATGTGCCAGAACTACGGACATATCGACAACAAGGCGGGAGTGCTGCCGAAGTTCAAGGCGGTGCTCGGCGAGGACTATTTCAAATAGCAAACCAAGCTCCGAAAGGAGTTTCATAGGAAATTGCGGTATCGGGCGTTTTTGCTCGGTACCGCAATATTTCTTCAATATTTCTATAACGTATGTTCAATAAATCCGGAGCTTTTTTCTTCGGACTTGTTAAGATTTTGCCGCGGAAGTTGTGTAGTAGAGTGAGGAGGTGATACGATGGACGACAGCGGGATAGTGTGGCTGTTCCTCGCACGCGACGAACGCGCCATAGCGGAGGCTCAGGAGAAGTACGAACGGTACTGTCTGAGCATCGCGGTCAATATCCTCGGCGACAGAACGGACGCGGAGGAATGCTTTAACGACGCACTGCTTGCCGCGTGGCAGCTTATCCCTCCGAACTGCCCGTATTCTCTCGCGACATTCCTCGGCAGACTTACCCGAAACGGCGCCATAAACATGCTGAAAATGCGCTGCACGCAAAAACGCGGAGGCGGCGCGGGCGAGCTGGCGCTCGAGGAGCTCCAAGAGTGCTCGGCGGCGGGCAGCGTCGAGGAGGAGCTTGACCGCAGCGAACTGGAAAAGGCGATAAACCGCTTTCTGGCGCGGTTGACAGTCTCAAACCGCAAGATGTTTATACTGAGATACTGGTATTGCTACAGCGTTCGGGAGATCGCTCTTCGTCTCGGCACAACGGAAAACACGGTTTCCGTCACACTCAACAGGACCCGCAAAAAGCTGCGGGAGTATTTGAAGAAAAGAGGTTACAACGTATGAATAATGAACAACTGTTTATCGCACTGAATAACGCCGACGATAAGTTTATCCTTGAGGCGGGGGATATCGAGACCGCGAAAAAGCGTGCTCCGATATGGAGAACAGCGCTCCAGTGCGCGGCGTGCGCCGCACTGGTGATCGCGGGAATAGCTGTTTACAGGGGGAGCGGCGTATTCACGCACGACGCTTCGGACGCTCCGTCGTCGGAAGCGCTGTTCTGCGAGCCGCTTGAGCTGCCGGAGATCGACCCTGCCGAATCCTGGACGGGAGAGCTTCCCGTTATGCCGCTTAAGGAGTTTTACACTCCGTTTGAGTTCAGTACGGAGCTTGACAGGAGCAGCGGTTGGGCGAGCACTTTTCTCGAGACCGCGCGCGGAAAGGCGGTATACGCGGTCGCGGACGGCGAGGTCGTGTTCAGCGGCATACGCGATATATGTGACGGTATGACCGTCATCGTCAAGGTCAGAGAGGATATGTACACGAGCTACTCATTACTTGACCCCGACAGCGGAATGAAGGTTTCCGAGGGCGACAGCGTAACGGCGGGGCAGGTGATAGGCTACTCCGGATCGACACTCACCGGTTGGGAGGGAATGTGCTACACCGCTTACGCATATAATCCGTTTGATTATCAGAATTCCATCGACAGCGCGGTTCTCGATGAGTGGACAGACCTCTGTGTGCCCATTGACGGCGCGGAGAATTTCAACTTCTTTAACACCGTCGCGATTGTTTCGCGCAATGAGCGCGTCACTCCCGCGCCCCGAGGCACCGAAGTACGAGCGGTGGACGACGGTGTGGTGGAAGACGTCTACTACGGCGAGGGAGACAGGTGCGGTCTTATCGTTACGATACGTCACTCCAACGGCATCGAGAGCACGTACTATCATCTAGACGGCTCCGCCCGATACGTCGAGCGCGGCGATACCGTCAGCAAAGGCGATGTTATAGGGCTGGTATCGGGTGAGAGCTTCAGCGGCGTGTCGGGGTTGGGTTACTGCATAGATGAGCACGCACATCCGTAGTAAATTTCATAAAATTTCCAAAAAACATTCACAATCACTTTTTTAATTTATCAAATTTCCGCTATATAATTTAAATCATCCCAAACCTCATTGCAGCACAAAATAAACACTGTTTCCCGATACATTGCTCTGATAATTAATATTTCCGGATCTCAAAGCTTTTGTGCGTTTTTCCCACCCCGAGGGGGGTAAACGAACAAAAACGGGAATTTTTATTTTTTTAAAAAAAAAAGTTTATTTTTTTGGGTTTTTTGGGGGTT
>CAMWVP010000216.1 GCA_947177735.1 uncultured Clostridia bacterium
CAACTTGCACAAGAGCGTTTGGTGAAGAATCAATACTCCCGTTCGCGGTTCAAGGCTAAGGTAGAATATTTTCTGTCCACAAAATTATTTTGCGGTGAGTGCGGCTCTTTAATGGTAGGTGATAGCGGAACAAGCCACAACGGTCGCAAGTACAACTATTATAAGTGTGTAAATGTAAAACATAAGGATGGCTGTCATAAAAAGTCTGTTCGCAAAGAAATTATCGAGGACTTGGTTCTGAATGAAGTTATGAACACAATGTTTACCGATGATGTGATCTCCGAGGTTATTGACAAAGTCATCAAACTGCAAGGTCGCGAGAATACAGCAATCCCATTACTAAATGAGCGACTTGCAGAGGTAACGCAGCGAATTGAAAATCTTGTCAATGCAATGGAAATGGGTATCGTTTCAAAATCAACAAAAGAACATCTTGATGAACTCGAAGCCGAGCGTGAGCGCATTGAATCCGATATTTTGAAAGAGCAAATTCAGCGCGACTTATTAACGCAAGACCAAATAGAATTTTGGCTACGCAGTATGAAAAATCTCAATTTGACAACGAATGATAACAAGCGCAGATTGGTCGATACCTTTGTGAACTCGGTATATTTGTATGATGACAATAAGGCAATCGTGAGCTTTAACTGCCGTGAGGGTGCCAGCACTCTCACGGTGCCTGTGGGCGAGTGTTCTGATTGTGCGCGGTTAGGGGAGCCAAACTGGACAAATCCGAAACACGATGGTGCTTCGGATTTTTTCGTTTTCTATCCCGGTAAGCCCGTGTTTGGGTTGGTGGTTTATCTTTATTATCTTTAAAAGAATTCGTCCATGGTTCAAAGCTATGGGCGATTCTTTTTATTATTGAGTTAGTTTTGCCTAATCGCAGGTGGTAAATTACAATTTGCTTTGTATCTTGAATTAAAATGTTCGTGATATGGAGATCTTTTATTTTAACATTGAATAGGTAAAAAGCGATAATTATAGAGTAAGCAAATTCACTATATTTTACAAACTTTAAAAACCTTTGTAAAATACACTGACGAAATAGCCGTTTTTTATCCTATAAGTGAGAGGCTTACTTCTACTTCATCGAATTTTGTAGCTTCTCATTGGGCAGTTCATAGGAACGATAAGAGAAACAAAAGCCAAAATCAGGCTTTGATGTCTGGTTTTCGGCTTTTCGTTAAATATACAATTTATCGAAACGTAAATTATTGCAAAAACCATTATACTTATATATAATTATACATAAAATGATTTTAAAAATCAAGAGGGATATTGAGTTTTGTACAATTCGTTAAAGTTTGCCGCGAACTTTGTACAAGTTGCACAAAAATATGCCGGAAAGGAAAACAAATGTTAAGATTAGTTGAAAATATTACAAAACGTAAAGATGGCAGATTTATGGGGCGTTTTATAGTTGGATATGACAATAATGGGAAAGCCATTTATCAGTATGTTTATGGCAAAACTTACGATGAAGCGGAGGAAAAGCTGATAATTGGCAAGGAGATAGAGTCACGTTATCTTTCCGGCAGAAATATCTCCGTAAAAAAGGTGTATAACGAGTGGCTCAATGCCGTAGTAAATCGCGTGAAGGAGTCCTCGTTTGCAAATTACAAGTTGAAATTTGAAAAGCATATTCTGCCCAAGTTTGGCGATATGTCGTGTACGGAGCTTTCAGCGGGCATTATCAACACGTTTATAAACCGAAAACTCGCAGATGGTTTGTCGGCAAGCTATGTGCGGGATATTATCATTGTGTTCAAGACAATGCTGAAGTACGCGCAGGAGGAATATAGACTTAACCTGTCGCTTAAAAATATAGTGCTGCCGAAGTACGAGCGGAAAACTGAGCAAAAAATCGGCGATAACGACCAGCGCTTGCTTGTAGGATATCTCAAACGTCATATGAACCTTACTTCCTTTGGAGTTCTTATTTCGCTGCTTATGGGTTTGAGAATAGGAGAACTGTGCGGTTTAAAGTGGAGTGACGTTGACTTTAAGAACAGAACATTAAATGTCAACAGAACCGTCCAGCGCATTGCAATAGCCGAGGGCAGCAGAAAAACCAAGGTAATTATTTCCTCACCTAAAAGTTCAACTTCGCGCCGTTCCATAACTATTCCGGACTTCCTTATGGAATACTTTGAAAAATTCAAATTGAACGGCAATCACTATATACTTTCGGGAAGCGAAAAAGTTATTGAGCCGCGCACTATGCAGTATCGCTACAAAAAGGTTTTGCAGTCTGTGCAGATATCTTACCACAACTATCATCAGCTACGTCATACCTTTGCAACAAATTGTATACAAAGTGGATTTGATATAAAAACGCTCTCTAATGTGCTTGGTCACAGTAATGTTAATCTTACGTTAAGTCGCTACATTCATCCGGATACAACTCACGAACGGCGGCTTATAAATAATATGTGTATGCTGTTTTAGTGTAATTCTGTGTCAAAAATTGGCGTTGTATTTAAAGTAATGTTTTTGTTATTCGGTTTTTTCGTTTTGTATCAAAATTGTATATTTAACGAAAAATACAGTCGCCTGATGATACTATTATGCTTGTATTATATATCATTATACTTATTTTATAATAATTGATTTTTGGCTAAAAAACACTACGTGGAGAGTGGATAGCTTGCAAAAACGGATTCTTTTGATTTCCCACGAAATGACGTACACAGGCGCACCGAACAGCTTGCTGAATATGGCACGGCTGCTGCGGTCAAAGGGTTGGTCAGTCACGGTGATGACGCTTGTCGGAGGGAATTTCTCGCGCGAGTATCTGCGGCACGGGTTTCGGGTGAGGTGGTTTGACGAGAGCATATCGGCGGCGGAATGCCGCGAATTGGCAGCGAAATACGATTTGGTAATTTGCAATACCGTGTTCTGCGCTAAGGTCGCATGTCGAATTCAGGAGTACATAAAGACGATCCTGCTTATCCGTGAGGCGGAAAATCTTTCCGAGATACTCGAGAAGTGCCGTATCGACGAAGGCTATATACGTAACGCCGAGAATGTGATCTGTGTGAGCGAGTATGCGGAGCGGTTTATAGCGAAAACATATTCGCCAAGACGCTTGCGGGTGCTGCATAATTTTTTGATGACCTCGCCGTTTTATCATCCAAGCGCTAACAAGGTTCGCGGCGGAAAGGTGCATTTCCTGATCGCGGCGACGATCGAAAAGCGCAAGGGCATTGATGTCGCGGTGAAAGCCATCAAGTCGCTGCCAAAAGAGATTTTATCGCAGTTGGTTCTGGATATTGCCGGAAGAAAACCCGAATGGTCGCGTAAGTTTTGGGAACGTTTAATACCGGAAAACGACAACCGTTTTGTCTATCACGGCGAGGTAACGCGCAGCAAAAAGCGGCTTTTCAAATGCGCGAATGTGGTGCTCGTTCCGTCGCTTGACGAATCGTGCTCGCTGACGGCGCTGGAGGGCGGAATGTTCGGAAAGCCGCTTATCGTCACGGAAAATGTCGGAGCAAAATATATGACCGAGGGCAGCGGATTTGTGGTGAAAACAGGCAGCGTTGAAGAATTAGCGCAAGCGATAAAATTCTTTGTTTTGCATA
>CAMWVP010000217.1 GCA_947177735.1 uncultured Clostridia bacterium
ATATATATTTGATATCGCTAATATATCGTTAAGTTATGGAGGGCGTATGAATATAAACTGCGAATACTACAAGGTATTTTACTACTCGGCAAAGCTCGGGAGCTTTTCAAAGGCAGCCGAAGCGCTTATGAACTCCCAGCCGAACCTCACCCGCACGATAAAAAATCTCGAGAACGAGCTCGGTTGCGTATTGTTTACGCGGTCAAACAGGGGGCTCGCGCTGACTCCCGACGGCGAAAGGCTGTTCGGTCATATCGAGATCGCGTTCCGGCACATAAGCGAGGGCGAGGAGGAGATCATGATGAACAAGGGGCTGGCGCAGGGCGTCGTCACGGTCGGTGCGAGCGAGGTCGCGCTGCACTGCCTGCTGCTGCCGATACTAAAGCAGTACCGCGCGCTGTACCCGGGGGTAAAGCTGTACATCTCCAATTACACGACATCTCAGGCAATTGACGCGGTAAAGAACGGCACCGTCGACTTTGCCGTCGTCACCGCTCCGAAAACCAAACCCGCCGAGTTGCTGCTGAGGCATATCGTGCCCGTGACCGAGACGGCGATTTGCAGCCGCAGTCTCATAACGTCGGACGAGCCGATACTGCTCTCCGAGCTGGAGAATTATCCGCTGATAATGCTCAACTCCCGAACGCTGACCTATGAGTTCTACGCGGAATTCTTCGCCCGCAACGGCGTGAGCTTCTCCCCCGCTATCGAGGCGGCGACGGCAGACCAGATACTCCCGATGGTGCGCGCCGATCTGGGGGTAGGCTTTGTCCCGTTGCAGTTCATAAAAGAAGCGCCCGACGTTCGGACGCTGAGATTGAATGTTGAGATACCGCGCCGCTCCGTTGCGCTGATAAAGCGCAAGGATCAGCTAAGTGCTGCCGCCAAGGAGCTTGAAAAGCTGATCCTGTCACACAGCACCTTGTCCTCTTAAAATATCGTCTGAATGAGCTTTGAGGCGTTCGGACAGGAGTATACCCAGCTGTCGATATGCCCCTCGGATATGAAATAGTTCAACTTGCCGCTGCGGAACGCGTTGTCAAAGGCACTGACGATTATCAGCTTTATCTTCATCTTCTCGGGTATCAGAGCCTTTATGTAGACGCTCGCGTGTTGGTTTACGCGGATATCGCCGCGCGGCTCCGCAAGCCCCGCAAGATTGGGCGCGAGCTCCACGAACACGCCATAATCCTCCACCGAGCGCACTATCCCCGTGACGGTCTCGCCCTGCTCGAACATCGCGGCGTTCTGCTCCCACGTCCCGAGGAGCTCCTTGTGCGACAGGCATACCCTTCCGCCGTCAAAGCCCTTGACGACCGCCTTTATGTCCTGACCGACACAAAACCTGTCCGAAGGGTGAGAGATGCGTGAGACGGAGATGAGATCTATCGGTATCAGCGACGGTATGCCGCAGCCGATATCCACAAAGCAGCCGAACTGCTCAAGATGCGTAACTCGCGCGGGAATGACATCCCCGGGCGTGAGGGTCGAAATATACTCCTTGTTGCACTTCAGTTGAGCCTCACGGCGTGATAAAACGGCGCATACTTCCCCGTTTTCGTCGTGTGTGAAGTCTTTCACCACGAAGCAGACAGGCTTGTTTACGCGGGAAATGAGCGCGATATCTTTGGTCGTGCCCTCGGTTATGCCGACAGCTCCCTCCTCCCTCGGAATGACGCCGCGCATACAGCCGAGGTCTATCACGAGGTTATGGTGACTGTCGCAGATTATGCAGGGCGCCTCAACAATTCTTCCGTTCTGTTTACATTCCGAAAGCGAGGCGAACGAATTCAGACAGCCGTCGTTTTCCGCTGTCCCGAACAAAAAGCCCTCAGGCAGATACTCTGTCATTTTTTACCTCCAGCAATGAGTTTTCTGTAAAGTATATGAGGGCTTTTTCGGTAATATGCATATTCAGACTGTCGAGAAGCCCTCATCTACTTCGTCAACGGCTTGTTCGGCAGCCACAAAGGCTAGCCGACAAGCCGTTTTCTTGTATCTGAGGGCTTCTCGACAGTCTGAATGTAGACTTTTTCTACAAACTGATGCATATTACGCCTTTTCCGCGACGAGGTTGCTTATCCAGACTCCCTTTTTGACGAGGATATATCCCACTGTCACCTTGATGAAGTCCAACGCCTGCACGACGGCAAAGACGGCTAGTATCGGCAGCGTCGTCAGCTCGCACAGCAGCAGCGCCGCTGGCACCGATATCACCCACGAAAATACGCTGTCGAACAGGAACGTAACGAATGTCTTGCCGCCGCTTCGGAGCGTGAAGTAGAGCGCGTTTAGGAACCCCTGGAGCGGGAAAAACAGCGCTGTTATGATAATGAACCAGGTCGCGTAGCTCCTTACGGCAGGCGTGGTGTCGTAAAAGTTCGGGAACACGCCCGATATCGCAATGAGTATCGCCGTCAATATCACCGACACGCCGCCAGTGAACCACATCAGCCTGAACGCCTCGTTCTTCGCGTCCTCGTAGCGAGACGCGCCGAGGGTCTGCCCGATGAGTATGCCTACGGCGTTGCCGAGAGCAATGAACACGACGTTCAGCATATTGCACAGCGCGTTCGAGATGTTCATTCCCGAAACGATGTCCAGTCCGCGGTGTGAATAGCACTGCGTGAGCATAGCAATACCGCCCGCCCATAGGAACTCGTTGAAGAATATCGGCAGGCTCTTTTTGATTATCATCACGGTCGCGTCCTTCGGCACCAACATAGTGCGGTACAGACCGATGAGGAAATCGTGCTTCCTTCGGTTGGCGAACGCCAGTATTATCACCACCGCTACCTCGACGAATCTCGACGCGACGGTAGCGACAGCCGCTCCACGAACGCCGAGCTTCGGGAAGCCGAATTTGCCGTATATCAGCAGCCAGTTCAGCGCCACGTCGACAAATACCGACGCTACGCCCCCCGCCATCGGCATAAGCGACGCGCCCGTTTCGCGCAGGCTGCCCGCGTATATCTGCGTCAGCACAAACGGCGGCAGTCCCCACAGCATTATCGCAAGATAACTCTTAGCGTGGGTCATCGTAAGAACGGGGTCGATATCGGCGCTCTCGCCCTTGAGGTACAGCCCGATCAGAAATTCACCGCCAAAGACAAACGCCGCCAGCCCCGCGAGCAGCACGATCGCGCCTATCCAGTGCTTGACGCGGACGGTGCCTCGAAAGCCCTCGGTATTCCTCTGACCGAAATACTGAGCGCCGTAGATGCCGGGTCCCGACAAACCGCCGAAGATCGCGAGATTGAACACGAAAATAAGCTGCCCCGCTATCGAGACCGCCGTGAAAGCCTCCGTGCCCAGACTTCCCACCATTATATTATCCACTAAGCCCACCGCGTTCGTGATCCCGTTTTGTATCATCATCGGCACCGCGAGCACGAGTGCGCGTTTGAAAACCGTATTGTCTTTATTTTTCATATTGTCCTCCATAGAGCCGTATCGGACGCAGTTATATTATTGTATCACAAACTTTTCCGTTTGTCAACCTGTAATTTACGCGCCGATGACAAATTTGTGTTGTGCTACAATAGATATTGGACAAACAAACAAAAAAATATTGAGAGATAGG
>CAMWVP010000218.1 GCA_947177735.1 uncultured Clostridia bacterium
TTTTAAGGCTATCGACAAGAGCAAGGCGGAAAAGAAAGCCGCGGCGTTCGAGGTCGAGAAAACGCCCGCGCCCGTTGTTGAAGCGGCGGAGGTCGAGGCTGCTCCGGACGACGAAGAGGAGATCGTTGCGGTCATAAGCGCCGCGATCGCGGCTTACGCTGAGGCGGAGGGCACCGCGTATACGATCACCGGCATAAGCAAGCGTAAGAACGCCCGCACACGTTCCGCGTGGAGCATGGCAGGCGTAAGCGGCAATATGCGCAAATTCTGAGAAAGGAAAACCGTATCATGGAAATATTTCAAAGTACGATAACCGGACTTATTGACACGTCCGGATTTACGGGGCTCGGCGATATAAGATGCATAATTATGATACTTTTGTCGTTCGTCCTGTTCTATCTTGCTATCGTGAGACAGTATGAGCCGCTGCTTATGTTGCCGATAGCATTTGGTATGCTTTTGACTAACCTGCCGCTCACGGGTCTTTATCACCCCGAGCTGTGGGATCCCGCGACTAACCCTTACTTTGCGCCAAGTTATCTTCCGTTGGGCACATTGGAGGACGGAACAAGCGTTTTCCAATCGCTGTTTATAACAGAGACCTCGTTGGATTACGGCAAGGTGCTTCACGAGGGCGGTCTGCTGGATATGCTGTATCTGGGCGTTAAGCTCCAGATCTATCCGCCGCTTATCTTCCTCGGCATCGGCTCTATGACCGACTTCGGTCCGCTGATTGCCAACCCCAAGAGCTTCCTGCTCGGCGCGGCTGCTCAGGGCGGTATCTTCTTCACGTTCCTCGGCGCGTGCATGCTGAACTTCTTCGACCTTACGGGCATCGGCTTTGATGGCTTCACGCTCAAGGAGGCGGCGTCCATCGCGATCATAGGCGGTGCGGACGGTCCTACGGCTATCTACCTCACGTCCAAGCTCGCACCGCAGCTTCTCGGTTCTATCGCTGTCGCGGCGTATTCGTACATGGCGCTCGTGCCGGTTATCCAGCCGCCTATTATGAAGGCGCTTACCACCGAGAAGGAGCGGGCCGTAAAGATGGGTCAGCTTCGCGAGGTATCCAAGATCGAGAAGATCGTATTCCCGATCGCGGTCACCGTTATCGTTTCTCTGATCGTACCGTCGGCGGCTCCGCTGGTCGGCATACTGATGTTCGGCAACCTGATGAAGGAGTCGGGTGTGTGCGACAGACTTGTCAAGACCGCTCAGAACGAGCTTATGAACATCATCACGATATTCCTCGGCATTACCGTCGGCGCTACCGCCGTCGCGGACAACTTCCTCAGCTGGAAGACCATTTTCATCATTGCGCTCGGTCTTATCGCGTTCTGCGTAGGTACGGCTTGCGGCGTGCTGCTCGGTAAGCTTATGTATATCATCTCCGGCAAGAAGATCAATCCGCTTATCGGCTCCGCGGGCGTTTCCGCGGTTCCTATGGCGGCGCGCGTATCGCAGAAGGTCGGCGCGCAGACCAACCCCTCTAACTTCCTGCTTATGCACGCGATGGGACCGAATGTTGCGGGCGTTATCGGCTCGGCAGTCGCTGCGGGCGTGCTGCTGTCCGTGCTCGGGTAATCGGCTATGGATAGGACTATCACCGTAAGGGGCGTGGGAACGGTCTCCGTCAAGCCCGATTTTATCGCTATAACGCTGAATATCGTTTCCAAGGATATGGAGTACTCCAAGTCGGTCGAGAACGCCAACGCGCGTATCGGGCTGCTGCAAAAGGCGGTGGTCTCCTCGGGATTCGTCAAGGAGGAGCTTAAGACCCTATCGTTCAACGTCAGCACGAATTACGAGGGCGAGACCGACGAACACGGCAGATACCGCAACGTTTTCGCGGGCTACGTCTGCCGATATACGCTCAAGCTGTCGTTCGATATGGACGCGAGGAAGCTTGCCGAGACGCTCACGGCGATATCTGAGAGCGGCGCGAACGCGGAGTTTTCGATAAAGTTCACCGTGAAGGAGCCCGAGAGGGTAAGCGCGGAGCTGCTCAGATCGGCGGCGGAGAACGCCCGTCAAAAGGCGGAGGTACTCTGCGAAGCCTCGGGTGCCAAGCTCGGAACGCTCGTCAAGATCGACTATGACTGGACGGATATCAACGTCTTTTCGCCGAGCACCTACAAAATGGAGATGGAACGCGGAGTTGCCGCGGGGGTTCCCGAGTTCGAGCCCGAGGATATCAAGTCCTCCGACAGCGCGGCGTTTATCTGGGAAATACTGTAAAATAAAAGACATTGCGGTGTCGAGCAAAAAAAGCTTGACACCGCATTTTTTTATGAAACGAAAAGATTTAAAGCAATATCCGCTCGTCGCAGTACTCGCAGACTAAGATATCTCCGCGGTTGATGAAGCTGTGCGGCAGGTACTTTTCCGTCTGCGTGACGCACTTGGGGTTTGTGCAGGCGACGGTCGGGTGGATCTCGCCGAGGAGCAGCGGCTTGATCTTGGGCTCGCGCGTCATCGTGTACAGGATCAGCGCCATCCGCACGTACATTCCGTTGTTCGCCTGACGGAAGTAGGCTGCGCGCGGGTCGTCGTCGACGGCGACCTCGATCTCGTTCACGCGGGGGAGCGGGTGCATCACGATCATATCCTTTTTTGCGTACTGCATTTTCGCTTTGGTCAGACAGTACACGTCCTTGAGGCGTTCGTAGTCCGCCTCGCTGCTGAAACGCTCGCGCTGGATACGCGTCATATACAGCATATCCGGTTCGCGTATCGCCTCGTCAAGGGTGTTTACCTCGGTGAAATCGGCGCCGTGCGCGCGGATAACGTCCTTTATGTAGCTCGGCAGCGCCAGGTCGGGCGTAGAGACAAGGACAAACCTATTGTTCGGATAGCACGACAGTGCTTTAACGAGCGAGTGAACCGTTCTGCCGTACTTGAGGTCGCCGCACAGGCAGACGGTAAGGTTGTCCAGCCGTCCGAGCTCGAGCTTGAGCGTGAGCAGGTCGGTGAGGGTCTGGGTAGGGTGGAGGTGCCCGCCGTCTCCCGCGTTGATGACGTGGCAGTCCGCGACGAGCGCCGCCGCCTTTGCCGAGCCCTCCTGCGTATGCCGCATAACGAGAATGTCCGAATAGGTGCTGACTATTTTGATGGTGTCCTTGAGGTTCTCGCCCTTGGCGACTGAGGAGTTGCTCGGGTTGTCGAAGCCGATTATATTGCCGCCGAGCCGTATCATCGCCGCCTGGAAGCTCATCTGCGTGCGCGTCGACGGCTCGTAGAACAGCGTCGCCATTATCTTCCCCCTGCATTTGTCGGCGTAGTCCTCGGGGGCTGCCTTGATCTTCTCGGCGAGCGCGATGATTTCGTTCCACTGCGGAACGGTATAATCGTCCATATCTACCAAATTATTGAAATTGTTCATTTTTATCACCTCTGTTACAACAATTATAACAGATTTTGTGAAAAAAAACAACCCGTTTTTCGGCAAATTTATTTCCTGTTTCCGGCAATGAAAAAATCCCGTCAACGCGTATTGCGTTGCGGGAAAAATAAAAAAAATACAACATAATCGACTTATGTTGTATTTTTTATACGCTTTTTTCATTCAATATATTCTAT
>CAMWVP010000219.1 GCA_947177735.1 uncultured Clostridia bacterium
ATTTTGTGAAAAAAGATTAGTGAAATATCACTAAAATATGATATAATAGTGATAAATCACTAGCAAGGGAGGATTTTCTATGATTGAGAAGTCAAAAGTAGTGTGTTTCTCCGGACACCGCAAGCTGCCGCAGGACTGCACGGAGCTTCAAGCTAATCTCGAAAAAGCAATAGTAGAGCTGATAGAGCGCGGTGTTGTGTTCTTTGGGAACGGAGGCGCGGTCGGATTCGATGCACTAGCTGCGACAACGGTTCTGCGACTGAAAGAGGACTATCCGCACATCAGACTGGTAATGGTTCTCCCCTGTCCGCCCGAGCAGCAGTCATCGCGTTGGAACGATGAACAGAAAAAACGGTACTACGAAATACTTGATCGGGCTGACAAGGTGCGGATTCTGTCGCCGCAGTACACAAGCAGCTGTATGCTTGACCGCAATCGACACTTGGTGGACAATAGTGCGTATCTTATCTGCTATCTTCGTGAGCACAGCGGCGGAACATTCTACGCGGTAGGCTACGCTGAACGACAGGGGTTGAAAATACTCCGAACATGAAAAGAAAAGTATGAACACAACAAAAATAACGCTTCTCTGCATTTGTGGAGCATTTTTTGTTATAGTAGCGGTATATTGATCTTCTTTTGCAAGGTAAGCTTGAATAGGCTACATGAGCCGCATTGCGCAAGGTGTCATAGCTAAAAGCTATGACCTGCAATAAAAAACAAGTGTTACCACATAATGAACGAGTCGTGCTATAATAAAAGAAAAAAAGAAAGGTAACATAAAAATGAAATCATCAATTACAGGATACCCGAGAATAGGCTCGTTGAGGGAACTGAAATTCGCGAGCGAGAAGTATTTTAAGGGTGAAATATCCTCGGAGGAGCTGCGGGAAACCGCGAGAAAACTGCGTTACGAAAACCTCGAAGTTCAGCGTGAAAGCGGCATTGATCTTATTCCGTCAAACGATTTTTCCTTTTATGACGGAATGCTTGATACGGCGGTTCTGCTGAACGCTTTGCCCGAAAGATATGCCGATCTCGTCTTGTCCGAGCTTGATACATATTTTGCGGCGGCAAGAGGCTATCAGGGCGAAAAGGGCGACGTAAAGGCGCTTGCGATGAAGAAATGGTTCAATACGAACTATCATTATATGGTTCCCGAGCTTTGCGACGATACGGATATAAAGCTTGTCGGAAGTAAACCGTTTGACTTGTTTGCTGAGGCACAGCATAACGGCGTCACAACCAAGCCCGTGATCATCGGCGCGTATACTTTTTTGAAGCTGTCGCGCTTTACTGGAACAAAAAAAGCGGAAGATTTTGCGGAGAAAACCGCCGCGGCATATGCAGAGATACTAAGCAGATTTGCTGACGAAAACGCCGAGTGGATACAACTTGACGAACCTTGCCTTGTTATGGATATGGATGAATATGACAAAAAGCTGTTTGTTGGATTGTATGAGAAAATCCTCGGCGGCAAAGGAAATTTGAAGGTTCTCCTGCAAACATATTTCGGAGATGTTCGCGACTGCTATTCCGATATCTGCAAGCTCCCATTTGACGGCGTAGGACTTGATTTTGTCGAGGGAAAGAAAACGCTTGATCTGGTATTGCAAAACGGTTTCCCGAAGGATAAGGTCTTATTTGCCGGAGTTGTGAACGGCAAAAATATCTGGCGCAACAATTACGCGAAAACACTTGAGATCATCGGAAAAATTACGCTTAACTGCGGCGAGATCGTGCTGAATACGTCCTGCTCGCTGTTGCACGTTCCGTACACTCTTGAAAACGAAGAAAAGCTCACAAATGACGTGAAAAAGCATTTTGCATTTGCGAAAGAAAAGCTCGGCGAGCTTGCGGAATTAACGAAGATCATCTCGCTGGAAAATCCAAAGGACGCTCCCGAATACAAAACAAATTCCGCATTAATGAACGAAAGCCGCAGCGGAGAAAACGCTGCTGTTCGCAGTCGTGTAAACGCGCTCTCCGAAAAGGATCACACACGCTTGCCCGAATTTTCCGAGCGTGAAAAAATACAGAAAAAGCGCTTCGCTCTCCCGCTTTTCCCGACTACAACTATCGGTTCATTCCCGCAGACCGCCGAGGTTCGCAAGGCGCGTTCCGATTATAAAAAAGGCGCGATCTCCGAGCAGCAATATGATGAGTTCATGAAAAATAAGATCAAAGACTGCATTGAATTGCAGGAGAAGATCGGTCTGGAAGTTCTCGTACACGGGGAATTTGAGCGCAATGATATGGTGGAATATTTCGGCGAATGTCTGGACGGATATATCTTCACCGAAAAGGCTTGGGTACAGTCCTACGGAACGCGCTGCGTCAAGCCGCCCGTAGTTTGGGGAGATATTTCCCGTGCAAAGCCGATGACCGTTAAGTGGTCGAAATTCGCTCAAAGCTGCACCGAAAAGCCCGTAAAGGGAATGCTCACGGGTCCCGTCACCATTCTTAATTGGTCGTTCCCGCGCGAGGATATTTCTTTGCGTGAAAGCGCGCTGCAAATAGCGCTTGCAATTCGTGATGAGGTTTTAGATCTGGAAGCGAACGGCATATCGATAATTCAGGTCGACGAAGCGGCATTGCGCGAGAAGCTCCCGCTGCGAAGATCCGATTGGAGATCCGATTACCTTGATTGGGCAATTCCCGCGTTCAGGCTCGTACACAGCGGAGTGAAGCCGGAAACGCAAATTCACACACATATGTGTTACAGCGAGTTCGCCGATATAATCACCGACATCGATAATATGGACGCCGACGCTATCACGTTTGAAGCATGCCGCTCCGATCTGACTATTCTCGACGTGCTGAAAGCGAACGATTTCCGCACTGAGGTAGGTCCCGGTGTATATGATATTCATTCGCCGAGAGTTCCCTCAAAGGACGAGATCAAAACCGCTCTGCGTAAAATGCTCGACAGGATACCCGTCGAAAAGCTCTGGGTAAATCCGGACTGCGGTCTGAAAACAAGAGGAGAAGCGGAAACCGTTCCGAGCCTTGAAAACCTCGTAAACGCGGCAAAGGAGATGCGAAATGAAAACAAGTGAGCTTTTTCGTGATCGGACGGTGCTGTCATTTGAGGTTTTCCCTCCAAAGCCGACCTCCGATGAAACGGTAATTTACAGCACTTTAGAGGAGCTTGCAAAACTGCGTCCCGACTGCGTAAGTGTGACATATGGAGCGGGCGGCGGAGCGAACTGTGAAAAAACGGTGCAGATAGCGTCTGATGTAAAGAACAAGTACGGAATTGAAAGCGTTGCTCATCTGCCGTGCGTTTATCTTAGCGAAATCGATGCCGTTAATATTCTTGATAAATTAAAGGCTAACGGCATCGAAAATATTCTTGCGCTTCGGGGAGATATTTCCGAGAGTACCGCGCCGAACGGGCGTTTTTCCCACGCAAATGAACTGATAGAATTTATTCGCGGGCGGTATGATTTCAATATTATCGCCGACTGCTATCCCGAAAAGCATTCTGAATAGGAAAGCCTTGCGGCTGATCTGGTTCATCTGAAAAATAA
>CAMWVP010000220.1 GCA_947177735.1 uncultured Clostridia bacterium
GGGAGAACCGCATAAAATCAAGGCTGTTTTTTATTAAAAAGGACTTTTTCTACAGCATGAGGTTTTTTTACAAAAAAATCCCAAAAAACGCTTGAAATAAATTACTTTTTGAGTTATAATATATATTGTATATTTGTATATTTCTAAAATTTTCATATAGGAGCGATAATTGTGAAAGGCGCATTGCTTTATCTTTTTGATTTTTTTATGGGGAAATGCGATCTGGTGACGGTCGTCGTAATGTTTTTCTCGGTGTTCGTCATCATTTTTCTGTGTTTCCCGATCCACGAGTGCGCGCACGCGTTCGCGGCGAAGCTGCTCGGCGACGACACCGCGGAGCGGCAGGGGCGCGTCACGCTGAATCCCCTCGCGCACATCGACCCGATGGGCGCGCTGTGTATGTGCATATGTTGCATAGGCTGGGCTAAGCCCACGCCCGTCGAGCTGAGGAACTGCCGAAAGGTCTCGATAAGAACGGCGAACGTTATCGTATCGATAGCGGGTCCGCTGTCGAACGTTCTGCTCGCACTGATCGTGATGATAGTTCGGAAGATAGTTATCGTTACGGTCGGTGTGCCGATAGCGGAAGCGCTCGCGGGCGGAGATTTCGGTTCGGAAGCGATGGTCATAAGCGGCAGGGTATTCAATCCGACTCTCTACTACGTTATCGCGGGTCTGGGGCAGATCGTTCAGATCAACACGTTCCTCGCTATCTTCAACCTTATTCCGATCCCCCCGTTTGACGGCTACCACGTTCTCGCGAGCTTCCTGCCGGGAAAGGCGCTGTACTTTATGGAAAAGAACGGGCAGATAATTCACCTTATCGTGTTCTTGCTGCTTGTTTCGGGCGTGCTGGATATCCCGCTGTCAATCTGCTCAAGCGGCGTGCTGTGGTTCCTCGACCTGATAACGAAGTTTATCTGTTAAGGCTATGACGGAACTTAATTTCAAGCTGGAGGTCTTTGAGGGCCCTCTCGATCTGATGCTTATGCTTATCCAGAAGCACAAGCTGAACATACAGGACATCGAGATAACGATACTGCTCGACCAGTTTATGATCTATCTCGAGCGTATGACCGAGGCGGATATAGAGGTGACCGCGGATTTCCTCGAGATGGCGGCGCGGCTGATACTGATAAAGTCCGCGGCGCTGCTCCCGAAAGAGGAAGCCGAGCAGATGAAGCGCGAGCTACAGGGCGCGCTTATCGAACTTGCGCTGTGCAAGACCATGGCGGGCAGACTGAAACGGCGGTTTCAAGGCGACACGATATTCGTGCGCGAGCCCGTTAAGATCGACATTGACAATACCTATCGGCTCACCCATCAGCCCGAGGAGATACTGCTCGCGTACAGCGCGATATCGGAGCGCTCGCGGCGAAAGGCATCGTTCAATATGCACCCGCCCGCGCCCGTTGTCGAGAAGAGCTACGTGACCGTTTTCACGGGCGTGTTCTCGATATTGAAAAGTCTGCGGCAAAAGGCTGTCGTGCCGCTCGCGGAGCTGTACGAGGGTCAGCCGCGCTCGCGGAAGGTCGCGACGTTTCTGGCTGTTCTGGAGCTCTCAAAGGACGGACGGATAATCATCTCGGAGGACGGCGCGAGCGTAAGGCTGGCGACCGCTGAGGACAGGGCGAGAGCGCTCGCGGCGCTGCAGGGCGGCGCGGACAGCGACGATAAAACGGAGGATAACGAGTGAAATTCAGTGAGGGAATGGCGGCTGTAGAGGCTGTCCTTTTCGCGCACGGCGAGCCTATCGAGGCGGACAAGCTCGCGGCTGCCGCGGAGATAGAGCCGGAGATAGTCGGGCGGATAGTCGAGCGGCTTAACGACCGCTACGCCGAGCAGGGAAGCGCGTTCACAATAGGCAAGCTGGGAAACAGCTTCCAGATGATGACAAAGCCCGAATTTGCGAGGTATATCAAGACGGCAATGGAGACGCGCAGGCAGACGCCGCTTTCGCCCGCGGCGCTCGAGGTGCTTGCGATAGTGGCGTACAATCAGCCCGTGACGCGCGGCTTTATCGATCAGGTGCGCGGCGTGGACAGCTCGGGCGTGGTGAGGAGCCTTGCCGAGCGCGATCTTCTCGAGGAGCACGGGCGCTTAAACGACGTTCCCGGACGGCCTATCGCGTACAGGACGACGGAAACGTTTCTGCGGTGCTTCGGGCTGAACAGTCTCGAAAACCTCCCGCCTATCCCCGGCAGCGCCGATCAGATAGAGCTCGAGGAGTACGAGGAAATGATAAACTACGGCGATGACGCGGACGACGGTGAAGCCGATCCGACAGACGCGGAGAACGCGACCGACGGCGAGGGAGAAACTCCCGATCAATAAATATTGGGGGTGATCCTTTGGGTTGGATAATAGTGGGCGGCGTGCTTGTTGTGCTGCTGATATTGCTTTTGTGCAATGTAACGGTTATTTTCGATTACAACGGGGCACTTTATTTAAAGGTGAGATACCTGTTTTTTACAATTGTGAAAATACCCGCCAAAAAGAAAAAGACGCGCAGAAAAGACAAAAAGGCAAAGAAAGCCGCCGAGACTGCCGTCAAGGCGGCGGAGACGGCTGAGACCGCCGAGAGCGCGAAGCCTGCCGATAAGAAGCCCGATGAAAAGCCGAAAAATCCCGAAAAGAAAAAGTCGGACAAGATGCTCGGCGACATATTCGCGTTGGTAAAGCTCGTGCTCGACAGTCTCGGAAAGCCGCTGAAAAAGGTGTTGAAGCGCACGCGGATATCGCATCTGAGCCTTAACGTGACCTGCGGCGGCGACGACGCGGCAAAGGCGGCGCTCAACTACGGGCGGATGAATATCCTCGTCGGGAACGCGCTGGGTTGGATAGACAGCTTTTTCACACTGAAGCCCGTCGACGATCTAAACGTCGCGGTGGACTTTCAGAGCGAAAAGACCTACGCCGACTGTTACTGCGAGGCGAGGCTTACATTGATCGCGGCGCTGGCGTTTGTGTTCACGCTGCTTGGGAGAGCGGTAAGGTTTTATCTATCCCACAGCGAGGCAAAGTCGGCTGTTGATAAATTTTTAAGGTAATTGCACGCCGTGAGGCGCGATATTGAAAGGAGTATACTATGGCACATCCTATTGAAGGCATTATGGGAGTATCGATGGAGAAGATCCGCGAAATGGTGGACGTTAACACGATCATCGGCGAGCCCATCAACTCGCCCGAGGGCACGACGATAATCCCCGTTTCAAAGGTATCGTTCGGATTCGCGTCGGGCGGCAGCGATCTGCCGACGGCTGTCGCGGAGAAGTTCGCGGGCGGCTCGGGCGCGGGCGTGACCGTAAAGCCCGTGGCGTTTATCGTCATCAAGGCGGACGGCGACGTCAAGCTGCTGGAGCTCGGCGGCAAGAGCTCTCCCGTCGAGGGCGTTATCGACGCTATCCCTGGGC
>CAMWVP010000221.1 GCA_947177735.1 uncultured Clostridia bacterium
TCTCTTGTTTAAAAGACACTGATTTTTTGCGGTTTCCCCCGCGGGTGGGGGGGAAAACCGCGATAACGGTATTATACTTCACCGCGCTTTTTGGCTGCGGCACGTCTTTTTTCCTCAAACTCGCCCGTAAGCTTGACGCTTATCTCCCCGTGTATCTCGGCGGGCACGTATTTCGACAGGTCTCCTCCGAACATCGCGACCTGCTTGACCATACTCGACGAAATGAACGTCGTGTTCGCGCTCGCGGGGATAAACACCGTCTCGGCTCGGGGGTTCAGATCCTTGTTGGTGTGCGCCATCTGGAACTCGTACTCGAAGTCCGACGTCGCCCTGAGCCCCTTTACGATAACGTCTATGTCGGCGCGCTGCTTGAAATAATCGGCAAGCAGACCGTCATAGCTGGCGATCTCGATATTGCGCATACCCTCCGTGACCTTGGTCAGCAGCGCCACGCGCTCCGGTATCGAGAAGCTGTAATTTTTCAGAGGGTTTATCAGCACCACGACTATCAGCTTATCGAACATTGTCGACGCGCGCCGGATTATATCGAGGTGCCCGTTGGTAACGGGATCGAAGCTTCCCGGGTAAATTGCAGTTTTCATAACGGCTTCATCTCCTGAGATCATTCTTCAATATTTGGTCTGCGGTAGATCGAGAGCGAGATGCGCCCGTGCCGCAGAAGCCTGACCAGCTCGAAGCCGCCCTCGCTGTGCGGGAGAACGCACTCCTTTTCATGCTCGCAGACGATGACTCCGCGCTCAGACATCTTCTCCGTCAGCAGCGGCAGAGCCTTTTGTATCATCTTGTAATTATACGGCGGATCGAGTATCGCGACGTCAAAAACCGCCCTCGTCGACTTGAGGAACGCCGAAAACGGCATATTCATTATGTGCGACCTGTCGTCAAAGCCCGTCGCGGCAACGTTCTCGCGCACCGCCTTTATCGACTGCGCCGCGCTGTCCACGAACCAGCACTCCGCCGCGCCTCGCGACAGTGCCTCGATGCCGAGCTGTCCGCTGCCCGCAAACAGATCGAGCACCGTCCTGCCCTCTATCTCAAACTGTATCGCGCTGAAGATCGCTTCTTTAACGCGGTCGGTAGTCGGACGGACGACCTCCGTCCCCTCCACCGTCACCAGCTTGCGTCCTCTCGCGCTTCCCGTTATAACTCTCATTCAGAACCTTTCCTGTATAAACTCATATAATTCCTTTGCCTTTTCCGCGCTCACCTTTGCAGCCTTTTGCAGCTCCTCGGGGGAGGCGGCTTTCATATTTGCCTTTGTCTTGAACGTTTTCAGCAGCGCTCTCGCCTTTGCCTCTCCTATGCCGCTTATCTCGGTGAGCTCGAGCGAATAGGTCTTCTGCTTGTGCTTGACGCGCTGGAACGTTATCGAATAGCGGTGTACCTCGTCCTGTATGTTCGTCAGCAGCGAGAAAAGCGCCCTGTTGGACTTTATCTCGAGCTCGCCGCCCGCCTTGGCTATGGCGCGCGTTCGGTGCTTGGAATCCTTTACCAGACCGAACAGCGGTACGTCTATCTTCAGCTCGTCGAGCACCTCCGCGACCGCGGCGATGTGCCCCTTGCCGCCGTCGAGCAATATCAGATCGGGCAGCGGCATAAAGCTCTCGTCGCCCTCGAGATACCGCGTCATACGCCGCCGCAGCACCTCCTGCATACAGGCGTAGTCGTTCTGCCCCTCGACGGTTTTGATATTAAACTTTCTGTAACCCGGCTTGAACGGTCTGCCGTTGCGGTATACGATCATACCGCCGACCATTCCCGTCTCGCCAAAGTTGGAGATATCGTAGCTCTCAATGATATTGGGAACTTTTTCCAGTCCGAGCAGCCCTTTCAAGTCCTCCAGCGCGGAGATCTCCTTTGCGGTGCGCCCTACCTTAAGCGCGAGGTATTCTCCCGCGTTCTTCCGCGCGAGCATTATCTGCGCCATACCCTCGCCGCGGTGCGGTATCACAAACTTCACCGCGTGACCGCGCTGCTCTCTTAAAAGCTCGGTCAGCAGCTCCATATCCTCAAATTCCTCGTCGACGTATATTTCCCGGGGAATATCCTCGCGGTTGGAGTAGTAGCTGAGCAGGAAGTCGCGCCGCATAGCCGCTCCCTCGTACTCCTCGCCGATAAAGAAATTCTCCTTGTCGATGAGCCGCCCGCCGCGGTACTTTATCACGGCGACGCTCGCCATTCCGACGTTCTGCGCCGCGCCGATTATGTCGTACTCCTGCTTGTAGTCGAGTATCTTCTGCTGCGCTGTCAGGCGCGTTATCGCGTGGATACGGTCGCGTAACCGCGCGGCTTTCTCGAACTCGAGATTTTCCGCCGCCGCCTCCATTTCCTTTGTCAGCTCATCGACGGAGGTCTTGCTGCCGCTTTCCAGATATCGGATAGCCTCGTCGATTATCCTCTTGTACTCCTCCGAGGATATCTTGCCCTCGCAGACGCCCATACAGCGCTTTATATCGCGGTTCAGGCAGGGGCGCTCCTTGTTGAAGTCGCGCGGAAACTTTTTCTTGCAGGTCGGCAGCATAAAGATCGTGTTAGCCTCCTGCACCGCCTGCTTGACAGTGAAGCCGCTCGTGAACGGACCGATATAGTCCGCGTTCTTGTCGTTGGTGTTCAGCACGTAGGTGATCCTCGGAAATTCCTCGTGCGATATCTTTATATAGTTGTAGCCCTTATCATCCTTGAGCAGAATGTTGTACTTGGGCTGATGGAGCTTTATAAGGCTGCACTCGAGAACCAGCGCGTCGAGCTCGCTGCGCGTTACGATGAACTCAAAGTCACGGATCGTGTCCACGAGCTTGAGGGTCTTGGCGTTATGCTGAGAATTGGAGCGGAAATACGAGGTCACGCGGTTTTTGAGCGCCTTAGCCTTGCCCACATATATAATAGTACCGTCTGCGTCCTTCATCAGGTAAACGCCCGGCTCAAACGGGAGGCGATTGGCTTTATCGCGCAAGTAAGGCAATTTTTCATTCACGCCGACCCTCTCCTTTCAACGGTACACTTTATATTGTATCACATTCTGTCGTAAATTACAAGGGGTATTATAAAATTTTGCACGGCAGCAGCATTTACTTGACTAAGCTCCAAAATTTCTTTTTTTGAGGCGGGGAATAGCCCTATGATTCGGCGATTACACGACAGCAGCGCTTACTTGACAAAGCTCCCGAATTATGGTATACTGTAACAAAGGGAGTGAATGTCTTGATAATTCAGGATTCCGATCTGATGGGAACGTTTGAGCAGAAAAAGGCGCTGGTCGCGCAATTCAATCTTCTTGACGACACGTTCTTTTCGGTAATAATGGAGCACAACGACGCCGCGGAATATCTGCTGACACAGCTGATGGGCAAGCAGATAAAGATAATCGAAAATAAAACGCAGTACTCTATCC
>CAMWVP010000222.1 GCA_947177735.1 uncultured Clostridia bacterium
TTTAATTATTACACTAACCTCGGTGCAAGAGGACACCCTTCGGGAAGGGGGGAGGGAGGGTTCGTGGTTCGCCTATTATTATGCGCCAAAACCCCCTCCCCCCTTCCCGAAGGGTGTCCTCTTGCACCGAAGTTAGTGTAATAATTAAAAGAAACAAAACCGAGCCCGCAGCTGCAAAAAATCAAAATGCCCAGAAGCGGTTACCAATAGCTGCTTCTGGGCTTAAACTTCTTTATGAGTATCGTCCTGCGGCGGGGGGAGCTTGTATCATAGCATCCGTTACCGTACTACTTTGCGCTCGGAGAGCTTTTCAACGGCAGCCTCCGCTATTGCCATTGACACAATGACAAGCAGCGCCATGCCCGTGAGAAGCTCGGCTGCTATAGCTATGTACAGCACGGTCAGCTGCCAATCGGCGGGAGCGCCCGTACAGAATGTCAGCCCGCCGCCGTCGGCGATCAGGACTCGCGGCTTTGAGCTTCCGTAGGAATACCGCGCGTAATCGGTCACGCCGAGAATATTCCCGTCCTCGTCAACATAGGCGGCTCTGAAAAGTCCGTAACGTTCCTGATACTCCTCGGGCGTCATTTCGGCGAAATACAGCACTGTCCGATCGATCACGTGATTGTCCACGGGCTCCGGACCGCCGCCATTGATAATCAGCATGACGCGGTCGGTGCCCTCGGGCGCGTTCTTAAATTCGAGCTCGAGGCAATGCTTTTCTAACGCGGGCGCTCTCACCGGAATGTCAAACAACACGCATATTATGAATATCACGGCGGGTATCACCAATATAAAGACGACCGCCAATCCGAATAATAAGCCGATCCGCGGTATTTTTTTCATACTTTCCTCCTTTTCCGCAATACGCTCATCACTATTGCAAGTATGATAGACACAATAAGACCGGCAAGCGCGCACACCTCGATAACGAACAGCACACCGTACATCAGCCGCTCGAACCACTCGGGTCTGCCCGGATAGCCGAGGACAAGGCTGTCTCCGTCGGCGGTTAGGGTGAAGCAGTCCATGCCGTTGTAGCGCTGTTTACCGGGCTCGATTATCTTGAGGACGTTCCCGTTTTCATCGACGTATGCCGCCTTAAAGCGGATGTCCTCGCGCATATAGTTCGGTATGGGGAGCGTTCCGGTGTCCGAGCCGAGGTAGACGCTGCCGTCCTCGTTGACACGAAGCGTTCCGTAATGCGACGCGGCGCTGACCAGCCCGTCCGAGTTCAGCCGCGCAATCCCGCTGTCCCCGTCAATGTTGAGCAGCTCAAAGCTGCCGTCCTTTGCGTAACGCTTGGGAGTCGCCGTAAAATCCTTGAAGTTGTGGCAGCCTTCCTCTAAGAGAATGTCAACAAAGGCGGTGTTCTCGGGGGCGTTTTTATAGGAAATGTCCATGCCGAGAGCGTAAACTCCGACAAAATTTATCCCCGACAAAATCGCGCCGATAAACCACAGAATGGGAAAGAAAAACAGGATATCCACAAGCGCTACTATAATGACTGTAAACGATATCTTTTTCATGGCGTATCCCTCCCCGTTCACAATATTCCGGCGAGCCGCGCGGCATACGAATTGCCGTGCGGCTTTGTATTTTCTATATTATACCATACCGCTGCCGGAAATGCAATTACAAAACGGTTACAAATGGTTACAAAACGATTACAATTCGGGATTATTGCGGTTGACTATTTCGCGGCGATGTGGTAAAATATAATTACAGACGAAAGGAGGCGGCAGCCGTGAAATACAGATATTTCTTCCACGCGGATACCGCCAAGTACGGTGACCGTCTGCGACACCTGATGATAATCGTCACCGTGCCGCTTATCGCGCTGTGCGTGTTTTGTACTATTCAGATAGTGCTGAACTACCGCTCGGATGTAGTGATCCTTCTGCTCGCGCTGATCGGCGGCAGCGTGCTCGCGGGTATTATCTTCGCGTTTTCGGCGGTGTACGTCGCCGAAAAGCACAAGCGCCGCCACGCGCACTATACGTTCTTCGACATTCTCCCGTGCGGAATGGTGTTCAGCGAATATGCCGGGGAGTACGTCCACTGGAAAGGGCGCGTTATACTGCGCAGACTGTACTATATACCGTTCGGCAAGCTGGAAAGCGTTTCTAGAGACCCAAAGCGAGCCCCCCACGACATCACGTTCAAGGGCGAGATACGCGGCTATTTCTATGAGAGCGGACGGTTGGGCTATCACGTCAGCGAGGACGGCGAGGTCGTGTTCGATACCGAGATGCTCAATCTCGGGAAGTTCGAGACCTCCGCGGAGCTGACCGTGAAAAACCGCTTCGGCAATACCGGACGGCTCGAGAGATCGGTGCTGTACTACCTCGAGCAGTTCCGCAATATGCCCGAGAAAAAGCCATTCAATATCTCGGAATACGTCTCGCGCCGCTCCAAGCCCAAGCCCACCACCTCCAACCCCGCGCTGGAGGCTCCGAGCTTTAACAGGAACTGGAAATAAAGGAGAAGCAATGACAGGCGAGCTGTATCAGATGTGCTGCCTTACCGCCGCGGCAAAGCGTGCGTTATTCGGCGGCGAGAAGTTTGAATTCGAGTTGACGGCGTACGAAAACAAGACCGAGTTTTTGTTCCTGCCTAATATCCGACAGAGCGGTATACTAAAACGCACCGTCAAAAACGCGGCGAAGTGGTACGCATATTGCGTGAAAAAAGGGCTCCGCGACATAAAGCTGATCGTCCGAACGGATATACCGAATCGCAATGTTCTCGGCTTTGCGAACACCTCGGGGTGCTATATTCTGTGCTACTTCAAAAACGGCGAGATAACCGCGTTTATGCCGAGATGGGATTTTGACAGACGGCTGAAAAAGTGGAATATTCTCTACACCGAGCAGCTTTGTCTTATCCCGTATGTTAAGCCTTACGGTGACGACAACTCCGACGCGCTGCGCGAGGTGCTTATCGAGATAGGCGATTTTGCCGAGAGGATAGACTGCCCCTATTTCGCAAATACGTTCGAGCGTGCGCTGAGGGTTCTCGACGGGGAGGAACCGCCCTCGTCAATGCTGCCGCTCCCGAGGATCCCCGAAAAATATCTGCCGCTGTTCTGCGCCGCCGATATTGCGGACGTTTTCGGCGCTATGGGCTCGTGGAACGACTCGCCCGCATATACGGCTCATAAAATGGGTCTGGACGAGGAGTACGGCGATATATCGGGTAGGTTGCTGAAAAATATTCGGCTCGCGATCTTTTATACGGTAAACGAATGGAGATAAACGCGTTTCCCCGTTTTCGACTTTGCCATAATATTACGGCAAAGTGGTTGACAACCGTGAAAAAAAGTGGTAAAATAAAGGCAACGCCGTACAATTAGCGGCTAACGCCTTTGCCGCCTGTTTCCCTCTGATAGCGGCATCCGTG
>CAMWVP010000223.1 GCA_947177735.1 uncultured Clostridia bacterium
AGGGCGGCCGAAGCGACTTCGTCGCACCTAATGCCGCCCAACAAAGCGCTGACACCGACACGATGTCGCAAGGTCAGCGCCAAAAGGGCGGCCGAAGCGACTTCGTCGCACCTAATGCCGCCCAACAAAGCGCTGACACTGATGTGGGAGAAGCGGATAATTTCGCGGAGCTGACCGCAAGAGCGGAGGCAGAAGCTGCCCCCAGAACGTTCCGGATAACGTCCGTGAAAACCTTTGATTTCGGCGGCTTGAAGCATTGGGAGGTTATCGCAAAATGATCGTGTTAAAATAAAATCTACGATTTTATTTTAACGCTCAAATTTTTGCTTTGCCGACGGTCGTCGGCAATTTTGCTTCGCAAAACCACAAAAATTCGGGGTGAAATTAAATGATCGGGTTAAACGCCGAATTTAAAGGAACGACCGCGGGAGGGCGATAAATGAACTTTACGGAAATAATTCTCCGCAAATTGCAGAGCTGTCCGCTGCTTGAAAGGAGCGGCGTGACGGCTCTCGGGTTTGCGGGATCGGACGCGAAAAAGCGTTCGATCGGTATTTTGAACACAAAGGGCGTGCCGGTGATCAAGCGGTACTGCGACGGGAGCTGCGAAATGCAGTTCCCGTTCTCGCTGATCTACCGCTCGCCCGAGATCGATACGGCGGGCAAGCTGGCGGCTCAGGAGCTTATTGACAATGTCGCAGACTGGCTCACCGACGAGGCAAATCTTCCGGACATCGACGGAGTACGGGTGCAGAAAATATCCCGCGCCGACACCTGTGCGCTGATCTCGGAGGACGAGAGCGGCGCGGTTTTTCAGGGGTCGTTCGCCCTTGAATATTACAAGGAGAATATGGACTTATAGGCGGGAAACGCCGAAAAAAGTTTAAGAAAGCGGCGAACTTCCCCCCGCCGCAGGCGGGGGAAAAGCCGAAAAAGTTTATGAAAGCGGCGAACTTCCCCCGCCTCGGGCGGGGGAAAGCCAAAAAAATCTAAGAAAGCGGCAAACTTCCCCCGCCTCAGGCGGGGGAAAAGCCGTTTTTTCAACAACAAGGAGGAATTTATATGGCAGGTACAACGGTTGAAAACAAGGCTAAGCGCAGTGAATTTTACACGTTTCTGAATATCGGAGGCAGCTCCGAAAACTGGGTCCGCGAGGGTAAGTTCGCGTCGCAAATGACGGCGAAGATGAACCCTCAGACCACCACGGCGCAGGACGTTACGCAGGACACCGCCGAGACGGATATTACGGGTTATCAGCCCTTTATCGCCGTCTCGAAGTCGGTCTCCAAGTCCGATCCCGCGTTTGATTTTATCGACGATATACGCCGTCACAGAAAGATACTTTCCGACGCGTATGCCGATATTCTGCACGTTGATGTGTTCAACGGCAGCAACGGCTCTTATCCCGCTATCAAGCAGCCCGTGTCCGTTCAGATCGACAGCTTCGGCGGTCCCGCGTCCGACCCGCTGACTATCTCGTATACGTACAACTACCGCGGCGACGCTGTTCAGGGTACCGCGACCATCACGGGCGGCTCGGTATCCTTTTCCGCCGATTCGGGGGATTAAGCGATGGAGAAGATACGCTTACAACGCAATATAAAGCGTATTGAGGTCAACGACGAGGGCGAGTGTATCGTCCTCGATTTTGACGATCCGGAGCTGCCGTACCGCTTTTACGGCATGGTGAAAAGGCTCGGAAAGGATCGCGTGAGGTTCGCGGAGGAGCTCGTCGAGAAGCTTAAGGGCAAGCCTGCGGGCATATGCGCGGAGGAGCTTGCCGAGGCGGAGCGGCAGCTCAATATTTACTTCCGCGGCGCGGTGGACGAGGTGTTCGGCGAGGGCACCTGCCGCAAGGTCTACGGCGATATATTGCCGTCGCTCGAAATGCATATTCGGTTTTTCGACGCGCTCCGTCCGTATTTCGAGGTGGAGGCAAAGCGTCGGCGGGCGCGCATGAATAAATACAACGCAGGGAGAATGGGTAATGCAAAACATAATTCTTGACGGATTTCCCGAGGAGTACGAGGGATATCTGATACGCACCGATTTCCGCATTGGAATGCAGATATCCGAGGCGCTGAACGATGTTGATCTGGCGGAGCCGGAGAAGCTGATGACGGCGCTTCGGCTGCTGTACGGCAACGGGATACCGTCCGATCCGGAGCTCGCCGAAAGCGGGCTTAGATGGTTTATGTCGGGCGGTGCTCCCGATGAGGAGCATATCTCGGACGGAACACCGACTTTCGGCGATCCGACTTTCGGTGAACCGACTTTCGATTTCGAGCAGGACAACAGGTTGGTGTATTCGGCGTTCCGCGCGCGTTTCGGTATCGATCTCGTGCGCGAGCGCCTGCACTGGTTCGCATTTCTGGCTATGCTCGGCGATCTGGGTGGCTGCTCGCTGTCGGATATTATCGGCATACGCGGTACCGATCTCTCCAAGCTCGGCGACGAGCAGCGGAGTGAGTACGCTAAATTGCAAGCGCGGTATCGTATCAAGCCGCAGATATCCGAGGCGGATCGCGCACGTATCGCGGAGTTTGAGGAGCTTATCGGCGGGTGACATAAAACGGAGGAGATGATAAAATGGAAAGGAGCTTTGACGGCTCAATACGCGTAGATACCTCGGCAAGCGCGCCTGTTGACGACGGTCTTGCGCGGCTTGAGAACACGATAAAGAGCCTTGAGGAGGCTTTCGGTATCAAGCCTGACTTGAATGAGCCGGTCGATCTCGGTGAGCGTTCGATCGGCGCTGCGTTCGGTCTCGCAGAGGCGCGGAACGTTGTCGATACGGCGTTCGGCGATATGTCGAACAAAATGGAGCGGTTCGCCGCTGCCGCTCCCGAGACCGGCGGCATTTCGGAGCTTACCGCAATGAATACGGTCTGTTCAGCAGCGGCTGAGGGCGCGGCTACCGATGCGGCTTCGGATATGGCGGTCACGGGGCTGTCGTCGGACGCGGCGGACGATACCGCTCCGCACGCCGATGTGATCGGACTCACGGGCAATGGGAATAGCGGCGGAGAAGCCCGCGTTTACGCTCCCTATATCTTCGGTGCGGAGATACCGCGGATAACGGGCTATCCTTCGCCGTCGAGCTACGTGCAGTCTCCGCTCTCCGCCGCGGGAACGCGGTCGGCGCCGCAGCAGACGCTTAAGATACGGTTGGCGGTCGGCGGTGTGGATCAGGGAACAAGAACCTTTAAAACGAACGGTTCTTCAACGGTCAGCGTAGATTGGAACGATAACACGGTGAGCAACGGATATGGGAGGTAAAAAATGGAGGGTGAAAAATTCGCGCTGCTGAAAATAACTCCCGTCGATGAAAACGGCGAGGAGGGCGAGCCTATCCCGATAGGCTACGGAAACATCTCGCAGT
>CAMWVP010000224.1 GCA_947177735.1 uncultured Clostridia bacterium
ATAAAAGTGTGTATACTCATCTTTTTTTTAACATTTTTAATATTGGCAAGCTGCCTATTTTTTTACATCATTTCCGTTTTAAAGAACTTTCACATTTGTATAATTGTGCGATCGTGACCAAAAAGATTTTTGCCAAGAACAACACTATGCAGGAGATCAACCCCGCGTTGTTTTTGCGATATTTTGCGCGAAGCGCAAAATCGAATTGCCATTAGGGCAATTCGAGCAAAAACAATGCAAGCAATGAGCGTTCGTCCGCGCCAAAGGCACGGACGAACGCCATTGCGTTGAACAAAACGGCTCTGCGCTTTGCGCAGAGCCGTTTTGTTCAACTGGTGGAGCCGAGGGGAATTGAACCCCTGTCCGAAAACCCGTCCTCACAACCTTCTCCGAGTGCAGTTTATCTTTTGTGATTCCCCCGCGCGAGCGCCGATAAACAGGCTTTCGCGGTCGGTAGCCTTTAATACAACAAGAGCTATAAGGCTATTCGCTCAGGTCGTTCACCGCTAGTCGACGCCATATCCCCGCCCGCGGTACTGCGAGGTATGACGGCAGCGCGCTTAGGCAGCTGCTAAAACGAGATCGTCGTCTGCGTTTAAATTTAAGTTGCGACTATTAAAGTGATTTCGCCCTCACTACTCGCTTATTGTGTTTCAGAATCCCCGTCGAAGCCTTTACGGCCCCAAATAGTACTTCCTGTAACATAAAATTATATCATATAAAACGCGTTTTGTCAAGAGTTTTTTGTGAAATTTTCGCTTTTTTTATTTTGCAGTCGGAAAGCGGTCTTGATGAGAGAAAGGATCAGCTCCTTTTCCTCGTCGGATTTGCCGTTGAGCTGGTGAATTATCTGCATGGACAGCGGGTCTATACCGAGCAGGTTAGTGCTGTCCTCCGTGAATATATCGCATATTGAGATACCCATAACGGCGCATATCTTTTCGAGCATGGCGACCGAGGGATTAGCCGTTCCGCGTTCGAGCTGCCCGTAGTATGAAGTGGTAATGTCCGCGCGCAGGGCTACTTCTTCCTGTGTAAATCCGCGTTCGCGGCGCAGCTGCCTAAGCCTCTCTCCGTAATTGAAAACATAGTACATTTCACCGCCCCTCGTTTTATTTTAATACATTTTATATTAACTGTACAATGCAATATACTAACTATAAATAAAAGTTAATATATTCTCTTAACATTTTAGGATAATAATGGTACAATTACTGTACGGAGTTTTTCCGCAATATATTTTATTGGAGGTTAAAAATGAACATTAAGAAGATAGCCGCTTCGTTTCTGGCGGCTGTAATGCTGGTGGGTTCGGCGACGGTGAGCGTTCCGGCAAATGCGGTTACAGTTACCGACGGCATACTTGACGAGGAAACAGGCTTGCTGTATGTTCCGTTGGAGGACGGAACGCTGAAAGTAACTTGCCGTTATGTTGGAGATGATCTTTCAAGAGATATCATTATTCCCGAGATGTTTGGTGAAGGCGAGAACGCCAAGACCGTTACCGAAATGGATTGCATTATAATGTCTGGACTAGGAGTTACTTCTGTTTTCATACCCAAAACCATCACGAAAATATCTTCAAGGGATATGTATTGTTTTTTAAGTGAAATTACCGTTGATGAAGATAACCAATTTTTTTCTTCTGAAAAAGGCGTTTTATTTAATAAAGAAAAAACGGAACTAATCAAATATCCTGCAGACAAAAGAGATACAAGTTATTCCATTCCGTCTACCGTTATCAAGGTCGGTGATTACTGCTTTGCTGGAGCATACTGGATTGAATCAGTTGTTATTCCTGACTCTGTTAAACAGCTTGGGGGAGGCGCATTTGAGGATTGCAGTAATCTTATTGAAATAAATATTCCAAGTAGCGTTGAAGAGATACATACAATGTTTGTTTATCAATCTGGAGTGTCTTGTATAAATGTCGATCCTAAAAACCCCCATTTCCGCAGCGTTGACGGCGTTTTATTTACGGCAGATTTAAAAACTTTGATTTCCTATCCTCCGATGAATGCGGCAGAAGAATATTCTGTTCCCGATGGAACAGAATGCATTTTGTTTGACGCCTTTGCTCGTAGCAAAAATCTAAAAAAAGTTACTATCCCGCACAGCGTTTCCGAGTTGGGTGGAGAGGTGTTTAGGAGTTGTGAATCACTTTTATCGGTGGAGATAATGGGCAAAATAACGGAGATAAAGGGTTTTACTTTCCATCGTTGCGGCGCACTTGAGACCGTAACAATTCCGTCAAGTGTTACTGAGATTTGGTCAAGCGCATTTCATGGTTGCTACTCACTCAAAACCGTAAATTACGCCGGCACACAAGAGGACTGGAATAAAATCGAAATTGATCGTGACAACAATGAGCTTAACAACGTAACGATTTACTTCTCCGACGGCACAAGCGGCAGCATAAACATTGATACCATGGGCGGCACGGAAATAACCGATGTCGTTCAAGAACCGACCGTTGCCGTAAATGATGACGGCTCAAAGGACTTCACTCCCGGCGTTAAGAAGGACGTAAATGTGACCGATGAAGACATTGATACAATGACAGAAATCAAAGCGAACGCTCCCGCGGACGCTTTTGACGATGACGTTGTACTTAGCGTATCACACGTTACGTTTACGAGCAGCGGTATCTCATTTGCGGTAGACATCAGCTTTGTAAAAGGGGACGGTGCTAAGGTTCAGCCTAAGGTGGGCACAAAGGTGACCGTAAAGATTCCTGTTCCCGAGAACCTTAAGAACAAGGACAAGGTTTATGTTTACCACGTAAACGATGCCGGAAAAGCTGAGAAGGTCAAGGCGGCTGCCGAGATGATTAACAGTATAAAGTATATGGTATTCGAGGCGAGCAGCTTCAGCACCTACGTTCTCTCCGCGGATTCCGAGCTGGACAAGGAGAATGAGCCGGGTGAGGACGAGCCCGTTATCGAGCCGCTTCCCGACATGCCCGATAACTCCGATACAACGTCCGCTCCATCCGAGAGCAGTCCGAGCGATACGGCAAGCTCCGATAGCGCAACCTCCGACAATACGAGCAGCGAGCCCGTAAGCTCCGACAGCAGCGCTTCCGAGCCGACGGCTGCCGACACGAGCTCAAGCGCGGCTCCGTCGACCACGACCTCTTCCGAGGGCAACCCCGGAACCGGTATCGCACTGTCGTTCATACCGCTCATAGCGGCTGTAAGCGCGGTTCTCGTTATCAAGAAGAGAAAGTAAATATTTTCCAATATCGTTCAATTTCAGACTGTAGAAAAAGTCATTTAACTCGCATTTCTCAGACTGTCGAGAAGCCCTCAGAT
>CAMWVP010000225.1 GCA_947177735.1 uncultured Clostridia bacterium
GATAGGTGCGAGATTGGCACAAAGATGTCTATACGTAGATCGACAATTAGTATTATATCCTTTACGCTGACCTGCTCCGAGGAGACCTTGCTGGAACGTCACAAAAAGCGCGGCGACGAAAACGAGTGTTCCTTTTTCTGGCTGCATTTGGAGCCGCAGGAGGGGGATCACGTTATTGACACGGACAATAAAAGCGTTTCGGAGATAGTCGATGAAATGAAAAGCATTATTGACGGAAAGGACTGAATGGTAAACAATGTCATCGGAAAAAGCATTACAGCATCTTGAAAAATTCGGGCTCGCCGACAGGGTAAAATTCTTCGAGGTAAGCAGCGCGACCGTTGAGCTTGCCGCAAAAGCGCTCGGGTGCGAGCCCGCGCATATCGCCAAGTCGCTGACGTTCATGGCGAACGACAAGCCGATAATGATCGTGACCGCGGGCGACGTTAAGATCGACAACGCAAAATACAAGGCGCGTTTCGGAACAAAAGCGAAAATGCTCACCGCGGAACAGGTCTCGGAGCTTATCGGGCACGAGGTCGGCGGAGTGTGTCCGTTCGGAATAAACGAGGGAGTCGAGGTGTATCTCGATGAATCGCTGAAACGGTTCGAGCGGGTGTTCCCGGCTTGCGGCAGCGGAAACTCGGCGGTGGACTTATCCGTTGGCGAGCTGGAAAAGTGCTCGTGCCGTGTCGGGTGGGTGGACGTCGCTAAGGCGGCGCAGTAAATGATAAAGCTGAAATACGGCAATACGAACACGTTTTTTGTCAACGGTCTGTTGATCGACACCGATTACGCGGGAACGCTGCCCGCGTTCTTTAAGGCGATAAAGAGCGGCGGCATTGTGCTCTCCGATATACTATTTGTCTTTGCTACGCATTACCACCCCGATCATGTCGGGCTTATAAGCGAGCTAACGGAGCTTGGGGTGAGACTGCTGCTGATGGAGCATCAAATGCCGTTCGTGCACTTTTCGGACGAGATATTCGGACGCGATCTGCGGCTCGTATATAAGCCGATAGATGAGAGCGGTGCGGTCGTTATCCGATGTGAGGAGAGCCGCGAGTTTCTGCGTGAGCTCGGCATTGACGGCGAGATAGTTCCGACGGTCAGCCACAGCGGCGACGGCGCGGCGCTGATCCTGGACAGCGGAGAGTGCTTTGTCGGAGACCTGGAGCCGTTGGAGTATCTCGGCGCGTATAAGAATAATCATGCGCTGAAAAAGGATTGGGAGCTGCTTATGAGCCACTGTCCCAAAGTCATTTATTACGGTCACGCCAACGAAAAAATTCTGAAGTGAGTGGAGGGAACGCCGTGAAAAAGGAAATAATTTACAGTATGCCCGGGTTGTATCGTGACGATTTCCGCGTTACGGGATACCGCTTCGGAAAGGGCGAACGGTGCTGCTGCTTGATCGGCTCATTGCGCGGCGACGAAATTCAGCAGCTGTATATGTGCGGACAGCTTGTGCGGATACTCTCTCAACTGGAGAAAAGAGGCGACTTCGCGCATGACCGCGAGGTGCTTGTTATCCCGTCGCTCAACAATTACAGCACGAACATCGGGCGGCGGTTCTGGTGTCTCGACAACACGGACGTCAACCGAATGTTCCCGGGAGATCCCGACGGCGAGACCACTCAGCGCGTCGCGGCGGGTGTTTTCGAGGAGATACGGCAGTACAAATACGGAGTGCAGTTCGCGAGCTTTTACATTCCCGGAGTGTTTATACCGCACGTGAGAATGATGAAAACCTGCAAGGAGAACACCTCTCTCGCCAACCTTTTCGGGCTTCCCTATGTGATACTCCGCACGCCCACCGCCATGGATAAGTCCACGCTCAACTACAACTGGCAGTTTTCGGGCACGGCGGCGTTCTCCGTCTATACCAACGCCACCGAGACGGTCGACGAGGACTCCGCGGAGCTTGGAGTGTCGGCAGTGCTGCGTTTTCTGTCGCGTATGGGAATAATCAAGTACAAGTGCCACGGCGGCTATATGGGCACGATAATCGACGAGGACGATATGATGAACGTCAAGAGCGGCGCGGCGGGCATCTACCGCGAGCTTTGCCATGTCGGCGACGAGGTAAGGCAGGGCGATATTCTGGCACAGGTCATTCACCCATATGAGGGAACTGTCGAGTACGAAATAAAAGCCCCTGCCGACGGTATAATCTTCTTCGCCCACAAAAGCCCGCTCGTTACACAGAACTCGCTCGCGTTCAAGATGATAAAGCGGCTGCATAAATAAGATATCCCGTCACGTATTGAGCCGGACATAGAAATAAGACCTCCTGTGGTATAATAAAACCAAAGGAGGTTTTTTCTATGGCAAGAAATTACAGACATATACAGAAGTATGAAAACCGATCCGAGAGAAAAAAATCTGAAAATTTGGAATACGTATTCTTAGCGTTTTGGCAATGTTAGCAAGCCGTTCAACTTGTTTTTTAGAACCCTATTCCTAAACCGGCAGCCATGCGCTCTAAAAAATTCCGAGCAGCTTTTAAACTGCCCGGAATAAAAATTATCTCTTTCTGCGATTAGCCGCCACCATTAAGACAGTAGCTGCCGCCGCCAACGGAACAAGCGATATCGCAATACCCGTTGATGGGTTGCCGCTGTTGTCGGGAGCAGACGCGTTTTCACGGTACACCAGAGCGTAAGTCGAGAATTTGTCGGTCTCGATCGTTACGGTGTTTTCGTCATTGTCCAGATCGGAGAGAAGCGTTGCCTCGCCGTCGTGAACGCGGATCACCGCAAACGTTCTGTTAGCTCCGCGAAGAGCCTCGGGCACCTCAAACGTTATCCTGATCGGCTCGTCTGTCTTTGTGACTTGCGTCCTGTCGCCGTTTATAACCTTGAACAACGTAATATTCATATATTGCGCAAACCGAAGATCATCGTTTGCTTCAAGAACGCTTTCAACTGCCTGTTTGTCCTCGACGGGCACCGCCTCATCGATTTGCAGTACGACCTTAACCTCGTCGCTGTCCTTGAGCTGAGCCAATTCCTCGGGAGTGAGAACCGCGCTTATCAGTTCATTGGTCGGAGTTGCAAGCTCGGTTTTGGGGACGTTTTCGCCTTGCTGAACCTCATTTGCGGCATTGGGGTTGCTGCTGTCGCCGCTGTTTCCACTGTTTCCGCCGCTGGGATTGCCCCCTCCGCCGTTTCCCCTGTCTCCTCCGCCAGGATTGCTGCCGCCGCCATTGCCACCGCTCTCTGACGGTGTGCCAGGAGCTGATACCGGCCCTTCCGCAGGAGC
>CAMWVP010000226.1 GCA_947177735.1 uncultured Clostridia bacterium
GAGGTAGAGGTCTCCAAGGGGCTCGAGGCGAACACCGTCGGCATCGTCACTACCGACGATTTCTACACGCTGCTGCCGAAGTCTCTCGACAAAACGACTATCCAGCAGATATTGCCGAAGGTAGAGCCGTTCGTAGCGCCGGTTGATAAGGGCGTTGCGGTCGGCGAGCTGGAGCTCAGGCTGAACGGCGAAACGCTGACGACGATCCCCCTCGTCACCGAGAACGAGGTCGTTCTGGACGTTATCGAGGACTATAAGGAAAAGCTCGTGAACATACTCACATCGCCGCAGTTCATAACGAGCGTTATCGTGCTTGTGGCGCTGATAATCACCTATTCCGTTGCACGGTCGATCTACAAGAAGAAAAAGCGCAAGGCAGCCGAGATGGATCGCCGCCGCAAGATACAGATGTCGCCGCGCGGCGGCAGCGGTCAAAACAAGAACGGCAGGCGCAGATGATGACGGTCAACTTTATCGCTATGGGCAAGCTCAAGGAGACCTATTTTCGCGAAGCGTGCTCGGAGTATCAAAAGCGTCTCGGCGCGTTCGCCAAGGTGAACGTAAAGGAGCCCGAGCCTGTCGACCTCCCGCAGGAGCCGAGCCGCGCGCAGATAGAAAAGGCTCTCGAACGCGAAGCGGCGCTGATACGCGAACAGATTAAGAGCGGGTATAAGGTCGCTATGTGCATAGAGGGCAAGGCTGTGCCGAGCGAGGAGCTCGCGGCACGGCTGGAGGCTCTCGGCAGCGGCGGCATATCGACGGTGAATTTCATTGTCGGCAGTTCGTTCGGCTTAGCGGAGAGCCTGAAAAGGGAGTGCGATCTGCGGCTGTCGATGTCGCCGATGACGTTTCCGCACAGTCTGGCGCGGGTAATGCTGTTCGAGCAGGTGTACAGAGCATTCTCGATAATAAACAATTCAAAATATCATAAGTAATTCGGAACGAAGATAACCCCTCGCGCCGCGTCGCCTTATGGCGGCTCGGCGCGAGGGGTTATCTTCGATTTTCCCGTTTCCGTCTCAACGGTTGAACTTGCCGCGTCAAAGGCTGTCAATTCAAACCGCCAATGAAATCCTTAATGATCTCCGCACATTCGTGCGGTTTCTCCAAATGGATGAAGTGGCTGCCCGGCAGATCCACAAGCTCGCAGTTGCCGAGCTTTTCTATGTAGGGCTGCATCTTTTCCTTTCTGTATTCCGAGATCTCCGCAAACTCCATCTCATACGCTTTCGCCCTGCGTTCTTCATCGCTGCCTTCAAAGCCCTCGGTCAACGCGGCGATCCTGTATTCCGAAAGCACATCGTCCGCTTCAAGCTCTTCCACTGTCCGATAACCGTTTGAGGAGCTGATATAGAGCTTCGGTACATCATTCGGCTGCATTATCTTCCACGTTTTATCGGTATTGACAGCGACGCAGCCGATATCCGAAACGAACGCGGCACTCCCCGATGTCATCAGCGTCATTGCGTCGTATATGTGTTGTTCGTCCTCGGAATAATCGGGGTCTTTCGGAAAGAAAACGTGCAGTGCGACGTCACCGATGCCGAGATTCATAACTCCTCTGATCGTTGCCATGCCTTTGGTCTGTTCCATTGCCTCCTGCAGCTGCTCCTCCGTAAAAGATTGTGCGATGATTCCGTCCAGATCGATCATTGCCTCGATCTCATCCGGATATTTGTTCACCCAGTAGGTCGCGAGAACGCCGGCATAGGAATGCGGCATCAGGATATACGGCGCCTCGACACCCGCGTTCCGAAGCACCTTGCGGTAATCCTCCACAACAAATTCGACCGTCATATCCTGCTTTACATCGTCGCTGCCGTCATAGCCGGCACGTGCCGGATAGTAAACCGCACCCTCCTCCCGAAGCTCGTCAGCCAACTCCCGAAGCTCAAGCGGGAAGCCCCAGCCGTTACCGCCGAGCGCAACGATTCGGTGCTTGTCCTTTGCGCCGTCGTATTCCACGAGATTCAGCGAATGATCTCCGACGGAAACAGGGTTGTAGTAGCCCATTTCTTTCAGGAACTCCTTATTCTTCGAGGTATGGATGCGGTGGTATATGAACAGTCCGACAAGCGCGAGCAGTAATATTATCATAATTCCCAAAAAAATTCTGCCGGCAGCCTTAAATATTTTTTTGACGATCTCCATAGTTTTTCTCCTTTCGGTGTGCCCTGTGCGGGCGGTCATTCGATCTCTTTGAAATACTGAAATACCATACCTATCACAATTCCGCCGTACACTTCTGTTATAATGATCACGCCGAGCTTTTCAAAAATAAGTCTGTTGGTCACCGTATTTCCGTCAATGCTCTGCTCACCCACAGAAATGAATTTTCCGCAGGGCTTGATATGCGCGTTCCAGATCTCCTCAAAGAAATCGGGCGACATCGTTCTCATGTCGTTGTTCAGATACGGCATTAGTTCCGGGAATCTGCGTTCAAGCACCAGATTTGTACATTCCGCGGCTATCCGAAGCTTCTCGGCGGCGTCGGACGGCTGACTCTGCTCCTCCGAATAGATATCCCCGCCTTTTTCCACGACAGCGAGCACTTCCTCGAGCAGACCGATACGCTCTGTCAGAGCGCGTATCTCAGCCTTTAATTCTGCGGTTTTGCCGTAGATCATCTCCGCCGTCTTTGTCTCGCTGTCGATCACGGCAGCAATCTCATCGAGTTTCAGCCCCCGCTTCCTCAGAAAGCGGATCTTCCGCAGGCGCTCAATGTTTTCGCCGTCAAGTTTGCGCGGAGCGGTCTTGCTCTCGCGTATGGTTTTTATCAGTCCGCACTGCTCGTAATAGCGTATCGTGCGGGAGGTTATATCAAGCGTTTTGCAGACCTCGTTTATGGTTTTCGGTTCATTCATTTGTATCACCGTTCTTATTATACCACTTGACGCTGCGTCAATGTCAAGTGGATTTTACGAACAATATCGCACTAATATTCCGTTATAAAATCTTCCGATTTTGGATAATATGTCTATATCTTTTGATCGCCAAAAAGCCAAAACAGTAGTATAGTATCGGAACAAAATATTATTGTACTAGACCGATTTGATTAAGTGGTGTAAAATTGATAAAGTCGTTAAAAAGTCTTTAGATTTAGCGGCGTTTTTCCCGGTCTGGGGCGGGGGAAACTAGAGCGTGTTCACATTAACGCTCAACGCCCGTCTTAGTGTGAACGCCTTTAA
>CAMWVP010000227.1 GCA_947177735.1 uncultured Clostridia bacterium
TTGTACCCGGACAGCAGCTTCTCGGCGGCGTAGTCCGTTTCCTGCGCGGCGAGCTTATCTGTCGCCTCCGTGTACTTAGCTTTGAGCTCGTCAAGCTGCTTGGCGAGCTCCTCGACCTTTGCGGCGTTCTTGGCAGCGTCGGCAGTGGGAACGAATTCCTTTTCCGCGACCTCTTTGAGCTGCTTAGTCTGATCTGTCGTAAGCTCGATACCGAACAGCTTCAGCAATTCCACTATCTTATCCATTGCAATTCCTCCTAATTTATTTTTGGGTATAATAAACGCGCCCCTTTTGGGAGCGCGATTTATCTAATTTTGTGCGTAAAAAAGCGCCTTGCACACATTATCCGACTTGCGGAAAACGCTCGTGCAAAACGCCTTTATCGCTCTATCAACCGTTCATCGCCGTTCTCATCGACCAAAATGTTGCTCTCGTAAAATTCATTGTAGCTTTTGACTGCCTCGGGCGGTGCATTTTCGGTTAGAACATATCCCGGCTCATCGCCGGAAGTACGATACCAATCTGGGTTTTTCATAAAATACGGAAGTCCCGTTATCATTCTATCAACCCCTTTCTTTTAAGCCAAATATTCATTGCCTTACCAAGCGCATTCGGATTACCCGTTTGAGCATTTGCAAAAACCTCAGCAAAAAACTCGGCTTTGCTGCTATTACCATATCGAGAAATACATTTATTGTAGCTGAAATTTTTATCTCTTTGCTTTGCAATTTCAATAATTTCATCAAAGCATTTTTTCTCAACATCATCAAAAATATCAGTATACCACTTTAGCCGCTGTTTTTTCGTTCCTGCATTTTTTACAAACATTCGCGGAGTACTTTTCAGCCACCCTTTTGCAATCATTTCTTCCTCAACAAGTAAGTTTTGCAGCATGTGTCCGTACTCATGCGTGACGGTATAAACATCGGCATATTTTTCAGCAAATGGCATTGCATGTTTACAGTTTCTATCCAATATTGCTGTTTTTCTATGGTCTTTTTTATTTCTGTAAAATTTCGGGCAAAGCGAAAGGTTTTGTGAGCTTGGGCAAGTTATTTTCACACTAGTATACGCTACGGTTGACGTGCCAGAATTTATTGCGCAAATAGAGCCTGTTGATTTGTGAATAACGCCAAACTTTTGCTCCAACTTGATCAATTGATTGACATTTGTTATCGCAAGTTTGGGGTCTATGGAAGCAAATGAGGGTTCAATCATATCAAAGCCCACTTTTTCCATTAAAGCCTTGTCGATATCCGCGTAATCCTTTATAAAGTCAACCTTTGGCTTTATTATACCACCATTCCCCGAATTTGTCAAGGTTATCTGGGCATTTTTAAACGCATTCTGTTTCCTCGTAACAGCTCCCGTCTTGGCAGCGAGCTGACGATTATACCCGGCAACAAATGTCCGCTCATACTCGGTATACGTCCCTGCGGCTTTACAGAAATCCTCGTAGTAGTCCTTTTGCCGACGAAGTTTAATGCTCGCCGCGGTGAACGCGTCTTTATCCCCGACAGCGTCCGCAACGACACAGCGGTCTTTCTGTCGCCGCATAGCGCGCTCCATTTTGCGCATTTGTTGTTGTGCTTCGTATGCGGTGTACCGTCTGCCCTCGTAGGTGAACGGGGGAGGATCGAGCGCCGCCAGCTGCTCGTCTGTGTACGCGGGCTTGGTAACGCCCATAATTATCGGATAAGCCGAATGACGGCAGTTATAGTCGGTAATAAGCGGCAGGACGATCGTTTCATACTGCGAATTGGGATATTGCCGCCCCTGATAGACCGCATGTGACGGTCGCGCTCCCATATGCGCGGAGATCTCCCAGCCGTTCGCTCCGAACTCGGCAGCATTCTGCTCGGATATTTTCTGCGTGAGCTGAGAAACGCTCGTCATTAACGCACGCCGCACCGCGACTTCAATGCGGTCGGAATGCCCGCTCGCGTAATAGATCGTCCGCAAGCCGCTGTCGGCAAGCGCAAAACACGCCTGCCGCACCGCGGTGTTGTAGTCGCAAACGCCCGTCATGACTTTCATCTGCGCCATGTCCATTTGCTTGCGCAGGAAATCGGTCGCGCTGCCGTAGATCATTCGCCCGTCGGCGGTGCGCTGGGCAAACCCGAGCGTTCCCGTGAGATTTGTGCAAAGTCCGCGGGTCTGCTCGATCTGCGCCGCCATAAGCTTTTGCAGCTGTGTGTTCTCGGCGAGCGGAACGCCGCCGCTCGCGCCCAGCATTTTGCGGTCAAATTCGTCCGACTGTTCGGCAACCTGCGCAATAAGCTCCGCGATCTTCTCCTCGGCAACGCCGTTGATACGCGCGATCTCTTTCTTGATCGCGTCCGTTGACATACCCAGCGCACGTGCGCGATACATCTGATACTCCGCCGTGTCGGTGATCTTCGCCGCTTTGGATATCCGCAGCGCGATATCCTGCAGCAGAAAATCCGACAGCTCCGAATAAATATCCGTGAGCGGTTTCGGCAGGCTCTGTAATTGTTTCGGCGTGAGCATTATTCATCACCGCCCGCGAGGCTCTCGCCACCGAAAAGCGTTGTCATTTCCGGGAGCATTTTACGCGCTTTCTCGATAGGCACTCCGAAGTACCAAGCGTTGAACTCCTCGGGCTTAAGCAGCCCCGCTTGAACCATCTGGAAACGCCGCGAGAATTCCGTGCCCGTGTCCTCGAAAACGCTGTCGCCGAACTCAATAGCGGGTTCTCCGTCCGTTACCTCAAAGCCGTAGAACCGCGCCAGATTTGCGGTGATCTCCGCGACAGCCTCCAGAACGGGGCGTAATTGCCGCTGGAGCTGCGCGACGGTGTTGTAGGTCGTCCTGTCCTCGGAGAGCACCTGCGTCGCGGTAACAAGACCCTTTACGCTGTCGAATGTGAACGTACCGCACGACACGCCGATCTGAACCTCGTACAGCCGCAGCTCGGTATTTATCGCCGCTTTGTGCGCCTCCTCGCGAATCTGCGGCGCATAGGTCATTATCTGTTTATCGAGCGCTTCTCCGCCGTTGGGGTCGACAATGACAAAATAATCGTCGGGAATACCCTCTTTTCCGTGCATTACCGTTTCATCGGCAAACACCTTTGCGGACATTTTCTTAAATTCCGCGCGGTATTCGGAATGTGCCGCGTCTATCTCGT
>CAMWVP010000228.1 GCA_947177735.1 uncultured Clostridia bacterium
CTCCTCGGCGGTGAGGGTCGCGAGAAGCGTACCGTCGGCGTAAATGCCGTACTCCTCGCCCACCGTCAGCTTGTCGGCAGTGAATATCAGCGACTGACAGCGCTTGGGTGTCACGGTCGAGAGCACCGCCGTGCCGTCCGAGGAACGCACCTCGATAGTGCTGCCCGCGTCCACATCCGCGTTTATCGACAGGCACGGCTGCGAGAGCGTGCTCGGAGCCTGCGCCATTCCCGACGCGCCCAGCGCGATCAGCGTGCCGCCGCTCACGGCGTAGGAGCCCTCGTAGTCGATCGCTCCGTTGCCCGAATTTGTCGGACCGTATACCACGACATATCCGCCGCTCTGGGCGATGGTGCCGTTGCTGTCGATGCCGTCACCGTCGGCGTTCACGGTGATATTTCCGCCCGAGATACTGATATAGTAGTCGCCGCCCTCGTTGAAGCCGAAATAGCCCGCGTTGTCGCCTCCAGCGGCGTTCAAGCCGTCGTCGGCTGCCGTGACGTCTATCTCACCGCCCATTATCTCGATATTCTTGCCCTCGAGACCCTCGTAGCTCTTGGTCACGGTGATACTGCCGTCGGAGATCGTGAGCGTCTCGTCGGCGTGTATGCCGTCGTCGCAGGAGGACAGCGTGAGCGTGCCGCCCGTGACGGAAACGTTGGCGTTGGAATGAACGCTGTCATCGGCGGAGGTGACGTTTACCACGCCTCCCGAGACCGCGATATCGCCGCCCGCCTTCAAGCCCTTTTTGCTCTCGGACGAGGTGTCGGCGCTGTTATTGCCGCCGTTATTGCCGCGCCTGTCCCAATCGAACGGGTTCGCGCTCGCGGTCACCTGCGCGTTTGCCTCATCGCCGCCCGCAAAGACCGTTACATTGCCGCCCTCGACGGTCAGCTCCTTTTCGGCTTGTATGCCGTCCTTGAGCGCCGTGACGTTGAGGGTGCCGTCGGTTATCGTGATATAGCCGCGCCCGATATCGGTGTCGTTGGTGGACTTCATGCCGTCGCTCTGCGCGTTTATCGTGATATCGCCGCCGCTTACGCGCACATAATCCTTGCCGACGATGCCGTCATCGGCGGCAGTGACCGTCAGCTTGCCCGACTTTATCGTCAGACCGTCCTTGCACTTTACAGCGTCCTTGTAGCTGCCCGTAACGCTGAGACTGCCCTCGCCCATTATCACAAGATCGGCGCGTGAAAAGACCGCTCCGTCGGGCTCGGTGTCCTCGGTCGGGAACGTGTAATCGGCGCTGTCGGAGATGAAGTTCTCGGTATTCTCGGTGAGGTAAAGCACTAAGGTCTTGCCGCCCTCGCAGTCGATAACGGAGCCGTCCGCGCTCTTTATCGACACGCCGCTCAGCATAAGCGTTACCTCGTCGTTTTTGCCTGCGTCAACGATCACCTTTGCGTTGTCGGAGCTGCCCGAAAGCGAATATACGCCCGCCTTGGAGATGGTGACGACATTGTCCTTGACCGCCGCGCCCTTGCCGTTCACGTCGATCTTGCCGTCCGAGAACGTTATCGAGCAGTCGGAATTCTGCGGCTCTTTCACCTCGACAGCGTCGCCCGCGCCGCCGCTTACGACGACGGAATTTTGTTCAACGCTGCTGTTTCCGTTCAGCAGAGGGCTTGACGTGCCGCCCGAGCTTTCCTGCGAGGGGTTGTTGCAGCCCGTCATCATAAGCGACAGAGCGCAGAATGCCGCAAGCCTCTTAAAGTTCATATTCATATTCGTACCTCCGAAAATAGGCCATTGTTGTTCCGGTCAAACATTTCCGATTTTTTGCGGTTTTCCCCGCCTCCGGCGGGGAAAACCGCAAAAGCTTTGATACTCGGAAATATTTAATTGGCGCAGCAACAGTATTACATCTCTTCATGATTATCCGTCAGCACACTGCACGCGACCGTAAGATTGCCGTTGCGGACGCGTATCTTGTCAAGAAATTCCTTCTCCTTTTCCGCGTTCTTGAGAATTATCTCGTAACGCAGCTCGTAGAGCGTTCCCATGCTTACAGTCTTGGACATTATCAGTCTGTGGCTGGACGTGTATTCGGCGAAGATCTCCTTAAAGCAGGTCATATAGTCCACGTCCTCGGGGATAAGAACCCTGAGCAGCTTTGCGGTCTTGACGATACCGAACGCGGGGATAAACCCGAGCGCCGCCAGTATAACGCCCACCGCCACCGCGATTATCGCGGCAAATCCGATATATCCCATACCGGTCGCGAGACCGATCCCCATCGCGAGGAACACGTAGCACAGCTCGCGTGAAGTGCCGGGCGCGGAACGGAACCTCACCAGATTGAACGCGCCCATTACCGCGATACCCGCGCCGACCGAGCCGTTGACGAGCATTATCACCGCCTGAACCAGTACCGGCAGCACCACCAGCGTGACCATAAGGTTCTTGGACGCGCGGGGATTGTTGAGCCTGTACAGGAACGACGCCCAAAGTCCGAGCGCCGCCGACGCCAGCGTGCAAAGCAGCGCACTCTGCGCCGTTACTCCTATTGAAGTGTCAATTATTGTCGAAAACATTTCTTTACTCCCATTTTTTATTTCTGTCAGGGAATCGCCGATCAAATGATTTATTCTGCGCGGTTTTCCCCGCCGTTAAATCAGCGCTCCTTTAGATTAAGAATGCGCGCGCATTCTCATCTCACCTGCAAAAATATTGCCGTATTTCGAGTACGAGCCCGAATATATCTTATTCTCCGAAAGAGCCCTCACGAGCCATAACGGGATAGCGCCCGCCGATTTGACCTCCATGACCGTGTACGGCTGCGTAGCGAGATATTCTCCGCGGTCTCCGTGCCGCAGGTCGAGGTCGTCGCGCCTGTATCGGATATTCCCGTCGAACGTCAGTCGGAACTCCTTGTCGTCGTTGCCGTAGTACGCCTCTCTGTCGTAGCAGATAACGATCTTCGGCTTGAGGCTCATTCGGCGTATCATATAGTCGATCTCCTCGAAAACCTGTCCGCGCGTCTTTGGGGAAGTGCCGTCGGTTATGTAGTCGTGCAGCTCCTTGTAGGTCAGCTCGAAGCGCCGTTTATACGTTATCCCGCGGAACTTCTTCTTTATCTCGAGGAACGCGTTGGAGC
>CAMWVP010000229.1 GCA_947177735.1 uncultured Clostridia bacterium
TTTGGCGAAATTTCATTTTGCGGAAGATTCCAGCGAAATACTATTGCAACTGCGACAAAAATTGGATATAATAAGAATGTGTATGTAATAGACTTCCTCGGAAACCGGGCAGGTCAGACGGGGCTTCATAAGTTTCCGAGGAGGTCTAATATGACTGTTTTTATTGGAGAGCTATGAAAGATATTCTGGATTTTCTTACGGGGCATTTCAAGAGGGTTGACAAGATTCTGCCGGTAATTTGCTTTGTGCTTACCGCTTTCGATATTTTTCTTGTGTATACGATGTACAAGACCGACTATATCCCCATGGGTATGGTCAAAACGCAGTTCGTCGCGGCGCTTATCGGCATAGGTATGTCGGTCGTGATAAGCTTTTTCAACTACAAATTCATTGCCAAATTATGGTATATTTACGCGCCTGTCACCGTTATAATTCAGCTTCTGGTCTGGTCTCCGATTGGCGTTCAACGCGGCGACGACGTTGCGTGGATACAGATCGGCGGCGAAAACGGCATAACCATTCAGCCGTCGGAGATCATGAAGTTTGCGTTTATAATCACGCTCGCGCTGCACATCTCAAAGCTCGGCGACAAGCTCAATTCCCTGCCGCACCTGCTGCTTGTCTGCGCGCACGGGCTGTTCCCCACGGCGCTTATAATCGCGCAGGGCGACGCGGGCTCGGCACTGGTGTTCCTGTTCATCTTCATCGTGATGCTGTTTATGGGCGGGGTCTCGTGGAAGTATATCGTAGTCGCGGCAGCGGCGGTGCCGCCGGTCATCTACGTCGCCTGGAAGTACGTAATGAACAACGACCACCGAATACGCATAAAGGTGCTGTTCGACGAGGCTTTGCAGCAGGAGGAGAGACTGGATATCTACTATCAACAGAACCAGGGCAAGGTCGGTCTCGGCGCGGGACAGCTCACGGGCATCGGCTTCAACGCCGACAATTACATCGATATACCCGAGATATACAATGACTTCGTGTTCTCGTATATCGGTATGACGATGGGCTTTATCGGCTGTATGGCAGTTGTTATCGCGCTGGCGGTGCTCTGCCTTAAGCTGCTCTCCAACGCCTCGGGCGCTCAGGATCAGCTCGGTCGGCTGATCTGCGTGGGAGTGTTCGCGCTGGTGCTGTTCCACTGCATAATCAATATCGGAATGGTGCTGTCGGTGGTGCCCGTTATCGGCATACCGCTGCCGTTTATAAGCACTGGCGGCACGGCGATGATAATGATGCACGCCTGCATCGGTCTGGTGCTCAGCGTTTCGGCGCATAAGGAAAAAGCAAAGCATATGTTTTACGAAGAATGATCGGAAAGGACGAAAGCTTTATGAAACCTATCGTAAGGAACCTCTCTGCCCTCTATCCCGAGGCGCAGCTTGAAATGCAGAAAAAGCGCTACAAGACCGCGGAGGTCGGCTTCGCGGAGTATTTCGGCTCGCTCGGAGCGCACAGATTTTTCTCCGCGCCCGGGCGCACCGAGATATGCGGCAACCACACCGACCACAACAACGGCAAGGTGTTCGCCGCGAGCGTTGACCTCGACGTGATCGCAGTGGTCGAGCAGACCGACGACAACTTTGCGGTCATCAAATCGGAGGGCTTCCCCGAGGACAGGATAGACCTCTCGGAGCTTGACGTAAAGCCCGAGGAGAAGAACACCTCCGCGTCGCTGATACGCGGCGTGGCGCGCGGCTTGCGCAGAAACGGTCATAAGATAGGCGGCTTCCGCGCGTATACGACCTCTACCGTAATGAAAGGCTCGGGGCTGTCCAGCTCGGCGGCGTTCGAGGTGCTTGTCGGCAATATCTTCTCCCACCTCTACAACGGCGGGCAGATATCCCCCGTCAAGATCGCGCAGATATCGCAGTTCGCCGAGAATGAGTACTTTGGCAAGCCCTCGGGGCTGATGGATCAGATGGCATGCTCGGTAGGCGGCTTTGTCGCGATAGACTTCAAGGACAACGACACGCCCATTATCGAAAGCGTTCCCTGCGACTTCAAGAGCTATAAGCACGCGCTCTGTATCGTTGACGCAAAGGGAGACCACGCCGATCTTACCGACGAGTACGCCGCTATCTCGCGCGAAATGAAAGCGGTGGCGGGCTATTTCGACTGCGAAACGCTGCGGTCGATCGCGCTTGCCGACGTAATGCTGAACATAAACGGACTGCGCGAGAAATTCGGCGACAGAGCCGTTCTCCGTGCCATCCACTTCTTCCACGAGAACGACCGCGTCGAGAGGGTGATCCACGCGCTGAAAAACGAGCGTTTCGATGACTTCCTCGCAGCAGTCAAGGAAAGCGGCGACAGCTCCTTTAAGTACCTCCAGAACATCTACCCGAGCGGCGACGTGCGCAATCAGTGCCTGTCTATGGCGCTCAACGTGGCCGAAAACTCGCTGCACCGCAAGGGCGCGTGCCGTGTTCACGGCGGCGGCTTCGCTGGAACTATACAGGCGTTCGTGCCGCTTGACGCGCTCGGTCAGTTCAGGATGAATATGGAGAAGATATTCGGCATCGGCTCCTGCCACGTACTTACGATAAGACCCGTCGGCGGCGCAGAGGTGCTGCTTGACGAAGCGAAATAATAAGGGGGAGGGTCTCCCCTCCCCCTTTCTTCAATTGACCTCATAATCGCTCATCTGCTTGATGAGCATTATGTCGACGAGCGCGTCCACCGCGATGCCGTTTTCGGTGTATTCCTCCGAGAACACCTTTCCGTTTTCTCGAAGCTGCGCGGTATAGCCCGCCTTGTCATAGGGCAGCAGCAGCTTCATTCTGCGGCTGGTCTGCGGGAGGTTCTTGGCGATTTTCTCCAGAAGCTCGTCTATACCTTCGTTTTTGAGGGCGCTTATTTTGGCGGTCTTATCGTCGGTCGGTATGCTCTCGCTGATCTTGTCGCACTTGTTGAGCACGGTCACGACGGGTATCTCGGCTGCCCCAAGTTCCGCAAGAGTTTTCAGGGTAACGTCCGCTTTCTCGGCAGCGTCGGGGTCGGAAACGTCGCAAACGTGGATTATGATGTCCGCGCAAGCTGCCTCCTCAAGTGTTGACTTGAATGCTTCAACGAGGTGA
>CAMWVP010000230.1 GCA_947177735.1 uncultured Clostridia bacterium
GTCATGTTAATTCGTTCTTTTCAGTATTGTTCAATTTTCAAGGAACTGGTGCCGCTTTCACGCGACTTATCAAGTATACCACTTTCGGAACTGTTTGTCAAGAGGTTTTTTTGAAAATATCCAAAAAATTTTGACATCCTCATTCCGAGCCGGGGTATAGACCCTTTCGGGTGGAGGCGCCACCCAGATTTGAACTGGGGGTCAGGGTGTTGCAGACCCATGCCTTACCACTTGGCTATAGCGCCGAATTAGCGCCGCTAGTGCGCTGGAGCGGATTACGAGGCTCGAACTCGCTACCTCCACCTTGGCAAGGTGGCGCTCTACCAGATGAGCTAAATCCGCAAATGGTGCCTCCGATCGGAATCGAACCAATGACACGGGGATTTTCAGTCCCCTGCTCTACCAACTGAGCTACAGAGGCAGTGTCGAACGCAAAGGGTTCGACCTTGCAAAAAGCCTTTGGCTTTTTGCCGCGTTTTCGCAAGCCTCCGCATTGACGATAACCATTGCAGAGACGAAAACTGGCGACCCGGATGAGACTCGAACTCACGACCTCCGCCGTGACAGGGCGGCGTTCTAACCAACTGAACTACCGGGCCAATTCGGCGCACCGTAGCGATGCGCCGCAAATATGGTGGAAGTTATAGGGCTCGAACCTATGACCCTCTGCTTGTAAGGCAGATGCTCTCCCAGCTGAGCTAAACTTCCGTTGCCGCCGTTTCAAGCGACTATTATATTATACACGTTTCTCCCGGAAATGTCAACCCTTTTTTCAAAAAATTTACTCTTTCAGCAATTTCAACATTTCGCCGGCGGTAAATCTATACTTTTTATTGCAAAAGTGACAACAAACCTCGGTTTCCTCCTGCTCCTCTGCAAGCCTTGCAAGCTCCTTTTTGCCAAGCGAAATGAGCACACGCTCCGTCCGCTCGCGCGAACAATCACAATAATACCGTGCTTCCCAGCTGTCCAGTATTTCGCCGCCCAACCCAGAGAGCGCGCTCAGCGCAATATCCGACGGATCGAGCCGCTGTTCCAGCATCTGCTGTACGGAATTCATCTTTTTCAGGTTTTCGTCCAGCACCTTGACCGACTGCTCCGAGATCGGCGGCACGACCTGCACCATATAGCCGCCCGCCGCGCTCACACCGCCGCCGTCGTCGAACAGGATACCCAGTGCGCACACCGTCGGAAGCTGCTCGCTGACGGAATAATACGCCGTGATCTCCTCTGCGATGTTGCCTGAAACAAGCGGTATCTGTCCGATATAAGGCTCCTTCAGTCCCATATCCTTGACCACGGTCAGCGAGCCGTCCGTTCCGACCGCCGTCTCCACATCGGGAGCGTTTGCGTTAGGATCGCCCGCACAGCACTTCACGTTGCCGCGGTAGTCCGAGACCGCCGTCAGCGTTCCGCAGGGTCCTCCGCCGTTTATCCGCAGGGTCAGCGTATCGCCCTCGTACTTGAGCATCGCGCCCATTATCGACACCGCCGTTGTCATTCTGCCGAGCGCCGCGGTCACTACGGGCGATGCCCCGTGCAGTCTCGCCATCTCTCTCACCATATCCGTGCTGTCGATCGCGGAGCAAAGCACCCCGCCCTCTGCCGATAACGCTCTTACAATCTTACCCATTTTTCCGCCTCTTATTCATTACATCTTGTAATATTTACCGCTTTTTCGCCAAAAGCAGCAGTTTTTCACTGCTGTCGGTTACATTATTATATGTATCATAATCTTTTACGCTCACGACCTCAAAGCCCGCCTCTTCCAGCAATTGGCAGTATTGCTCGTTCGGCAGCGCGATCTCCCTGAAGCTCTCGCCGCCGCGAGAGTAGGTTCCGTCATCGTTCTCGAAGAACAGATCAAGCTCTATCTCAACGCCGCAGTCGCTCTCGTCAAAGGAATTCGACCAGACGCAGTACACTCCGTCCACATCGTACACGAACGTGTTGTTCCCGAGGACTTCGCGGTGCTTGCGGACGGTGTTCACGTCGAACACGAACGCCCCTCCGCTCTCCAGACAGCAGGAGGCTCTCCGAAAGCACTCCAGCATAGCCTCGGCGCTTTCGAGATGATTCACGCTGTCCAGTGTTGAAATGACAGCGTCGACGGTACCGCCGACATCGGTCTCCTCCATATTCTGGCAGATCCACATCACCGCCGAGGATTTCCCCGCGGCGACGGTCAGCATATCGGGAGACGCGTCCTGCCCGATAACATCAAAACCTCGCCCGGCGAGCCTCACGGTCAGGCTTCCCGTCCCGCAACCCATATCCAGCAGCCGTCCGCCGCGTACTCCCAGCTCCGCCAGGCACTCGGCGTAGCGGTCGGCAAGCTCGTCATACGGCACGTTGAACGTCAGCAGATCGTACACCTCCGCGAACTCACCGTAGCCCTTTTGCATTACTTTCCGCCCTTCATACGCTCGAATACGATCTTATATCCGCCCGAGGTCTGATAGGTAAGCGTTTTGTTGACGCGGGAAATAGTAGCGGTGGAAGCGCCCGTAGCCTCTACGATACTGTTGTAGACCTTGCCCTCGGTCAGCATACTCGCCACATGGAGACGCTGCGCGATGGCGCTGAGCTCCTGCGGCGTGCAGAGATCCTCGAAGAATGCCGCGCATTCCTTTTCGTCCTTAAGCGTCATAACCGCCTTGTAAAGCAGCGCCAGATTTTCATCGGATTTTCTCATAGATACACCCTCCAAATTCCGCGGACAGAGCCGCAGTTTATTCTACTTTCTATTTTAGCATAATGAAGCCCAAAAGTCAACCCCTTTTTTTCGGCAAATTTCTGTTGTTGTTATAGACAAAAAGTATTTGCTTTTTTTAGGTTATAAGACAATCTTTCACAAAATCGGAAAAAAGAAAAAATACTTTCTCAACTTCCGGAAATCGATGTGTTATAATTTGTGATAGACAGAAAACGAACTGTTACTACGCTAATCGGAGGTTTTACTATGTGGGTGCTTACTTCGACCCCGATAGCGACCGAAAACGGTGAAACTGTCGAGACCTACGGCATAAGCTGCGGCGATACCGTGATCAACGACGTTTCACTCTGCAAGCA
>CAMWVP010000231.1 GCA_947177735.1 uncultured Clostridia bacterium
ATCGCTCAAAAATCTCTTAACTTTTTAAATTTTCTGTCGTATAATATAATTAAAACCAGCGCATACGCTATAAAATTTTATTTATGAAAGGACTGATTTATTTGAGAAAATTCAAACAAGTTCACCGCAAAGAGGTCACATACGACCTCACCGAATGGAAACAGATTGAGGAACGCGCCGCCTCGGTAATGCTCAAAACGGGAACGTTCATTAAAAGAATGTCGCTGGAGGGAAAAATCATTTACTTCGATATGCGCGAGGTTTCTGAGGTAATGAAAGCATTGCGTATCATTGGCGCAAACATCAACCAAATCGCAAGAAAAGCCAACGAAATCAACGATATTTACGCTAGCGATATCGAAGCTTTACAGAAAGAAGTTGAGGAGATGGGACATACCTTGACCCTGTTTTTGTCCAATCTTCCCAAGTTAATGTCGGCTGCATAACCGACAGGAAAGGAGTTTAATGAGAAGAAATGAATCGACAACGACCGCCGTAGCAACGGCAACAAAACCTACAATGTATGAGCTTAACGAACGATACAAGGACAGTCCTGTCCGCACAAACGAGTACGAGATAGACGGCAAGAAATTCATCGTACATAGCCATTTTATCGGGAGCAAGGACATTGATAAGGTAATCTCGGAAATCGCGTTTAACCGTGCGTTGAACGAATCTCTGAACACAACCAAAAAAGCCGCATAAAAATTCAAAAATCACACTTTAAAGCATTGACATATTCGGCAATTTGTAGTATAATAAAATTGTCGAATATGGCTGCTTTGAATTTGAAAGGAACAGAATTATGTCAAAGCAGACAATTTATAATGTAGGGATTTATGTTCGGTTATCGCAGGAAGATATGCGCGCAGGCGAGTCCTTGTCAATCGAAAATCAGAAGTTGATCCTTACAAAGTATGTCACAGAGCAGGGTTGGAACACCTATGATATTTACGTCGACGACGGATTTAGCGGTACCGATTTCAATCGCCCGGGAGTTACTCGATTGCTTGAGGACGCAAAAACGGGTAAGATCAATCTTATCATCGTCAAAGATCTGAGCCGTTTTGGCAGAAATTATATCCAAGTCGGACAATACATTGATTACATCTTTCCGACCTATAACATTCGCTTTATTGCATTAAGTGATAATGTGGATACAGCAAATAAAGATACCTCCGCAATGGATATGATGCCTATCGTGAATTTATTCAACGAATGGCACGCCGCATCTACATCAAAGAAAATCCGCGCAGTTGTCGAAGCTAATGCAAAATCCGGAAAGTACAGAACTACATTCGCTCCGTACGGCTATGTAAAGGGGGATGATGAAAATCGCTTGCCTGTGGTTGATGAACCTGCAGCAAGCGTAGTCAGACGTATATTTGAAATGCGTTCACAGGGAGTAAGTCCGTATCATATTGCTGAAAAGCTCAACGATGAAAAAATTCCGATACCCTCGGATTATCTTTATGCAAAACTCGGCAAGCCCAACCCGCGCAGAACCACTCACTTATGGAGTGCCGGAGTTATTCGGCAGATTGTGAGAAATCCCACATATCTTGGGCATTTGGTTCAGATGAAAACTACAACGGTATCCTACAAAAACCACAAAACCGTCAAGAAAGACCCGTCCGAGTGGGTAATAATTTACAACACGCACGAGCCCTTGGTTTCACAAGAAATCTGGGATAAGTGCCGTGAGGTCGAGGAGTCGGTAAGTCAGGGCAAGAAAACAAAAACGGGCTTTGTTGCTCCGTTAAGCGGACTTATGTTTTGTGCCGACTGCGGAGAAAAAATGCGGCTCGGCTGGAATAATACAACCAACGGAAGCAAGAAGAAACCGCGCAAATACGTTAGGCATAATTTTAATTGCGGCAGATACAATCGGCAGGGAAAACAAGGCTGTCCGAGCCACTATATCAAAATGAACGATATAAACGCGCTCATACTCGCGGATATTCGTTCAATGGCGGCGCTGGTTTTGGAAGATGAGGAAGCTGCTCGAAAGCAATTTCTTTCAAAGAAAGAGCAGATAAACTCAAAACAGACCGCCGAGGAGCAAAAGCGTTTACACGATGGGCAGTACAGACTTTCCGAGTTGGAGAAACTTATTCCCTCGATTTATGAGGATAAAGTGCTTGGCAAAATACCCGAAGATATGTGCGTGAACCTTTTGGAGAAATATCAGGCGGAGCAGAAAACCTTATCCGAGGAAGTTGAACGGCTTGAAGCAAAACTCAATGCTGTTAAGCAAGACGAAAGCGATGTGGAAGAATTTATCCGCCGCTTGAAAAAGTACACCGATGTGCAGGAGCTTACGCGCGAGATGTGCTTGGAATTGATCGAGTACATAACTGTTGACGAATACGCTAAGGACAGACCGCGCGAGATTCACATTTATTACAAGTTGCTCGAAAAGCCGCTGCCGCACAAGAAATTTCTTGAAGTGGGAAATGGTAATGAGAGCGAGAAAACCGCTTAATCAAGCGGTTTAAGAAGATTTTAGGAATGTGTGACCATTTGGGATGGTTACTACGACTTCCATTTATTGCCATGTGTTCCAACAGGCGCAAGCAAGAGCGGGTGACGCGATCGCTTCGGTTCTCGACTTCTCGGGCAAGAAAAAGGCAAGCGCCTAGACCGTAATGGACAAAATTTCCCCAATAATGGACAGACAATGGACAGCCGCCGTTTTTTGGGAAAAAGAAAATCTCGGAATCGGCTCTATAAAGCCAATTCCGAGAAAAAATCTGTGGTGCGAGTGACGGGACTTGAACCCACACGGCAATACTGCCACTAGCACCTCAAGCTAGCCTGTCTGCCTATTCCAGCACACTCGCATATCGTCATAACCTAACGACTTAATAATTATATCACAATTTATAAGATTTGTCAATAGCTTTTTTGAAAAAAAGAAAAATTTTTTTGTTGTGCTACAATAGATATTGGACAAGTTAGTAAAAAATATTGAGAGATAGGCAAAAATCTGGTAAAATAAAGTTGCTAGACAAAAT
>CAMWVP010000232.1 GCA_947177735.1 uncultured Clostridia bacterium
GGATATCATCATTGACGGCAACAACGACGACGGGGAGGCGAGGTATATTGAACAGCGTGACCGAGAATAGAGAGAGGTTTTCGGCGGCGCTCGGCGCGGCGCTGTCGAACGACAACAAGGGATTTCACGGCTCCGTCGGCACGCAGAACGAGAAGCTGATCCACGCGGTGCTGAAGAACTATTACGCGCCGTGTTCCGACGAGCAGGAGATAAGGATCGGCAGCTTCTACGCCGACGCAGTGAGCGAGGACGGTATCTTCGAGATACAGACCAAGGCGCTTTATCGTCTGCGCGACAAGCTCCGCGCGTTTCTGGAGTATTCCCGCGTGACGGTCGTGCACCCCGTTATCGGCGAGTACCGATCGCTGTTCATTTGCGAGGAGAAGGGCTAGATAGTCGACGAGATCCTTCCAAGAAAGCAATATTCCAAGCTCAAGGTCTTTGAGGAGCTGTACTCGATAAGGGAGTTTTTGCCGCACGAAAATCTGTCGGTGATAATAGTGCGCCTGAAAACGGAAAAGCGCGTCTATTTCCGCGGCGAAAAGGTTCCCGATATGCGCAGCAGGGCGGCGCGCAAAAAGTGCCTGATAAAGCAGGTGCCGCTTGAGATCACCGAGGAGCTGATACTGGATATCCCTCACGATTACGCGGTTTTTCTGCCTAAGGGCTTAGACGGTCGGTTCACGAAAAAGCAGCTCAGCGCGGCGGCCAGGGAGAGCCGTTTGTCGCTTCGCACGGAGGTGCTGCGAACGGTCGGCGTTATCGTCAAGGTCGGTGAGGTCGGCAGGGAGTTTCTGTACGAGGTAAGCGAAAGGGAGAGGGCGAATTGGTAAAGTTTATCATTGCAAAGGCGAATTTCGATATCTCGGCACGGGTACGCGGCGAGCTCGTTTCGCTGCTCGAGAGCGGCGCGGAAAAGCGGAACATCATCTACATAGTTCCCGAGCAGTTCGAGTACGAGACCGAAAAGGCGATATACGGGCTGCTTGACGGCAAGGGTCTGCTGTCGCGCTTTGACGATGTGAAGATCACGACGTTCTCGGCGCTCTCCCGTGAGATACTCGAGACGGACGGAGAGACGCGCAAGCCCGCCGACGATATCGTCAAGAGCATCATAATGCACAAGACCGTCAACGACAACAAGACCGCGCTCTCCGCGCTCGGGAAGATAGCCTCGCGGACGGGCTTCTGCGAGAAGATGGTGCAGACCGTCTCGATGTTCAAGACGGCGGGGGTCTCCCCGCGCGACCTCGAGGAGAGCCTGCCTAACTTCGAGCTTGACGGCAGGTCGAACTCCCCCGTCGTGCGCAAGCTCGCCGAGGCGGGTATGCTGTACGGCGAGTACGAGCAGCTTATGTCCGATTATATCGATATGCTCGACGTGACGGGGCTCGCCGCGGATATAGTCGCCAAAGGCAGCGTTTGCGGCGGCGCGGACGTGTTCGTCGACTGCTTCAATGATTTTACCGCGGATCAGCTTTTGTTTCTGCGGCGCGTTATCGGCAGGGCAGAGAACGTGACGTTCGGTTTCGCCTCGGATATCGGCAGCGGCAGAGATGTTTTCAAAACTCCGAACGCGCAGATAAACCGCCTGAAACGGCAGGCAGATGAGGACGGCTGCCCCGTTGTCATAGTGACGGACGGGATAGCCGACAGAGTTGCCGAGGACTGCGCTCTGCGCGAGCTCGCGGACAGGATTTTCGTTTCGGGCAGGAGCGCCGCTGCGCTCGGAGACTGCGTCGAGCTCGTAAGCGCGCCGAGCGTCTATGAGGAGCTTGACTACGCTGCCGCCAGGATACGGCAGCTCGTGAGCGAAAAGGGGATGCGCTACCGCGAGATCGCCGTGCTTTGCACCGACGCGGGAGCATACGGGCGGTATGTCGAGAGCGCATTCGCGAAATACGATATCCCCGTGTTTACGGACGTTCCCGAGCCGATTTTGTATCAGCCGCTGATAAACGCGGTCGTCTCCGCGCTCAACGCCCTGCGCAGCTTCAGCGTCGATACGGTGCTGAGCTGCGTGAAAACGGGCTATTTCAGCCGTTTCGACAAGGAAAAGGGCGAGCGCGTGGGCTTGTCCGCAAAGGACATCGACGTGTTCGAGAGTTACGTCTACGAGTGGGCGGTAGAGGCGCAGCACCTCAAAAAGCCGTTCACGTTCAGGAACAAGCGGCTTGAGAACGACCTCGATATGGAGCAGGCGGAGGAAGTGCGCGCGGGGGTAGTGCAGCCGATACTCGATCTGCGCAAAAAGCTCCCCAAGGGCGCGGACACCATTGACGGCGCGGAGCTTACCGAGCTGCTGTATAAGTTTCTGACGGACGATATCGGCATGCAGAGGGCGATATTCGCGCGCTGTATGAACGAGGATGGCAGCGCGCTGAGCAGCGAGATGGTAGCGCTTCATCAGCGGCTTTGGAACTCGCTTATCGGGATATTCGACGCGCTCCACAAGGAGCTCGGCGGAGTGCCGATAACGCTTGACGATTACTGCCGTATGTTCCGCGATCTGTGCTCGTCCGCCGCGCTGGCGAAGCCGCCGCAGTTTATAGACAGCGTTCTGGTCGGCGATATCGACAGAACGCGCGCCGACAACATACGCGCGGCGTTCATAGTCGGCGCTACCTATGAGGGCTTTCCGACGCCCGCGCCGCAGAGCGGTATTTTCTCGCAGTACGAGACCGAGCTGCTCCGCGACAACATCAGGCATTTCGGCGAGAAGTGCCTTAAATCGGTCAGGGAGCAGTACCACCTGTCGCTTTACCGTGCGTACAGAGCGGTGTCGCTACCGACGGAGTTTCTGTGTATCAGCTGCCCGGAGTGCGACGTTTCGGGCGAGGGCGTACAGCGCTCCGACGTGATAAACGGCATTCTGGGAACGTTTTCGGACGCGCGTATCATCCGCACCTCGGAGCTCGGCAATCGGTTCTATTGCCGCACCGAAAAGGCCGCCAAGGCGCGCTATGCCATGGGGCTTGCGGGAGGCGGGCGTGAAAACGCGGTACTGAAA
>CAMWVP010000233.1 GCA_947177735.1 uncultured Clostridia bacterium
CTCATATATACAATATATCACATCAAAACAATTTTGTCAAGGGCTTTTTAAAATTTTTTTCAATTTTTTCCGAACGATGTCTCATCAAAAAAATAGGGAGGTCAAACCTCCCGACACAGACTGTATATAAAACCGCGTTTCTCCCCGCCTGTGGCGGAGAGAAACGCATAAAATCAAGACAATTTTTATTAAAAAGTACAACCCTCATGATCCAGTTCGATTATTTCATCGGCGAGCGCCGCGCACTCTTCCCTGTCGTGTGTTACGAACACCGCCGTCTTATCTTTGATCTTTTCGCGGCAATACCCGATCACCGTCTGCTTAGTGGCGGCGTCAAGACCCTTGAACGGCTCGTCGAGGAAAAGTATGTCGTATTCGGCGAGCAGCGCGCGCAGCAGTGCCGTGCGGCGCTTCATACCGCCCGAAAGCTCCCTGACGGGCTTGTCGGCGCAGTCAAGACACACCGCCGAGAGCTCGGCGGCTATCTGCGGCTTGGTGAAGCGCTTGCCGGTGACAAGCCGTATGTTCGCGCTTGCGGTAAGGTTCTCGCAGAGCCTATCCTCCTGAAAGACGGCGCTTATCCTGCCGCCGCGCGTTATCGTGCCGCCGTCGGGAGGAATAAGCCCCATCAGGACGTTCAGGAGCGTGCTCTTGCCGCAGCCCGACTTACCGAGAACAGCAGTGACCTTGCCGTTCGCGAAATCGTGAGTGAAATGTTCAAGTACGGCGCTGTCGCCATACTTTTTTGTGATGTTTACCGCTTTAAGCAAAGTGTTCACTCCTTATCCTGAGCCTTTCCCGCCGAAGCCGGATTTAGCTGTTATAAAATCGACGGTTTCCGGAAGGTTGAGACAACGCGCGGCTTTTTGCTCAAAATGCCGTTAGGGCATTTTGAGCAAAAAACGCTGAAAGCTTCGGCGTAGCCGAAGCTTAGCCCTTTTCAATGCGCTTTTGCAGCAGCCCGACCGCCGCGGTGAACAGCGCCTCGCACAGCCGGCTCAATAGTATGACCGCCAGCGTCCACGCGAACAGATCCGCCGTTTCGAGGTAGATCTTCGACTCGAACAGCATTTCGCCTATCGAGCCGTCGGGTATGCCGATGACCTCTGCGGCTACTCCCGACTTCCAGCACAGTCCTATCGCCAGCCGTGAAGCCGACCTGAAATACGGCAGCAGCTGCGAGAGATAGACGCCCACAAAACGACGTCCGACGGGTATACCGAACACCTTTGACATCTCTTTCAGCTTAGGGTCGAGACTGTCTACACCCTCGAGCATATTCGCACACACTATCGGCACGCATATAAGGAACGACACCAGCACGGACAAGTCTTTTGAACCTACCCAGAACAGCGCCAGTATCGTGAACGAGGCGACGGGTATTGACTTCATAGCGCTGATAAGCGGCGAGAAGAGCGCCCTCACGACGCGCGACTTGCCCATTCCCCACGCCAGCAGACAGCCCGCCGAAAGCCCCAGTATGAAACCGAGCAGTATCCTGCCTGCCGAAAACAGCACGCTGCCCCAGAACTCGCCCGTCGGAACGAGCTCGATAAGCCGCCGCAGAACCTCGACAGGCGAAACGAGCAGTATCTTACTGTTCAGCTTCAGAGCGGCGAGCTGCCAGACGGCGAGCCAGAACAGCACGCCCGCCGCGGTTATAAGAGCCTTTTTAGCTCTGCCCATTACCCTGCATAGTAGAAGCCGTCATCGGGGAGCTTCCCGCCGACCGCCTTGGGATCGTTTTCCGCGAGCACTCCCAGATAGCCGCCGAGCATCGACTTCATCTCGCTGCCCATAATGCAGACGATATGGCACTCGGGGATAGCCTTTTTCGCGACCGCCTCGGGTACGATGTCGTATTTGCCTACAAGCGCCGCGCCCTCGTCGATGTTATTGTTGACAAATTCGACGGAATCGTGATAGCGGCTCAGGAACTCGTTCACCGCCTCGGGGTTGTTCTCAACAAACTCGCTGCGCGCGATCACAATGCCCGTCAGCAGTGAGCTGTCAACGCCGAGATCGTCCCACGCGTCGTTGAGGTCGATGGCAACGCGCACGCCCTCGTTCTTGGTCTGCGCGGTGGTCACGAACGGCTGAGGGAGCATAGCAACGCTGTTCTCTGTCTCCAGCAGCGCCGCCAGACACTCCGAGTGCTCGCTCTTCCACTCGATGGTGACGTCGTTCTCGAGACCGTTGCTCTTGAGGATAAAGTTCAGCGCGTACTCGGGAGTAGCGCCCTTGCCCGACGAAAAGATTGTCTTGCCCTTGAGGTCTGCAACGCTGTTTACGGTATCGCCGTTCTCGCAGATGTACAGCACTCCGAGAGTGTTCACGGCAAGCGCCTTAACGCCACCCTCGGTCTTGTTGTACAGCACGCTGCCGAGGTTCGCGGGAACGCACACGATATCCGCCGAGCCCTGCGCCACCATAGGCGAGATCTCGTCCACTGCCGCCACTATCTCGAAATCGTAAACGTTCGAGCCCTCGCTGTCACTCATCAACTTGGTCATGCCCATCGCGGTGGGACCTTTGAGCGCCACTACCCTCACCGGAGCGCTGTCGGGCTCGGTATTCTCCGGCGCGGAGTTCTCGGGAGCAGAGCTCTCGGGCGTACTGCCCTCGTTATTGCTGCTCTCGGGAGCCGAGCTCTCGGGAGCCGAGTTCTCGGGAGCCGAGTTCTCCGAGGAATTACCGCCGTTGGAGCAAGCCGCGAATGTCAGGCACATAGCCGCCGCGAGCACTGCCGATAATGTTTTTTTGAATTTCATAATGTTCCTACCTTTCTTTTGGCGCAAAAAAGCAATGCGTCCCGAAAGACGCATTGCAAAAAAGCGGCTGCACGCCGATATTCCGTTCGCAGTCTTTCGGCTCAATGCTGAATTTTGCCGTCAGTTATGCGCAAGCCCTCATTCCGTCGGTATGCCCTGTGGTCTGAATCAGCCTGCTAGAGCGTGTTCACATTAACGCTCAACGCCCGTCTTTCGGCGGATTTTCCGCAT
>CAMWVP010000234.1 GCA_947177735.1 uncultured Clostridia bacterium
ACCATTCCCATAGTCTAAACCCTCTTCGATCCGCACAACCGTCTCCTTTCCGTCCTTGAACGATACGCGGATATCGCTCTTGTCAAAGACGGTGATATGGTCGACGGTTTCGAGCCAGAGCGCCTCGTCAAAGCCCGTGAGCGGCTCGCGAACCCACTTGCCGTCCGCGATCAGCCCGTTTACAGCCCTGACGAACACCAGCCGTATCTCCTCCTCCACAAGATGCGGAGTGGAGCACTTGCGCTCCCCGTCGCCCGGGCAGAGCCGGATCACACGGCGGTATCTGTTGGTCGAGCACCATACCTTGAAGCCGTACTGCTTTCCGCACTCGCCGCATACGAGCCTTGACGTGTAAATGTCGTCGCTGCGCGGTTTGCCGACCTTTCGGCGGCGGTCAAGCTCGGCGCGGGCGCGGGCGAAATCCTCCGCGGAGATGATGGCTTCGTGGCTGCCCTCAACGTAATACTGCGGCACCTCGCCCTCGTTCACCTTTTTGCGCTTGGTGAGATAATCGGTCGTGTAGACCTTTTGCAGCAAGGCGTCGCCCTTGTATTTCTCGTTGGAGAGAATACTCGTTACAGTGCCCTTATACCACTTGATCTGTCCGCCGGGCGAGGGGATTTTGCGCTCGGTGAACTGCTTGGCAATGGTATGCGGAGAGACGCCGCTCAGGAACAAGCGGTATATCTCGCGGACGATCTCTGCCTCCTTTTCGTTGACGACAAGCCCGCCGTCGGGGCCTCTGTCATAGCCCAGGAACCGCTTGAACGGCACTGTGACCTTACCGTCCGCGAACCGCCGCCGCTGTCCCCAGACGCAGTTTTCGGAGATAGATCGGCTCTCCTCCTGCGCAAGGCTCGCCATTATCGTCAGGAGAAGCTCGCCCTTGCTGTCAAAGGTGCGTATATTCTCCTTTTCAAAGTAGCACTCCACGCCGTGCTCTTTCAGCTGCCTTATCGCGGTCAGGCTGTCGACAGTGTTCCGCGCAAACCTCGATACCGATTTCGTGATAATAAGGTCGATCTTCCCGTCGAGCGCGTCCGCGATCATCTGCTTGAAGCCCTCGCGGCGTGTTGTTGACGTGCCCGATATGCCCTCGTCCGTGTATATCCCGACAAACTCCAGCTCGGGATCGCCGCTGATGTACTCGGTGTAATACTCCACCTGCGCCTCGTAGCTCGTCAGCTGATCCTCGTGATCCGTCGAGACGCGCGCGTATGCGGCGGCGCGGCGGCGCTTGGCAGTCTCGATGGGATCGGCGGTGAAGCGGTTCACCGTCGCGGGGATAGCCGTTACTTGTATTGCCATATTTCTGTCCTCCCGTCACTGAATTTGACGCTTAACCGTCCGTCCTCGAAAACCTCTGTTTTCAGGATATTATCCGAAAACTCCTCGTCCGACATACCGAAAAGCTCGTTAAGCTTGTCCTCCTTGAGCTTCACATTCGAGCAGTTGCGGCAGTGCCAGCAGGCGTATTTGCCGTTGTTGGAGCGGCGGGTGTAGTTCTTCCCGCACTTCCCGCAGACGAGCTTTCTCGTGTAACGGCAGGCTTGTCTTGATGAGGCGCGGCGGGCGCTCTCTTCCTGCGCCGCGCGGAACGTCTCCTCGTCGATGATGGGCTCGTGGCAGCCGCACACGCGGTATATCGGCAGCTCCCCGCGGTTCTGCACCTTGACGTGCGTGATGAAGTCCTTGACGTAGAACTTCTGCATTATTATGTTCCCGATATAGATCTCATTGTGAACAATATAGTTTATCGGGTTATGCGAGAAATCGAAGCCCCGCCACGTTTTCGCGCCCATCTCGTCCAGCATCTCGGTGATTTTCCGAAGCGGCATTCCGTCGATATAGGAGCGGAAGATCAGCCTCACGATCTCCGCCTCCTCCTCGAATACGACATATTTCTCCCCGTCGTGACGGTAACCGAACACGCTCTTGTTGCGCATTTCGGCGCTGCCCTGTCTGAACCGCTTGCGGATACCCCACTTGACGTTCTCGGAGATCGAGCGGCTCTCCTCCTGCGCGAAGCTCGCGAGTATCGACAGCATAAGTTCCCCGTCGCCCGAGAGGGAGTTGATGTTCTCCTTCTCGAAGCGCACCTCCACACCGAGGTCTTTCAGGTAACGTACCGTCTCGAGCAGGTCGACGGTATTCCTCGCGAAACGGCTTATAGACTTGCACAGAACGATGTCTATCCTGCCGTTCTCGCAGTCGCTGAGCATGCGCTGAAACTCCGAGCGGTGGACGGTCTCGGTGCCGCTTATGAAGCTGTCGGCGTAGATACCCGCGAGCCGCCAGCCGGGCATTTTGCTGATGATCTTGTCATAGTAGCGCGTCTGCGCCCAGAGCGAATGCGACAGCTTTTCCGTCTCCAGCGACACCCGCGCGTAAGCCGCGACGCGTTTCCCCAAAGCGCGCGGCTCCATTGTGCGTATTTCCCCCATAAATACACTCCTCCCTTATTATAATAATGAAATAAAATAAGGAAAAAGTCAAGTATATTTTCGGTTTTGGGGCATAAAAATGCCCTCCCGAGTGCCAGCTCGAAAGGGATATTCTTTATTGACAAATTCCGACAAACGCGGTATAAATGTTCGGGCGCGGCTTTTTGCGTGTTTCGCAGGGGTGTCCAACACTTCGGCGAAACCGAATTGCCATTAGGGCAATTCGAGCAAAAAACGCAGAAGGCTTCGTGCTCTAGCACGAAGCCTAGAGCAAATGGCTCGACGGTAGAAAGTAACAGGTGAGCCAAGCACATACCCAAAAGCCCCCCGCAAAGTCACAGCTGCGGGGGGCTTTATTGTGTGGACAAATGAATGCTCACATTCTTGGCACTTTTATTATACCACACCAACCCCGTTTTGTCAACCCCTTTTTGTTGACAATTTCCGACAAATATGTTATAATGAAAGTGCCGGTTACTGCCCGGACGTTTTTTACGGAAGGGGGTGCAAGAGTGTGAATGCAT
>CAMWVP010000235.1 GCA_947177735.1 uncultured Clostridia bacterium
AAATTTAATTATTATATCGGAGGAAAGAACATTGCCGAAAGACGAATATTTCAAGGGTTGGTATTTTAAGTGCTGCAATAAAAGTCAAACGATCGCCTTTATCCCGTCGTTTCATTGCTGTGACGGTAAAGAAAGCGCCTTTCTGCAAATAATTACCGACGATAAGGCGTTCCGCTTGCCGTCTCTGAGATTGAGATACCGTGAGAAGCCGCTGCTTGCAAAGCTCGGGAACAGCGTTTTTTCCGAAAAAGGTATCAAGCTCGATATCGAAACGGATGAGCTGACAGTACAGGGCGCTCTGCGTTTCCGCTGGCTCTCCCCTATCCGCTATGATATTATGGGGCCGTTTAAATTCGTTCCGTTTATGCAGTGCCGTCACAGCGTTTACAGTATGTCGCACAGCATTGACGGAAAGCTCGCGATCAACGGAAAACGGTACGTATTCCATAACGGCGTGGGATATATCGAGGGCGACTGCGGAGTCTCCTTTCCAAAGCGATATGTCTGGACGCAGTGCCACTTCTCGAACGGCTCGCTTATGTTGTCAGTGGCGGATATCCCCATGCCCGGAATATGTTTTACCGGGATAATCGGCATTGTTATGCTGAACGGGAAAGAATACCGTATCGCCACATATTTGGGCGCGAAACCGAAGCACATCGGCAGTAATACGGTCACCGTATCACAGGGCGGCTATGAGCTTACCGCAAAGCTTGTCAATAAAAACGCTCACCCGCTGTCCGCGCCGCTCAACGGCGATATGAGCAGAACGATCCACGAAAGCGCTTCCTGCACGGCTTATTACCGGTTTTCATACAAGGGAGCAGTTTTGTGCGAGTTTACAAGCAACAGGGCGAGCTTTGAATTTGAATACGGATAAAAAACGGCGTATCATCGTAACGACGATACGCCTTTTTTCAATTATGCATTGTTCTTATTATCACTTTTAAGCAGCTCGAAAAAGTCATCCTCGGGCATCGGCTTCGCGTAATAATATCCCTGTACCTGATCGCAGCCTATGCTTCTGAGAAGCTCGACCTGTTCCTTTGTTTCAACGCCCTCCGCAAGAACGGTTATGTCCAGATTTGACGCCATTTGCAGGACATTTTCGAGAATGCTCCGCCCCTTGTCCGAGGTCATCATATTTTCGATAAACCGCTTGTCGAGCTTTATAACGTCAAAGGGCGATTCAAGCAGGACGTTCAGCGACGAATACCCGCTTCCGAAATCGTCCATAAGCAGCTTAAAGCCGCTTTCCTTAAGCAGGGCGGTCTGCCTGCTGATCTGAAGATCATCCGCCGTTTCGGTTATTTCAAGCTCCAGCAGATCTCCCGGGATACCCGATAACCTCACCATATCGGAAAGTATCTGCGAACATTCATCGCCTCTGAGATGAACTCTCGATACGTTTACCGATATCGGGCAGGGACCGATGCCCTCGTCAAGGCATTTACGTATAAACATACAGGCTCTGCTCCATATGTAATGATCCACCTGTACGATTGAGCCGTTCTCCTCAATTATCGGTATAAACTGATCGGGATAGATCATTCCCCTTTCGGGATTAATCCACCGTACAAGAGCCTCCGCGCCGATGATCTTATTTTTCGAAATGCTGTACTTAGGCTGAAGATACATTAAAAACTGATGTTCGTCAATAGCCTTCCAGAGGTTTTCTTCGATGAATTTAATGTTGTACAGCGAATCCTTGAACTGCTCCTTATAGAAAACTATGTTGGAGAACGCGCCTGCTTTTGCGGTGCGTCTTGCCATCGCAGCCCTGTCCTCCATACGCCGCAGCTCCATGGTCTTGTCCTCGGTCAGATATACGCCGTATGAAAATCTGAGAGTCACGTTTTTGTATATGCAGAGAAGCTCGTCAAGTCCGTTTATAAACTGCCTTGGATAGTCGTCATCGGGGGATTCGGTGACTACCATAAATACGTCGCTGCGCAGATTCAGGTAGTATTGGTTTTCATTGCAGTAATTTCTCAGCGTGTGAACGATATGATCCAGCACCTCGTTGCCGAATTGTTCGCCGTACAGATCGTTGATGATCTTAAAGCGGCGTATATCAAACTGAATGAAAGCGACCTTTTCGGCGGTACCGAGAAGTGCCAGGACGTTGCGGCGGAATTTATTGGATCGCCCCATGCGCTTTACCATAGTCTGGAGATCGTCGTTTTCGGGCAGATCCTCAAAATCTATGGATGTGTTGGCTTTATCGGTTATGTATTCGGATATCATATCCTCAAGGATCTCTATGCTTATCTCCAGAGCGGCGGGACATTTTTGAAGGATGAGCCCCTCCTTGCGTATCTCCGCCATTTCGTCGGGAATGGATATATCCTTTCCGAGAATATCACGGCAGTTCACCTTTCCGTTCATTCTTTCGGAGAAGCGTCGGATAAACTCCTCGGTTTTCTTGTTTCCGTAAACCTCCTGTTCGGTGTCGCTTGCATTATAGAAGCCGAAGGTCATACCGAGAACAAGAAGCCCCGCCGTAATGCATCCGCAGGTATTTCCGCAGCGCATACCGCCTCCGAAGCAAGTGCTTATTTTGAACGCCGTTTTCAGATCAAGTCCGAGATCGGTGGCAAAAGCGCCAAAAAGAGCTTGTGTACAATGATACTTTTCCTCCAGGAGCTTGATCGCTTTTTCCTTATGAGTCATAATAATCCTCCTAAGCAGTTGATAAATCTGCCCAAAAATAATTATCCTACTTAGTTAATTTTATCACAAATGCCGTTAATTGTCAAGGGGTATTTATTTAAGACAACGCTGCGCCGCAATAGATACTATGATATTTTATCCGGAAAATGTTGACTTCTTCCCTGCTATCTGCTATAATAAAAGAGAAGATATTGCTCCGCCAATTAAAGTTTTCCGATTTTCGGCTTGATTTTACGCGGTTTTCCCCGCCTACGGCGGGGAAAACCGCTGAAATTTCGGAAA
>CAMWVP010000236.1 GCA_947177735.1 uncultured Clostridia bacterium
AATGGCTGCCGCGTGTGCGGCTGACGAAGTAGATGAGGGTTTATCGACAGTCTGAACTTTTTTCCGTTTTCCCCTTGATTTATACGGCGGAAAATGTTATAATTGTTATATGCAGGAAGATAATTTCAAAGTGGGGGTATAGTTATGACTGTAAAGACTTTTTCGATAAATCCCGAAAAGACGGCGTTCGTCAAGGCGTATCTGCCCGATATCATCTCGGGCATCGAGTTCTGCGAGAAGCGCCCATCCGTGGTCATTTTCCCGGGCGGCGGCTACGAGTACTGCTCCGACCGCGAGGGTGAGCCGATAGCGCTCCAGTACCTGGCGGAGGGATATGCTGCGTTTGTCGTTACATACACCTGTCAGGCGCGCTTCCCCGCGCCGCTTATGGACGCGGCTTACACGTTCTACAAGATACGCATGAGAGCCGAGGAGTTTCACATCGACCCGCATAAGATCGCGGTGCTGGGCTGCTCCGCGGGCGGTCACCTTGCGGGCTGCCTCGCGACAATGTGGAACGACAACGCCGTGGTCAAGACGATAGACTGCGAGCCCGAGGATCTGCGTCCCGACGCGGCGGTGCTCTGCTATCCCGTCATCAGCGGCGTGACGTCGCCGCACGTAGGCAGCTTTGAGGTGCTGCTCGGCAAGGAGCCGAACCGCTCCGATCTGTCGAGACTTTCGCTGGAGAACCGCGTGACCCCGAAAACGCCGCCGGTTTTCATCTGGCACACCGCCAACGACGGCAGCGTCTCCGCTCACAACTCCCTCGTAATGGCAAAGGCGTGCATATCCAACAAGATACCCGTCGAGCTGCATATGTTCGACGAGGGGCCGCACGGGCTGTCGACCTGCGATAAGGCGACGGGCTACAACGAATATTACTGGCAGGAGGGCTGCCGCCGCTGGATAAAGCTTTCGATCGGGTTCCTGAACAAGTATATGAACGTTTGATGAGGCTTTGTGAGATAAGAAGCGGAGCGAAAAGCCCGTTCTGGAAGACCGCACTGTTCTGCGTGATGTTCCTGCTCCTCGGCGCCGCCGCGGGAATCAGCTCAAAGCTCGCCGACGTACATTCGGAGATCCTCGGGAACATCACCTCGGCAATGGGCGTGTGGGTATTTATCTGCGTTACGATATGCGCGTTCTCGAAGAGCCCGTTCCGCGCTGCGGCATATGTGTTCCTGTTCTGCGCTGCGATGATCGCGGGGTACTATCTCACCGCCGAGATGGGAGAGCTGTACTATTCGCGGAGCTTTGTCAAGGGCTGGAGCGTGTTCACGCTGTTCACTCCGATATTCGCGCTTGTTACATGGTTCGCGCGCGGCAGGGGAAAGCTCCCATGGGTGCTGCGTATCGGAATAGCCGTCGTGACGGTCTGCGGTATGTTTGCGTTTCACGGATATGTGGTCATTGAAGTGCTGTTCGCGGTCGGCGCGGTTAAAGTAACGCTCGTTAAAGAAAAGGAAAAAAGCAACTGCCGAACTATCGTTCGGAAAAAGAAGTAAACAAAAGAGAGGTACACACAATGTCGGAGAAAAAACCGTTTGTTACAAAAGGGCAGATAGACGAGATAGTAAAAACCTATCCCACCCCTTTCCATATCTACGACGAAAAGGGCATACGCGAGAACGCGCGGGCGCTGAAAGCCGCGTTTTCGTGGAACAAGGGCTTCCGCGAATACTTCGCGGTCAAGGCTACCCCCAATCCGTTTATTATGAAAGTATTGCAGAGCGAGGGCTGCGGGTTCGACTGCTCGAGCTATACAGAGCTGCTGCTGTCGGACGAGGTAGGCGCGAAGGCACATGATATAATGTTCAGCTCAAATGCAACGCCCGACCAGGACTTCAAAAAAGCGTTCGAGCTCGGCGCCATCATCAATCTCGACGACTTCACGCACATCGACGTGCTCGACAAGCTGACGGGCATTCCCGAGACCGTCTGCTGCCGCTACAATCCGGGCGGAGAGTTCAAGACCGACGGCTCGCCGAACGTTATGGACACGCCGCGCGACGCAAAGTACGGCTTTACTCACGAGCAGATAATAGAGGGCTACAAGATACTTAAGGAAAAGGGTGCGAAACGCTTCGGAATGCACGCGTTTCTCGCTTCAAACACTCTTACCAACGACTATTACCCCACGCTCGCGCGGATAATGTTCAGAGCCGCCGTGGAGATAAAGGAAAAGGCAGGCGTTGAGCTGTCGTTCATCAACCTGAGCGGCGGCGTTGGAATCCCGTATAAGCCCGAACAGCCCGCGAACGATATCGCCGTTATCGGCGAAAAGGTACGCGAGACTTACGAGGAGATATTGGTGCCCGCGGGCATGGGCAACGTCGCGCTGTTCACCGAGCTGGGGCGGTTTATGCTCGCGCCGTACGGAATGCTTATCGCAAAGGCTATCCGCGAAAAGCATATATATAAGGAGTACATCGGGCTTGACGCGTGCGCCGCGAACCTTATGCGCCCCGCTATATACGGCGCTTATCATCACATTACCGTTCTCGGCAAGGAGAACGCGCCCTGCGACCATAAATACGACGTGACGGGCGGTCTGTGCGAGAACTGCGACAAATTCGCGATAGACCGTATGCTCCCGAAGATCGACCTCGGCGACTATATAGCTATCCACGACACGGGCGCGCACGGCTTCTCTATGGGCTACAACTACAACGGCAAGCTCCGCAGCGCCGAACTTCTCCTGCGCGGGGACGGCACCGTAAAGCTTATACGCCGCGCCGAAACGCCCGAGGACTACTTCGCGACCTTTGATTTCGCCGACGGCAAATTCGAGCTTTAAGATTAAATCGATAACGACACGCGCCCGCGGATACGACCGCGGGCGCGTTAATTTATGCGGATAGATCGTAATACTAATTGTCGATCTACGTATAGACATCTTTGTGCCAATCTCGCACCTAT
>CAMWVP010000237.1 GCA_947177735.1 uncultured Clostridia bacterium
TAGTGAAACTGCAGCGTGAAACTAAAAAAGAAAATTAAGAAACCGCCTTCCCCCGTCGGTGGCGGGTAAAACCGCACAAAACAGAGCTCTGTATCCAGACAGTAAGCGCTGCAACAATTTGTGTGAAAAAACCGTGATAACCTCTATATTTTGTAATAATTTGTAATAATTTGTAACCAAATTGTAACCGAATTGTAACCGATTTGTAGTTGAATTTGACGAAAGCGTATGTTACAATATAATTACAAAGGAAAGAAACAACATATTATCAAAAGCAGTAAACAACATCACAAGGGGGAAATCATCATGAAAAAATTTGCGGCATTTTTCGCGGCGGCGGTTCTCGCGGTAACACTGGCGGCGTGCATCGACAGGACGGACGTTCCGGACGATCTCGCCGAAACGGCAAGCCTGACGATCGGACTTAGCGATCTTTAAGGCACATTCCCGCGCGTAAGGGTGTGAGAGCGGCGGGCTTAATCCCCGCTTACTTATCACTATCGGCAAAGCTTACATCGAAATTACCGTTAAACCAAAATACGCCTTATCAAGTCACAATACCCTCCGCTCTCAGACCCATGCGCGCCGTATGCCGATCTCAATGGCACGAGCGTCGTCATGTAAAGTCAGATCATGGGGAAATAAAAAAACGCGGTTCATGCTCAGACCGCGTTTTTTTGTTTTTTCGGCTTATTCCTCGAAGGAGTCCTCCTCGTCGCGCGCGTTGAACAGCTCGACGAGCTTTTGCATTTCCTCCTCGGTGAGTGAAATGCCCTTGCTCATTCGGGAGTGGTCGGGCGACCAGTCGCGGATATCGAACTTCGGCTCGCGGTCGTTCCAGCTTACCATATTCAGCTCCCTTGTCCAGCCCTTCGCGGTCTCGGAGATGACCCCGAGCTCCTTGGTGATTTCAAAAGTGATCTCTGCCATTTTGCTTCTCCTTACTTGTCTTTCTTTTTTGTGATTTTATTTTTATCGGCGGGAACTATCCCGTCGTAAACAGCGTAATACTTCGGCGGCACCAGCTTATTCATATGCAGCTTGCCGAAAAACCAGGCGCTGAACTCTATCTTTTCGTATATCTCGCTTAAGTACGTGTTGATGTGGTTGCGGTCGCCGTTGCCCAGCAGGAAGTCCTGCATTTTCGAGGGCGGCTCGTAGGTGACTACGAAGTCCACCTTGTTCCCGGCGCGCTCGAGGTTCGCCATGCCCTCGGCGAGCTCCTCCTCGCTCGGTATCTCCCGCGCCCACCAGTTAGACCCCTCGGTGAGCTCGTAGATGTCGTCTGTCTGACCGCCGCCGAACGCGAATACCTTTTTTTCCGCGATCTCAAACACCTGTCCGCGCATAAGCTGGCGCAGTCTGCCGCTGATAAGGCGCGTCTTTCCGCCGCACCATTCGCTTACCTCGTATTGCTCGAGCAGGTCGTAGTTCTCGTGAGAGCCCTCCACGAACAGCACGTTATACGGCAGCTTGCCTATCTTCTTCAGCAGCTTTTTCTCCTTCTTGCCGCCGTCCCAGATAAACCCGAAATCCCCGCAGACTATCAGCGCGTCCTGTTTTCCGAGCTTTTTGAGCATCGGATCCTTAAAGCGCGAGAAGTCAGCGTGCATATCGCCCGTTATGTAAATCATCAGTTACCTCCGTTTTTCAATGCCAAAGCATTGAAATATTACAAAATTCTTACAATTTTACAAAACCCCTTTACATTTGGTGTAAGAATTTGGTATAATATAAAAGCGGGCATATGCTTCGGTGTGCTCCGTCTCCGAAAAAACAGCCCCTTATAATATAATAACCGAAAAAAGGTGATTTGTCTATATGTTAAAACGAAAAATTTTCACAATATTTTTTGCGATATTTCTGTTATTTTCAACATTTGATCTAAGTTTAACGGGATATGCGTCATTTTCTCCCTCGTTTGACCTGTACAGCGAGGGTGTTTATATGGTGAATCTTGATACCGATATAGTGGTTATGTCGAAAAATCCCGACAAAAAACTCTACCCCGCGTCGACAGCCAAGATAATGACCTGTCTTGTGGCGCTTGAGAACGTCCGCGATTTCAACGCTAAGGTCGAGTGCCCCTACGAGTGCTTTGACGAGTTCTCGTGGAACTACGAGCCGTTCAACCCGAACTTCGTCGACGCGTCCACCGCCGATATACAGCCGCTACAGGGGAACGTCACCTACAACGACTGTCTGTACGCGCTCATGCTAAGATCCGGCTGCGAGGCGGCGAACATATTGGCTTACAACATAGGCGACGGCAATATGAAGAAGTTTATCGAGATGATGAATGAGACCGCCGAAAGGATCGGCTGCACGGGCACGCACTTCACCAACGCGCACGGTCTGTTCGAGCCGGACAACTGCACCACCGCGCGGGATATGTATCTCATCACGCGCTATGCGATGGATAAGTACCCGGGATTCATTAAGATCTGCAATACTTACGAATACGATATGCCCGCCAACGAATTATATCCCGACGGCTACACCATAACGCATACCAACGCGATGATGCGCGAGACCAGCGAGTTCTATTATCCCGGCGTAAGGGGCATAAAGACGGGCAGTATCTACGAGTATAACCTCAAGAAGAACGGGGAGTGGGGAGACGCGATAGACGGCTTCTGTTCGCTCGTGACAAGCGCCGAGCAAAACGGCTACAGCTACCTAGTGGTGACGATGCAGGCGCCGTATGAGAACGCCGAGGGCGAGAGCGGCACGCACTACTCCGACCACAAGAAGCTGTACGATTGGGCGTTCGACGAGTTCGAGTACGCGCAGATAATCAAGGAAAACGAGCAGGTGATGGAGGTAGAGGTCTCCTAGTGGCTCGAGGCGAACACCGTCGGCATCGTCACTACCGACGATTTCTACACGCTGC
>CAMWVP010000238.1 GCA_947177735.1 uncultured Clostridia bacterium
ATTTGATATTTAAACACAACCGTAGTATAATGTAGAAAAGGAGATGATCGCATGACTGTACAAGACGTTATTGACAGCTTCTGCGAGGGCGCGGAGAAAAAACTTGAGGACGGGGAATTTGCCAAAAATCTTTTTCAGGACGCTATACGCATTACTATGGAGCTGAATAACAAATATCATACCCCGGAGGAGATTCGGGAAATAATGGCGGAGCTGACAGGCAAAAAAATTGACGACACGTTCAGAATGTTTCCGCCGTTCTATACCGATTTCGGAAAGAATATTACCATCGGGAAGAACGTTTTTATCAATTCGGGCTGTCACTTTCAGGATCAGGGCGGTATTGAAATCGGTGACGGTTGTTTGATCGGTCACAATGTCGTGTTGGCAACGATCAACCACGATCTTTATCCCGAAAATAACCGAATAAATCATTACGCGCCTATAAAACTCGGAAAAAGCGTGTGGGTAGGCTCAAACTCAACGATACTTCCTGGAGTTACAGTAGGCGATTGGGCGGTAGTCGCGGCTGGAGCTGTGGTAACACGCGACGTTCCGCCACTGACGATAGTTGGCGGTGTTCCGGCAAAGGTGATAAGGACGATTGATCCAAAGGAGGAAAGACATGAAGAAGCTATATAAATTTGTTTCAGTAATTGCATTGACAATTGCGCTTACTGCTTGTGCAAATGAGCCTTCAAGCGTTCCCGAACCGCCGATCTTGTCCAGCTCCGGCGGAAATTCCGTAAATTCGTCAACAACGAACGGTTCAAGTGAAAGCATGGCAAGCAATATTTCCTCTGTTCCGGCGGAAAGCGGCGGAAGCTCATCCGATACTAAACAGGAAAGCACGACAAGCAGTGTTTCAGAAAATAATTCGGAGGCAACAAGCAGTTCAAGTGTAATGGAAAAAGAACCGATAATAAAGGAGAACCCCGGAATGTTTGATCTTGATTCAAAAACAGTAACCTTAAACAGCGGTTATGTAATGCCGATAAACGGACTCGGAACATACAGCCTTACGGGAGACACCTGCGTTAAATCGGTAACGGCAGCACTGCAAAGCGGAGTGCGGCTTATCGACACAGCGTATATGTACAGCAACGAGGAAGAGGTAGGCAGGGCGATACGCGAATCGGGTATCCCGCGCGAGGAAATATTCGTTATAACAAAGCTGTATCCAAATCAGTTTTCTGACCCCGAAGCGGCTATTGAACAAGCGCTGAAAAAGCTCGATATCGGTTACATTGATATGATGCTCCTGCACCACCCCGGTACGGACGATGTTAAGGCGTACAAGACAATGGAAAAGTATGTGCAAAGCGGTAAAATTCGTTCGCTTGGCTTATCAAATTGGTATGTCAAGGAACTCGGTGAATTTCTTCCGCAGATCACAATAAAGCCCGCTCTTGTACAAAATGAGATACACCCTTATTATCAGGAAAACGATGTTATCCCGTATATTCAAAGCTTGGGAATTACTGTTCAAGGTTGGTATCCGCTTGGCGGCAGAGGGCACACTAAGGAACTGCTCGGTGATGAAACTATTTCAGCAATCGCTGCCGCGCACGGTAAGTCCTCCGCGCAGATCATTTTACGTTGGAATTTGCAGAAGGGCGTTGTGGTTATTCCCGGCTCAAGCAACCCCGATCACATCAAGGAGAACACGGAACTGTACGATTTTGAGCTCTCCGAGGACGAAATGGAGCGCATTAACGCTCTCGACCGCAATGAAAAACATGATTGGTATTGATAAAATACAGTAACGTATAGCGCATTGGCTAAGAGCACATATTGAAAGGAGAAACTGATATGAAAAAATTTTTTACGGCATTACTGCTCTCGCTAACGGTATTGGTTACGGGGTGTTCGGTAAATGAAGCCGAAACGGCTGCTAACGATCAATCTTTATCGGCAGGACTTATTTCCTCATCGCAAAGCAGTTCAAGTAGTACACCTGTACAATCCGAAACCGTAACGCAGTCCGCCGCGTCCGCGTCAAGTACGTCAAGCGTTATGCAGTCATCGCAAAGCACACTCGAAAGCACTCCGCCCGAGATCGTTTCTCAACCCGAATCGACAGTAGAAAATAAAATGAAAACATTGGTGGTATATTTTTCGTGCACAAATACAACAAAAACGCTCGCCAAATATGCGGCGGATATACTCGGCGCCGATATTTATGAGATCGTTCCCGCCGAGCCGTATACCGAAGCCGACCTTGCCTATTATACCAACGGACGCGCGGATCAAGAGCAGAACGATCCCTTGGTTCGACCCGCGATCTTGGGCGGTGTTGATAATATGTCGGATTATGATACGATAATCCTCGGATATCCGATCTGGCACGGGCAAGCGCCGCGAATTATCAGTACGTTCCTTGAAAGCTACGACTTTTCGGGAAAAACGATAGTGCCGTTCTGCACCTCTCACAGCAGTGGAATCGGATCAAGCGCCGATAATCTTCATTCGCTATGCTCCGCTGAGTGGAAAAGTGGCAAACGGTTCGGTGGAGGCACTTCAAAGGACGAGGTGAATAAGTGGTTGAATGAAATTGGGATATTGGATAGATGATGTATTGTTTTCCCGTTATGCTCTCGGCTTAACGGGGATTGTTTTTTAGATTTTTTTTATTGGATAGGAGTCAATTTGGGTAAGGAACCCAAATTGAAAGTTGAACGGGCTACCGCTTCAACTAACGAAAATATACGTATATTTTCTATGGCTTGCTAACATTACCCAAACGCTAAGAATACGTACTCTAAATTTTCAGCTTTTTTCTCTCGGATTGGTTACCCTAGACTAACTTGCGATTTGTTCTTTATTCGGGAGTACCAACCCCACAGATTTTTGAATTTGAACATTAAAGAAGAAAGTT
>CAMWVP010000239.1 GCA_947177735.1 uncultured Clostridia bacterium
ACGGAACCGCCTTTGCCTTACTTATTTTAAAAGCGCTATTTTATGCGGTTTTCCCCGCCTGCGGCGGGGAAAACCGCGGTTAGATCGGCGTTTCCCTAAAAAAATAACCCACTTTAATATTATACCAAACCGACGCGCCGTTGTCAAGCACGGTAACGAAATTTTAAGGTATTTTTCGGCGAATTTACCAAAAAGTTCCAAAAATGGGAGCACAGCCGTCAAGCCGTGCTCCTCAGATATAGTCATAGATTTTATGCGGTTTTCCCCGCCTGCGGCGGAGAGAACCGCGAGTTTATATACGGAACTGCGATTTTCCCCCGCCGGAGGCGAGGGAAAAACAATTTAGTCAACGATTACTTAAAACTTACTTTCGGCTTTTCCCCACTCCGACGGGAAGAAAGCCGTTTAATCGGTGATTCCTTAAACGTACTGATAACTGTAGTTGAACGGATCGACGCGCGAGCCGTTTACACGCACCTCGAAGTGCAGATGAGCGCCGGTCGACCAGCCCGTTGTGCCGACTGCGCCGATAACGTCGCCGATCTCGACAAACTGACCCGTGGAAACGTAGATCGCCGAGCAGTGCGCGTACAAGGTCGCGAGCCCGCCGCCGTGGTCGACAACGATATAGTTTCCGAAGCCGCCTCCGCAGCCGCAGCTCCATTCTTTGCCGTAGTCATGCGGACAGGTGTTGCTTACGGTGATGACGGTGCCCGACTGCGCCGTATAGATGTTCGCGCCGTATATACCGCCGCCGCAGATATCGATGCCGCCGTGGTTGCCGTTGCGCCAGGAGTCATAGCCGTAGTAGGTCGAAATGCGCGTGAAACCGGAATCGAGCGGCCATCTGAAGCCGTCGCCGTATGCGATCTGGTCGGAGTTGTTCTGCTGAGCACGACGGATAAGTTCCTCGAGCTCGGCATTGAGCTCATCGAGAGCGGCGTTGCCCTGCGCCATATCGATATACAGACCGTCTATGCGGTTCTGATAGCTCTCGTTATCGGCAGCGAGATCGTAAAGGTCGCTCTGCTTTGCGGCGGCATCCGCCTCAAGCTCCGACCGCTCGCCCTCGAGCTCCGCCTTTGCCTCCTCAAGCGCCGCTTTCTGGTTGTTAAGCTCTGTCTTGTCCGCCTCAAGATTGTCAATGTCGCGGTTAAGCTCGTCGATGAGCTCCTCCTGCTGCTTTATCGAATCCATAAGGCGCTGCATAAACCTGACGTTCTGCCCGCCTATGTTCTTGATGACGTCCGAATACATAAAGTACTCGTACCAATCGTCGGAGCCGCTGAGTATCGGGATAGTTCCCGAAGTATCGTTTATGTAAAGCGCCCTTGCGAGCTTCGCAAACTTCTTGAGGTTCTGTCTGTTCTCCTCCTGCAGGTCGGCGATCTCTCCGCGCTTTCTTTCGATCTCGAGCTCCTTGTCCTCGATCGTCTGTTCAACAGCCGCGATCTCCCGATTTTTCTGTTCGATCTCTCCAACCTTTGCGGCTATGAGCTGACTCTTTAAGTCAAGCTCGGCTTTTACGCCGTCTATCTGCTGGGACACGAGCTCCATTTTTTCCTCGTTGTCCTGTATGTCGCCCTCCAGGTTGTTGATCTGCTGAGCGCGCCATTCGTTGTCCTTTTGGATCTGCTCGATTTTATCACGGATATCATCCATGGACTCATTACTGCTCGCCTTGACAGGCAGACCGCTGTCGGATGTGAGAGTGACCGCCGTCACTGCCGCGAGAATACCCGCGCAGACACGTACCCACACCGGAAACTTTTTAATCCCCATTTTACATTCCTCCGATAACACACGCGGCTCCCATATTCCCCCGGAGCACGCGATATTCCTATACAATATCATTATACTTCTTTCGACACGGGTTGTCAAGGGGATTAGTCTGAAAATTGTATGAAATTGCTAATCAAACGCCCGCATCAGATTCTTGTGCAAGCCGAGGCAGATCAGATCGTAGGCGAACTCCACGGGATACAGCTTCTCGCCCGTATCCCACATCAGCAGGTACGGCTTGCCGTCCAATATCCAATCCACGCTCATAAACTCGTACTGTGGAAAGCCGAGCGCTTTCACTACCTCCTCGAGAGTCATTCCTTTCGGGTCTCCGAGCCTTTCGATACGCTCCCTTAAATCGGGGAGCGGTTCAACGTCCGTTGCTCTTCTCATTGTGTGTTTGCCTCCTATGAATATAATATATGTCTTTATTATATCTCTCATTTTGAGATATGTCAAGTAGACTAAAGCGCATTTCATAAATTTATTTAAGCATAATCTCTCAAATCGCGTATAATATTACAAACGAGGTGATGAAATGAGATTTGGCGAGAAACTCAGAATGGAATTGGAAAAGTATGAAATAACGCAAAAAGAGTTTGCGAGACGAGTAAATGTCTCGGCATCCACACTCTGCGGCTACATCAACACCAACCGTCAGCCGGACTTTGAGCTGCTGAAACGAATCGCGGCAGAGCTGCACGTGACGACCGACTATCTTCTCGACTATGAGCAAGTGCCGGATATCGCACCGTTGTCTAAAACCGAACGAGAGCTGCTGGAGAATTTCCGCGCTCTCGACGAGGATAGCAAAATCGTTGTTATCAAACTGGTGGAAAAACTTGGAAACGAGAAATGAGACACGCGGCTATGTTGAACAAAAAATGATTTCGTGCTCAAACTTCGGTGCAGGTTTATTTGTAGCTGTGGGATCGGTTTTCTTGCCTTTAATTATCGGACTAACTTCGGTGCAAGAGGACACCCTTCGGGGAGGGGGGA
>CAMWVP010000240.1 GCA_947177735.1 uncultured Clostridia bacterium
TAGTGAAACTGCAGCGTGAAACTAAAAAAGAAAATTAAGAAACCGCCTTCCCCCGCCGTAGATGGGTAATACCGCGATTAAATCAGTATTTCCTTAAAGAAACATCAAAACGCGATAAAGAAAGGAGCCTCAATGCCAAAAAAAGTCACTATTGCCTCTGGTATAGCCCTCGCGGCGCTGACGGCGCTCATCGCCGTGCTTGTGTGCGTGCGCGGGAAGACGGAGTACGAGCCTCCGCGGCGCGTGAGCGTTTATCTCCCCGAGGAGCACGAGATCGTTACCGTCGGCTACACGGAATTTCTCGCGGGGTGTATGTCGGGAGCGCTCTCTACGATGCCCGATATCGCCGACGAGGCGCTCGCCGCCGTTGCCGTCGTGATGAACTCGCGCGCGATGAACGAGCTTGCCGCCAAAACCGGCTTCCGGAATCTGGGAGCGGACTTCGCCGCAAGCGCCGACTTGCCGTACAGCGCTGAGGCAACGCCCGACGAACGTATTCTCAGCGCGGCGCGGTCTGCCGAGAGGACGCTGCTTACGTACGACGGCGAACCGATCAACGCTCATTTCTGCCTTATCTCCGCGGGCAAAACGGACGAGCAGCCGCCCGTGTCGCCGTCGGTATCGCTGCCGTGCGACATCGGGTGCAGCGGCTTTGAGAGCCGCGCCGTGTACACAACCGAGGACGTTCGGCGCGCATTCCACAAAAGCGGCGGGCTGACCGCGGACTGCTCGCAGTGGCTCAGCGACCCCGTTTACGCGGAGAGCGGCACGCTGCTGTACATACTGTTCAACGGCGAGCGCGTCACAGGCGCGGAGCTGAAACGCGCTTTAGGACTGCGCAGCACCGCGATAACCGTCGAGTACACCGAGGACAAGTTCTCGTTCACCTGCCTCGGATACGGCGAAAACAAAGGTATGAGCGTGAACGCCGCCGACTTTATGGCACGGCAGGGCAGCACCGCCGAAGAGATACTCGCGGTGTTCTATTCGGGCGCGGAGCTGAAAAAATACTGATCGGACTGTATATAATAAAACCGCATAAAATCAAGGCTGTTTTTTATTAAAAAGGTCTTCCGCAAGCCTTTTCCCCGCCTTCGGTGGAAAAAATCCGTTTAATCGGTAGTTTCCGAAAAATTGCCGAAACTCCCTTGACGTAAACGCACGTTTGTGATATAATGTATGTGTGGAAGAATGCGTTCAAGGGAGGTGGACACTTATGAAAGCCGAGAAAAATATAGCGTTCGCGCTGATTTGCGTCGGGATTTTCGCGCTTACCGGCTGCTCCGCGGAGAGCGGGCGGACAAGCTCGACAAGCGAGACCATGACGTATTCCGACGAGGAGAGCTCCGCTGTGTCCGCCTTTGAGATACCCAATGAGACGCCGAACTCCGAGACCCCGTACATCACCTATCTCGGTACGCGCGAGCTCGGCGCGGTCGCGCTGGAGACCTACGCAAAGACCGCGGGGCTCAGCAGCGCGGAGTCTGCCGTGACCGTCGTCTACACGGGCGAGAACACCTACGAGAGCAGGCTCACGGAGCTCATCAGCGCGGACGAGTCCCCCGACCTGACCGAGAAACGCGCGAATACGTTCCCGACGCTGATGTCGCGGAACGTCTACGAGGATCTCACGCCGTTTATGGACGTAGCCGCGCCGCAATGGGAGGGCTTGACGGAGTGCATAGAGCGTTACTCGTTCAAGGGCGCGCACTACTTCTATCCCACAAAGATCACCGTCTCGCCGCAGTTTCTGCTGTATGACAAGCTGCGTTACGTGCAGTTCAATATCCCCGATCCCGAAAAGCTCTGGGAGCGTAACGAGTGGACGTGGGAGAATATGGTAAGCGGAGCGGACGTGCTTCGGGAAAATCTCGACATACCGGATTATATCTACGGCGATAATATCCCGGATAACTTTCTGGCGTCAACGGGCACCGCGTTCATCACCGCCGATGAGAGCGGAAAGTTCGTCCACCGCTTCCACAGCGCGGGCTTTGACGAGATAGTTGAGCTGTTCGGCACGCACAATTGCAGCATCACCGAATATGACGACGTGAGCACAACAAACTGTCTCGAGAGCTTGCGGGCGGTGTTTATGAGTGCGGACGAGCGGGCGCTCGGCGAGCTCAGGAGAACCTCTCCCGAGCTGAATATCGGGATAGTTCCCTATCCGTGGGCGGATAATGCCGACGAGTATTACGTCAAGGCGGTCACGGACGGTTATCTTGTACCGAAGGGCGCGAAGAATATCCGCAGCGCCGCCAGCTTCATAAACTGCTCGAGGATTGCCGAGGTAAGCGACGACCGCCAAAAAGCTCTTCACAGGGAGCTTAAGACGATGGGGCTGCTCGTTTCGGATATCGAGTGGATAGATATCCTCCGCACGGACTGCCGCGCTACGAGCGTTCTCGTCGAAGAGAACTCCCTCGGCAGCGCCGCAAACGAATCGGTGAACTATATTCTTGAAAGCAGCCTGTGGCTCGGTAATCCCATGATCGACCGCCCCGACGTCAAATTCGGCTCAACGGACTTTGACATTGCGTCAATAGACGCCGACCTAGAACGCATAAACTCGATGATATAAACGTATATAAACTTGCGGTTTTCCCCGCCGCCGGCGGGGGGAGCCGCCTTTTTTAATATTAGATTTTATTTGTAATTGCTTGGTCGGTTTTTTTGCCTTTAATTATTAGACTAACCTCGGTGCAAGAGGACACCCTTCGGGAAGGGGGGAG
>CAMWVP010000241.1 GCA_947177735.1 uncultured Clostridia bacterium
TCTTTCCTTTCAATAAAAATTTGCTTATTGAATCAGAAAAGCACCCTTGACACAACTGACCCGAAGTCAACTGTCAAGGGTGCATTACTAATCATGAAATGCACGGTTCCACCTTGATTTTTCACTCTTCGGATTCCAACAAATCCTATTCTTTAACGCAGAAATACGGCGACGCTTACTCTACTTTCGGCATCGCGGCTCAGGAGCGGTCTTCACCCAAACATTCCATAGGAAACTTCCACCAAATGTTTCCCTCTCTGGCTGTTCCGTAAGGGCTACTCTTTCCTTCATAGCTTTTCTTATTCAATGATGGTATTATAGCATATTTTTTTTGAAATGTCAAGATGATTTATATTAAAATTTATAGCAACCGTATTTTTTCTATTGAAGTTAATATATACTATTTTAAGCGGCATTTATGACAATGCTACATTCAAATTAACTTAGAGCGCTTTTCGGTATGAGCTTATACCGATCTCACAGGATTAGTTGTGACTAAATTCCCCATTAAACTCTAAGAGCCTGTTTAGTATCTGTAGAAGTGCCGGATTTTCGTGCTGGACGAAGGCAACAGGATGTTGCTGCTGTCGCAACAAAGTCGGCAACACAATGTTGCCGACCAAAAGCGACAGGCTGCAATTTTCCGCATATGTACTGTATGTGCGCATTATGCCTTCGGCAAAACGCTCAAGGAAAATTGCCTAAGTACGGTGCGGAAAGACGGGTGAAAACGGTGCTTCGGAAGATACTAAACAGGCTCTTAGTAAAAAAGACGGAACAGCGAACCGTTCCGTCAAAAATCTTCACTTTTCCTCGCTCATCGGCATAAACCTCGCCGCAAGTCCCGTCCGAGGCACCTTGTTGATAACGTCGAGGAACAGGTTCTGTATCACCTTGTGCACGTCGATACTCTGATCCAATACCCTGCTCTCCTCGGCGAAGCCTCCCGCCATAGATCTATGTCCGCCGCCCGAGCCGATACTCTCCAGCGCCGCGAAGGCTATCTGTCCCGCATCCAGTTCATCAAACTCGCTCCTGATCGAAAACTTGAAGCCGTCCCCGCGCCGCGTATACACGATCGCGAAGTTGACCGCGTCTATATCGAGCACAAAATCGGACATGGTCGCTATAAACGCGTCCTCGCAGTGGAAGTCCAGAAACACGAACGCCACACCGTTGAATATTTCGATATTGCGCATACTGTCCGCGAACGCGTTCAGCTCGCTGTAATGTATCTCGCTCGACTGGAAAAAGCGTATCTGCTGGAAATTGCTCTTCGGGAAAAGATACGCGTATATCTCCACGTCAAGCTGCGTCACGCCGCGCTTGAAGTCTCTCGTATCGCACTTCAAGCCGTACAGCAGCGCCGTCGCCACGCTCTCGGGCATATCCAGCGCGTACTGCCTGAAATAGTCCGCGATGATCGTCGCGCAGCTCCCGACTATGCGGATATCCTTGTACTTGTAATCGTCGACCTCGCAGAACACGGGATGATGATCGATACACGCGACCTCATCGCCGATAAGGTCTCGGATATTGGCGTTGCCCTTCTGGCAGTCGACCGTTATTATATAATCCTCCGGAGTCATATCCGGGAGGTTCTCGTCGGTGATCATCTCAATGCCGAACTCGGCGACCATATTCGCCGTAGCCGCGCGTTCAACGCAGCCGTGGTGGCAGATAACAGTCGGCACACCGAACCTGTCCAGCAGCACCTGCAGCCCGAAAGCGCTCGCGATAGCGTCGGGATCGGGGAAATTGTGCGTCTGGATAAACACCCTGTGCCCCCTCAGCAGCTCGACAAGCTCGCTCAATTTTGGTATCATTCAAAGCGGCTCCTTATAAACACATTGCGGTAATGTAAACCCGTTACATTGCTCCGTAACTATATTTTACCATATTTTTCCCCATTATTCAAGAGGAAATGCCGAATGTTGTTTCGTAATATTTCACAAAGGTTTATTAACTTTTTTGTCTAAAATATTATTTAGGCAGCGCCGATCAAACCGCGTAAAATAAAATCCAAGACCTTATTTATGCGTTTTCCCCGCCGGAGGCGGGGAAAACGCCGTATAATCAAGTATTTTTTTAAACTATTTTTGGACGCTCAACAATCCACAAATTAACTTAAATAATAAACGATAAATCGACCGACAATAAGCGCGGAAAAAATAAACGTAAGGAGCTGAAGAAATGATAAAATTACTGGCGGCAGTGCTGGCGGCGGTTATGTTCACCAACGCGTCGGACGGCATCCTGCTGCAATACAAAAACGATAAGATAGCCTACGGAATGGGCGTGGAGACGGACAGCGGGAACCGCCCTCTGGGAGCCATCGCCGCTGAGCGCGAGTACGCCGACAAGGGCGCGCTCTTCATCGGAGACGCTGCGAAAAAGCGCCTCTGGCTGACGTTCGACGAGGGCTATGAAAACGGTTACACGCCGCAGATTCTCGATACCCTGAAAGCCAAGAACGTCCGCGCGGTGTTCTTCGTGACCTACGATTACGCCTCGAAAAACCCCGGGCTCATAAAGCGTATGATAGACGAGGGACACACCGTCGGGAACCACACCTACTCCCACCCCTCTCTACCCTACTGCACCCCCGACGAGATGTACCAGGAGCTGAAACTGCTGCACAATTATATCA
>CAMWVP010000242.1 GCA_947177735.1 uncultured Clostridia bacterium
GCGCGGTGTACGCGTCGGTGAATCCGAATATCGTCCCCGAGGGCGACAACGTCATCGAGATCGGCGCGGGCGACCGCGACGGGCTCTACAACACCAACGGCACGCTGTATCTTCTCGGCAGCGGAAAGGTCGAGCTTCGCGGAACGGATCATCACGTAAATTTTAGTCAGCCGTCACGGTCTGCGGACGGTGGCGGCGCGATGTTTCCGGACGGCACGGTAATGGGTCTTATTCTGCCCGAGCCCGTTTTCTTGACGGAATCGGCAGTGACAATTGAGGAGGTATGATCATGAAAACTTTGGAACGTTGGCTGCCGGGTACAGGCTCTAAAGAGGCTGTATATACAACTATCAAGCCGATGATGGAGAGGCTGGCTACAGAGCTTGGCAGCGAATGGGAGCTCGTGTTCGACGACGATGCATATGAGGCGAAGTTCACACACGGCGTAATGAGATTTGTTTTATATGTCAGCGCCACAAATTCGATCGGTCTGAAGTGCGGAAACGGAAAAATAAATTATACCCCGATTACCGCGTTGTGGTATCTGACAAGTTCCTACTACATCCACATTGATATTCTGGAAGCCGACGACCGCAATACTATTGTGCTGGGCTTTAAGTCGACAGAGCCGAGCCATTCGTCATACGGATTTAATTTGATATGGGGGAAATACGACGACGGAAGCGAATATCTTGTCTGGGGTGCGCCAACCATGACTACCGGTGAGCAGTACGCGACACTGCTTGACGATACGGCTACAGTATCCCGTTCCTTTCCAAACGTAATGGAAAGCACCGCCGCGCCGTGGTGCTTCGGTAAACTCCCGAAAACAGACCTTGCCGCCCTGCCGACGTCCTTGTACTTTGGAACGTCCGTTCCGTACCGAGCACACTATATCGAGCTATTGCGCGGGGATAAGAAATTTGTCGGCTTCGCGGCTGCAATTGCGGGATCGAGGAATGCTCTGGCTTACAGCCCACCCATGTTCGCTGTTCCCGTGGAGACGTTCGATATCGAGCATATCAAAATATAAACGGGGGGATAAATATGGACATCACCGCGATCATTGTGGCGGCATTGTCGCTGATCGGCACGCTCGGCGGCTCGCTTGGCGGTATTCTGGTCTCGTCGAAGCTGACGGCGTACCGTATCGAGCAGCTCGAAAAAAGGGTAGAGGAGCACAACCAATTCGCGCGGAGAATGCCGCTCGTGGAGCAGCGCCTTGACGATATCGAGCAGGACGTCAACGAGCTCAAACAGTACCACAAAGGGCATTGAGGAGGCGGGTGCATGACAACAAGCAAGAGGATACTTGTGGCGAGCTACATAATCGGCATAACGCTGACGGTGCTGACGGTCGTGCTCACGATAACGGGCTTCGACACCATGACGCTCGGCACGATCACGGGCATTGCCTACGCCGAGATCTCCGTCAGCAACGCCTTTTATTTCAACAAGGCAAAAAAGGAAAACGTATTGAAGATCGCGTTCGGCTGCTCCGATCTTTCGCCCGAAAAGGCGGAAAAGCTCGCGAAATTTATTGAGACTTTAGGAGGTATTTTATGAACACGATAGACTGGAAACGTAAGCTCACAAGCCGCAAGCTGTGGATCGCCGTTGCGGGATTTATCGCGGGTCTGATACTCGCGTTCGGCGGCGCGGACAGTACCGCGGAGACGGTCACGGGCTGCATTATGTCGGGCGCGTCCGTCGTCGGGTACATACTCGGCGAGGGGCTCACCGACGCGGCGGCGCTGAACGCAAGCAGGACGCTTGCGCAGCTGCCCCAAGAGCAGCGTACGGACGCGCCGCAGCAGAGGGCAGCAGGGGGTAAGGACGGTGATAACGATGAGCAACAGTAAACTCGTTACATACACGCAGCTCTCACCGCACTGCAACAAGCCGCGCCGTGATAAGATACGCAAAATAACGATACATCACGCCGCGGGCAACATCACGTTGCAGGGCTTCGGTTCGACGTTCAACGGCACTCGCGAGGTGTCAGCGAATTACGGCGTTGACACGCAGGGGCGCATTGGAATATACGTCGAGGAGTGCGACAGAGCGTGGACAAGCTCCAGCGCAGACAACGATCATCAGGCGATAACCATTGAGGTCGCCAATGACGGCGGCGCTCCGAACTGGCATGTCAGCGACGCGGCTCTCGAGGCGACGATAAAACTCTGTGTGGATATCTGTCAGCGCAACGGTATCGCGAAGCTTGATTTCACCGGCGACAAGAGCGGCAATCTCACAATGCACAAGTATTTCGCGGCGACTGGCTGTCCGGGTCCGTATCTTGAAAGCAAGTTCCCGTACATCGCAAACGAGGTCAACAAGCGGCTTGGCGCTGCTGTCGCCTACTCGAAATTGAGCGACCTTGTCGGCACGAAGAGCGCGAGCATTACCACCGTGTTCAAGGAGAAAGGTTCGTGCTGGTCGTCGGGCTGGCATAACGGCGTGGACATAGCCGCTGCGGCTGATACGCCCATTTACGCCGCCGCGGACGGTGTTGTCGTGAACGCCGATACCGCCGCGCATAACGACGGCTACGGAAACCGAGTAGTCATAAAGCACGCCGACGGTAAGGCAACCTTGTACGCGCATATGATCGCGCCCGCCGCCGTCAAGGTTGGACAGT
>CAMWVP010000243.1 GCA_947177735.1 uncultured Clostridia bacterium
GCACCGAGGTTAGTCTAATAATTAAAGGCAAAAAAACCGACCAAGCAATTACAAAAAAAACAATATAAAAAAAAGGCGGTTCCCCCCGCCGCAAACGGGGCGAACCGCGGGTATATACAAAATAAAATACCTCTCTTTATCACCAAAATCGGCTCTGCGCATAGTATGAATAAAGGAGTTGATATTATGCTTATTGAGATCGGGTATGACCGCCGCGCGGCAGTGGCTTACGCGCTTAACTGGGCGTTTGCGAGGAACCCGCGCTTTTACGATTTCGAGGATATAGGCGGCGACTGCACGAACTATGTCTCGCAGTGCCTGTACGCGGGGTGTGATGTGATGAACTATTCGCAGAACAACGGCTGGTTCTACATAAACTCAGACGAGCGCGCGCCGTCCTGGACAGGTGTGAATTTTCTCCGGGACTTCCTGCTGACGAACAGAGGCACGGGCGTCTACGGCGAGGAGGCTCCGCTCTCGGAGCTGCGGCGCGGTGACGCCATACAGCTCATCAACAGCAGCGGCAGATTTTACCACACCGTGTTCGTGTCGGCGGTGTTCAGCCCCGCGGTGCCGCAGAATATCTTCGTCTGCGCTCATTCCGTCGATGCCCGGAACCGCAGGCTGTCCACCTACAACTACGCGGACACCTTCGGAATACACATCGTCGGTGCGCGAAAAGAGATAGTACTCAGGGAAGCACCTACCTAACGGCTTTTCCCCCGCCGCAGGCGTGGAAAAACGCCGATAAAACCGCGCCTTGAAAAACCATTCCATAGCAATTAAGGAGGATAACTATGTTCATTTACACAGTTCAGCAGGGCGATACGCTGACTTCGCTCTCGCGCCGCTTCGGACTGCCCGCGAACCGCATTGCCGCGGACAATGCGCTGCGCTACCCGAACAGCCTTGCCGTCGGACAGAGCCTTGTCATTATGTCCGACTCAATGCGCTACGTGTTGCAGGAGGGGCAGACGCTCTATTCGGTTGCGCAGGAATTCGGAGTGCCGCTCCAGACGCTCATCGACGCCAACCCCAACGTCAACCCCATATCCCTACAGCCGGGCGAGATCGTCAATATCCCCATGCAAAGCAATGTCAGCCGCCGTCCCGCAGTGATAAACGGCTTTGCCTACCCGAACATCACCGAATACGCCCTGAACTGCGCGCTGCCGTTTATGACGTTCCTCAGCCCGTTCAGCTACTCCGTGACCCCGAGCGGGGAGCTTATCGCGCCTGCCGCCGACGACCTTATTTTACGCGCCGTCAGAAGCGCCGTAATGCCGCTTATGGTAGTCACCAATATCTACGACGGCAGCTTTTCAACGGAGGTCCTCTCGCAGATACTCGCGGACGGAGAAGCGCGCGAACGGCTTATCTCCTCAATATTCTACGAACTTGACGAAAAAGGATACTACGGACTTAATCTCGATATGGAGTATATATCGCCCGATGACAGAGAGGTGTACAACGCGTTCCTTACGGAGATCTCAAGGCGGCTGCACGACGCGGGGTATATCCTCGTCACGGCAGTCGCTCCGAAATACCGCGCCGATCAGCAGGGCATACTCTACGAGTCGCACGACTACCGCGTGCAGGGAGAGGCAGCGGATTATGTGATCATTATGACTTATGAGTGGGGGTATACATACAGTGCTCCCATGTCCGTACAGCCTATCGAGGAGGTACGCAAGGTGCTGAGTTACGCGGTGTCGGAGATACCGTCGGAGAAGATACTGCTGGGTATGCCGAACTACGGGTACGACTGGACGCTGCCGTACACGCGCGGTACGGCGGCTCAGAGCCTGGGCTTTATCACGGCTACCGATCTCGCGGTGCAGAACGGCTCGGAGATACTGTACGACGAGAAAACGCAGACCCCGTATTTCTACTACACCGAGGGCGGAACCCGTCACGTTGTCTGGTTCGACGATCCGCGGAGCATTGACGCGAAGCTGCGGCTCGTTGACGAGTTCGACCTCGCGGGCGCGTCGTGGTGGACGATAAACCGCTGCTATGTGCCGAACTGGCTTATCGCGCAAAACCAATTTGAGATAGTGAAATTATAAGGGGCATAAATGTTTTCCACGTCTGCGGCGGGGAGAAACCGCGGGTTTATATACAAGCTGCATATATTAAAGAGCAATCGCCCCAACAAACAAAATGCCCCGAAGCAGTTATCAACGCTGCTTCGGGGCTTAGAGCATGTATTCATAGGATATTGCACACGTCTTTTCGGCAAATTTTGCCGCTAACTGCGTTGAATTTTCTTGACGGGCGACAGCCCGTCTGCGAAAATTCGCCTTGTTATCGACAAAATTATGCTCGAAAATCCGCGCACAAATCCTATGAACACAAGCTCTTAAATTTCTTTATGAGTATCCAAATCTCTTATCGCGGCTTTACATCCGCAGCGTTTACCCAGCCGTAGACGGTGCACCCGCCGCCCTCGTTGACGAGGTGGTACGGGTGCGCTGCGCCGCCAGCAATGCGCGTGATCTTAGCCTTACCGGGCTTGCAAGCCGTACCGCGAGCGGCAGTAGAGCCTACATAGTGCGTCGAACCCGTGAAGCTCACGATATCCCCGACCTTATAGCTTGCTGTTGAGATCGTGGTCGAAGCACCGCAGGGTTTGAGCG
>CAMWVP010000244.1 GCA_947177735.1 uncultured Clostridia bacterium
GCGACCTTGAACGATAAGGTAGCGGCAAATGCTCAGAACGCTGCCGACGCAAGCCACAAGGCTGATGCGGCGGGCGAGAAGATCGAGCTTTCCAACCAGCACATGCAGGAAATGATCAAGGCGATGAATCATATCTCCGAGAAGTCTAACGAGATAAGCAATATCATCAAGACCATTGAGGACATTTCTTTCCAGACAAATATCCTCGCGCTCAACGCGGCTATCGAGGCAGCGAGAGCGGGCGCTTCCGGTAAGGGCTTCGCGGTTGTTGCGGACGAGGTTCGTAACCTTGCTTCCAAGAGCGCGGAGGCTGCGCAGAGCACGACCGAGCTTATCCAGCAAAGCATTGATGCTGTCGAATCCGGTTCCGATATCGCGAACAGCACTGCCGAGGCATTGAGCGCGTCCGTTGAGGTAACTCACCAGACGGTAGCCCTCATTGACGAGATATCTCAGGCTTGCAAGGAGCAGGCTTCCATGATCGAGCAGGTAAACGTTGGCGTAGACCAGATATCCTCTGTTGTACAGACCAACGCAGCTACCGCCGAGCAGTCCGCCGCTTCCAGCGAGGAGCTCAACGGTCAGGCTTCCGAGCTTCAGAATCTTACCAGCAAGTTCGTTCTGAAGAAGAACAAGTAATTCATCCAAAATATCACACAGCCGAGCCGCAAAACGGTTCGGCTGTATTTTTGTGCGAAAAAGCAACACTTTTTAATGAAAACATGGCTAAACTGCTTGAATTTCGCGGTGATTTATGGTAAAATATAGTAGGCGGATCTGTCCGCCGACATTAGAGCCTGTTCAAAAGCTCTCCGCACGCGTCTTTCTTGCATATTTTGCGTATTTCTTCGTTGTTTTTTCTTGAAGTACATACAGTACGTCTGCGAAAAAACGCCTAGAAATACGCAAAATCTGCTGCAAAATCCGCATACGTCGAGATTCTGAACAGACTCTTAGATATACGTGGAGGACATATGGAAAAGGTTACGGTAAACGCAGGCGTCGGCTATGATATACTGATAGATAAGGGCATTCTCGACAGTGCGGGAAAGCTGATAGCGGACGTTATTGGAAAAAGAAAGGCGCTTGTCGTCACGGACGACAACGTTGACGGATACTACGGAGAGCGCATTATGCATTCGCTGTCCGACGCGGGGATCGAGGCTATGAAAGTGGTTTTCCCGCACGGTGAGGCGTCCAAATCGCACTCTACCCTGCTGAAGATATATGAATTTATGGCGGTGAACGGCTACACACGTTCGGATTTTATTGTCGCGCTCGGCGGCGGTGTTGTCGGCGATACCGCAGGCTATGCGGCGGCGACTTATATGCGCGGTATCGACTTCGTACAGATACCGACAACGGTACTCTCGCAGGCAGACAGTTCTGTCGGCGGAAAGACCGCGGTCAACATTAACGGCGGCAAGAACCTTGTCGGCGCGTTCCACCAGCCGCGGCTTGTCATCTGCGACACCGATACGCTTGATACACTGACCCCCGAGTTCTTCTCGGACGGTATGGCCGAGGTCGTCAAGCACGGTATGATAAAGTCCGCCGAGCTGTTCGATATTCTCTCAAACAAGGATATCAAGGCGAATATCGTCGAAATAATGAAGCGCAACGTTACCATAAAGGGGCGTGTCGTTGAAAACGACGAGCGCGAAAAGGGCGAGCGTATGCTGCTGAATTTCGGTCACACGCTTGCCCATGCACTGGAAAAATATTACAACTATACGGGACTGACGCATGGCAGCGCGGTCGCTATCGGAATGAGCACGTTCACGCATATTGCGGAGCGGCGCGGAATGTGCCAGGCGGGAATCGCCGACAAACTGGACGCGCTGCTCGAAAAGTGCGGACTTCCGCTCACCGACGACGCACCGCTTCACGAGCTGTACACGCTTTCTCTGCGCGACAAGAAGCACCTCGCAAGCGGTATGAACATCGTTATCTGCTCGGATATCGGAAAGAGCGAGGTCGTGAAGATGTCGGTCGATGAATACGCAGAGTTTCTCAAGGGGTGAGCTTATGGATATCAGTATAACGCCTAAAAAGCTGCACGGAACTGTGACCGTGCCGCCGTCTAAGAGTGTTGCGCACCGTATGATAATCGCGGCGGCGCTTGCGGACGGCGTTTCGACCATCTCTAATCTCTACCCCTCCGTCGACATTCTGGCGACAATGGACTGCATGAGAGCGCTCGGAGCAAGGATCGATTTCGACAAGGACACCGCGGTGATCGAAGGGGTAAAGAATACCCCCGACAAAGCTGTGCTGGATTGTCACGAAAGCGGCTCCACTCTGCGGTTTCTGATACCCGTAGCGTGTGCGCTCGGTGTGAACGCGAAATTCCTCGGCAGCGCCAAACTGCCGCAGCGCCCGATCACGCCGTTCACGGATGAGTTCCCCAAGCACGGAGTCTCGTTCGACTTCGGCAGCGCGCCGGAAGGCTGTTCCCTCCCCTGCTCCGTTTCCGGCAGACTGACAGCGGGGCGGTATGAGATAGACGGCGGCTTGTCCTCGCAGTTCTTTACGGGGCTTATGCTCGCGATGCCGCGGCTTGACGGCGACAGCGAGATAGCTGTCGCATATACACATCTCCGAGCCCA
>CAMWVP010000245.1 GCA_947177735.1 uncultured Clostridia bacterium
GCGGTGTAAGTATCAATCGCAAAAAACGATAATATAAAAGCGCCTTGTTTTAAGGCGCTTTTTTCTGTACAATTTCAAATAAACCGCGCTCCGAAAGGGGCGCGTTTATTATAACCGAGGAACGCCGATCGGGTCGGCGTTCCCCGAAAATAATACGAGGAGGTTTTTTTATGGAAAAAATTTTTGAACTGCTGAAGCGGTTCGGCGTCAAGCTCACGGCTGATCAGACCAAGCAGCTTAAGGAGGCGGCGGAAAAGGAATTTGCCGCGGCAGCCGACGCCGCCGAGAGCGTCGCAAAGGTCGGGGAGCTGACAAAGCAGCTTGACGAGATGACCGCGAAGTACACGGAGGCGACGGATAAGCTCGCCGCGCAGGAGACGGACTACGCCGCCGAGAAGCTGCTGTCCGGGTACAGGTTCGCGTCGGAGCGCGTGAGAAATTCCGTGCTCGAGGAGCTTAAGGCTATGGGCTTTAAGTGTGAGAACGGCGTGCTCGTCGGCGGCAGGGAGTATCTCGAGGCGCTGAAAAAGAACGAGCCGGATGTGTTCGCGAAGGAACCCCCGGGGCTGTTTATGGACAGCACGCAGGGGAACGTTTCGGCTGACGCGAATAATCTCGAAACGCAGATATTCGTCGGTTTCGGATTGAAGAAGGACTAATGAAAATATTTCCGGAAATTTATCGTTCCCGTCACTTGCGACGGGAACAAAAAAGTATCGGAAACATTGAGAGCATGTATTCATAGGATATTGCACACGTCTTTTCGGCAAATTTTGCCGCTAACTGCGTTGAATTTTCTTGACGGGCGACAGCCCGTCTGCGAAAATTCGCCTTGTTATCGACAAAATTATGCTCGAAAATCCGCGCACAAATCCTATGAACACAAGCTCTGACAAAGTTAAAACAGGAGGTAAAAATTATGGCAATCAACACAATTGAAGCGGCTAAGGGCTTTGTGAACGCGCTCGACCGTCAGATGGTCGAGGACGCGACTTCCGGCTGGATGGAAGCGAATGCCGGACAGGTAAAATATTCGGGCGGAAACGAGGTCAAGATACCGATCATTTCGACGAGCGGGCTCGCCGATTACGACCGCGACAACGGCTACAATCAGGGCGCAGTCTCGCTTTCGTTCCAGACCAAGAAGCTGACCAAGGACAGAGGCAGACAGTTCTTGCTTGACGCTATGGACGTGGACGACAGCAATTTCATCGCTAACGCGTCCGCTGTTATGAGCGAGTTCCAGCGCACTCGGATAATCCCCGAGGTGGACGCTTACCGTTACTCGCAGATCTACGCGCTCGCAAAGGAAAAGTACGGCAAGACCTACACTCCCGCCGCGAGCACTATCCTCAGCGCGCTGACCGCGGATATCTCCGCCGTCAACGATACCGCGGGCGCTGCCGATCTGGTGATCATCATGCCGTATCCCGTCGCGGATATTCTCGACAGCACCGAGAAGATAAGCAGATATGTCAATGTCGGCAGCTTTAAGCAGGGTAAGGTCGACCTCAAGGTCAAGACCTTCAACGGTATTCCCGTTATCCGCGTGCCGTCCGCGCGTATGAAGTCCGCGTACACGTTCAACGACGGAAAGACCGACGGTCAGACCGACGGCGGCTTTACACCGGCAAAGGACGCGGTTCAGATCAACTGGATCGTATGCCCGAAAAACGTGCCTATCGCGGTCTCCAAGACCGACAACATCAAGATTTTCGACCCCGCTGTCAATCAGAAGGCGGACGCTTGGCTTATCCAGTACCGCAAGTATCACGATCTCTGGATAAAGGATAACGCGCTGGAGACCGTTCGCGTATGCGCGGCTCCCGCGGCAGGTGATCAGACATGATGATCTTCGCGGATTACGAATTTTATAAGAGCGTTGGCGGCGGCTTGAGCGAGGAGGATTTTTCGCGGCTCGCCGCGAGATCGTCCGCGTATATCGACAAGGTAACGCTCGGCAGGGCTTCGGAGCACGCCGATGATGAGCGCGTCAAACGCTGCTGCTGTGAGCTGTGCGATTCGCTGTCGGTGATCTCCGGCGGCGTTAAGCAGTCGGAGAGCGTCGGCTCGTGGAGCGTTACCTACGCCAACTCCGAGAATACATCCGAGCTTAGTTACGCGCGGGCGGCGTGCCGTGTGTGGCTGCCCGCGGACTGGCTGTACAGGGGTGTTGATCGCGAATAAGCTAATCGTCGGCTTCGCCGACGATTTCTGCGTTGATCTTCTCGGTAACGTTGATGGGAGTTGATTGAAAATGAGATTTAATGGCACGGTTACGGTTTATAATACCGTCGAGGTCGATTTCAAGAAAACGCTCTTCCCTCGACTGCTGGAGTGCGTTCATGTCGAGATCACCCGCGGCGCCGATAAGGCTGCCGGGGGCGATAAGAATACGGATAAGCTGCTGCTTATCGTTCCGTTTTCGGGACATGAGGACGTGTCGCTCAATGTCGGTGATCCTGTCGCCGTCGGCGACACGATGTCGCAAGGTCAGCGCCAAAAGGGCGGCCGAAGCGACTTCGTCGCA
>CAMWVP010000246.1 GCA_947177735.1 uncultured Clostridia bacterium
TTTGTAAAACTCATATAAACGATTTAGTCGGAATTTCCTTAACAAAACGCGGAGCTCTTTTGAAATGCTCCGCGTTTATTACGTTATTCCGCCTCTTCTGTCACCAGTCCGCCAAGGCTCGGATCCCGCGGGGTATATGCCTGCTGCCCCGAGAAGTTGACCGACAGCTTATGATACGGACACTTGAGCGAGATGAGCTCGCCGCTGCGCTCCTTTGCCGTTACTGTCACCTTTTTCCCCTCAAACTCCGCGTCGGCTGTCAGCACGCCGTCCTCGACCGTGAAATCCTCCTCCGTGAACGTCGTCAGCGCGTCGATAGACCCGCCTATAACCTCCGGAATGAGCGTGTACACCTCGCTGTCCTTCGCGCTGAACTCCAGTCCGCCGAGCTTTGCCGACCAGCCCTCCGCGTTCATCGAGAGTGTAACACCGTTCAGCTGCTTAGGCTCGGTGAATGAGAAGACCCACTCCGACGCGCCTTTTCGCGTAACGTCGGCTTTTGCGGTGAGGTCGTCGTATACGATATCCGCGCAGACCTTGTAGGTGCTGTCGAAATTCGGCGCGGACTGCACGAACGGCAGCTTAGCCGAGCAGCCGCTAAGCATAAGCGCCCCGATTACCGCCGCTCCTCCGGCGGCTATTTTTTTTGTGCAATTTGACAAGTCAATTCCTCCAATATAATATTAAAGGAGCGTTTTTTCATTCGTGTAAACCTCGGGCAGAATGTTAATAATATCGCTTGCGAGAATGCTCGCGGGGTGCATCGTCCTGCACAGCATATCCGCCGCGCAGCCGTGACAGTACGCGCCCGCGCTTGCCGCTTCATACGGGGAAAGCCCCTGCGCCAGCATAGCCGCGATGATCCCCGTGAGAACGTCGCCGCTGCCGCCCTTCGCGAGAGCCGCGCTGCCCGTCGTATTGACCGTGACCTCGTCGCCCGCGCTGTCGCTCACGACCGTATACGCGCCCTTTAGCAGCACCGTCACGCCGTATTCGGCGGCGAAACGCTTTGCCGCGCCGATTCTGTCACGCTGTATCTCCGCATCGGAAAGCCCGCTTATCCGCGAGAACTCGAGAGGGTGCGGCGTTATCACTGTCTCCCGCCAGCCGCCCCTATCGCCTGTCCGCTCCTTTAATACATTTATATTATCGGCAATTGAATTTATTCCGTCCGCGTCAATAATTATCGGGCATTGTGCATTTTTAATGATATATTCGGTCAATTTTCGTGTGTTTTCACTGTTCCCGAGTCCGCAGCCTATGGCGACGGCGGTCATCTTCGGCAAGATCGGGGCGATCGCGTTTTGTGCGTTTTCGCCAACAAACCCGTCAGCCGTCTCGGGGAGCGGCAGGAACGTATTCTCAACCAGTGTTCCCGTGAGCGCTCTCACGGTCGAGACGGGCGCGGCGAGGGTACACAAGCCCGTTCCCGAACGCAGCGCCGCGCGTGTCGACATCACTGCCGCACCGCTGTACTGTAGACTTCCTGCGATATTCAGCAGCCGCCCGAACGTTCCCTTATGCGCTCCGGCAGTGCGCTCGGGGAGTACTCCGCGCGAGTGATCGCCGTCGAATATCGCCTCAAATTCCTTGTAGCAGCTCCAATCGATACCGATATCCTGCGGTATGATCCTGCCGCACAGTTCGAGAGCGGCGGGGTTCAGCAAGCCCTTTTTCATAGCCGCGAGGACGTGCGTCTCCGTTGCGTGGAAGCAGCGCGGGTCGTGCTCGCCCGTGTCTGAGTTCACGCCGCTCGGAACGTCTACGGCTATGCGCACGGGGCGGTTATTGGCGGCGGTCAGAAGCTCGGCGATATGCCCGGGAAGCTCCCCGTGAAATCCCGTCCCGAATACGCAGTCAACCACGATTTGTGCGTTCTGCACAAACGCGGTGCAGCGCGCTTTTTCCTTGTCGAGAGAATAGACGTTTTCTTTGTTCAATCTGCCGAAATGCTCACGGGCGCAGTCGGTACGCGGCTCGCCGTTCACGAGGACTACGCGCACCTTGAACCCGCGCTCCGCGAGCAGCCGAGCGATAACAAAGCCGTCGCCGCCGTTGTTCCCCGCGCCACATATCACGGCGGCAAGGCAGGGCGCGTTGTTCTCGATGATCGATCTTGCAACGGCGCTCCCCGCATTATTCATCATTTCCGAATAGCTGATAAACCGCGAGTCGCAATCGGCTTCGGCGGCTTTCATTTGTGCGTTGCTGACAATAAATCTCATTTGATCACCTCTGTAAATATTTTACATCAATTGCGTTTGATTGTCAATATTTAAAAATTTTTGAGATTTCGGTGTTTTCCTGCCTGCGGCGAGGAGAGCCGCCTTTTTTAATAGTGTTTTTTGGTAATTGCTTGGTCGGTTTTGTTGCTTTTTGTTATTGGACTAACCTCGATGGGGTTTATTTTGTTATTGCTTGGTCGGTTTTGTTGCTTTTTGTTATCGCACTAACCTCAGTGGGGTTTATTTTGTAATTGCTTGGTCGGTTTTCTTGTCTTTAATTATTACACTAACCTCGGTGC
>CAMWVP010000247.1 GCA_947177735.1 uncultured Clostridia bacterium
GTCGCCTATCGAATTTTTCAAAAAGTTTGTCCAATATCATTGACAAACTTACATATCCGGCGGGATTTTTCACAACGCTTTGTGTTGACAAGGTGAAATTTCGGAAAAGTACGTGAAGTTTTTGTGATATCGTGTGATAAGCCTTGACAAATCATTTTTATAGTGGTAATATGGAGTAAAGAAAGAAGGCGGCATATGAAAAATAATACGGCAGTGGCAGATATTACAAAAAGATACACGCTCGGCGAAGAGATATTCAACTCAATAACACACGGCGTAGGCGGCTTGCTCGCGATCGCGGGAACGGCGGTGCTGATAGTGTTCGCGGCGGTCTATTCGGACGCATGGGGCGTGGTGAGCTCGGCGATATACGGCGCGGCGCTCATCGTCCTGTACACGATGTCCACGCTCTATCACGCTTTGACAAACCGCAAAGCAAAAACGTTTTTCCGCATAATGGATCATGATACCATATTTTTCCTGATAGCCGGAACATACACTCCGATAACTCTTATCCCGCTGCGCGGAACGGTCGGCTGGGTGCTGTTCGGGATAGTCTGGGGCGCGGCAATACTCGGCATCGTGATGAACTCCGTAGACCTTGAGAAGTTCAAAAAGCCCTCCGTTATCTGCTATGTGGCGATGGGCTGGGTCGTTGTTTTTGCGATAAAGCCTATGCTCGAACACTGCACGGCTCTGTCGCTGTGGTTCCTGCTTATAGGCGGGCTGTGCTATACGGTCGGTATCATCTTTTACGTGATGAAGTCCAAAAAGTACTTTCACTCCATATGGCATATTTTTACGGTCGCGGGAAGCGTGTTCCACTACTTCTCGATACTGTCTATGATAATCGGTTCATAAGACGGGCGCGGATCGTGCATAAATATAATAATAAAGTGCGGGAGAATTGGTTCTCCCGCACTTTTTTAGTATTCCTTGCCGTTCTTTATCAATCGGCGAATGTAAGCGAAGGTCTCGTCCTCGCCCTTTTCGGAAAGCATGACGAGCAAACGTTCAAGCAGATCGGAGGTCTCCGGGTGGATCTTTCGGTGGGTTTTTCCGTTAAGGAAATACTCGAGCGGCGAATTGTCGGTGTAGTTCTTTCCCCGATAGATCTTCCCCGCCGCGACTCTGTCGCAGAACATTTCGACGACATACCGCAGTGGCATCTTGACAGGCTCGACCTGCCGTGTTTTCGGGTTGTAATCCGTCCAGTACTCGAAGTGATGACGGTTCCGTCCTTTGTGATGCATCCACGCAAGCGAGTAGCCGTAAGCCTCACGCTCCCCCTCGTTGGGCGAACGCGTACCCTGATAGTACCGCGCCCCTGCCAGGAACTCTGTCGGCGAGTACTTGGACAAGTCGTGCCGCAGACCCTGCCAAAAGATACCTGCTTTCGCGCAGTGAGCTATAACCTTGTGACGGTGCTTCGTTATCGTATTGAAATGCTTGAACGCCGATTTAAGCGACATAGTTATTTCCTTTCGGTATCACTCCCGATAGATGCCGCTGAATACGGGGCGCAGCTTCTTATACAGCAGTATCGAGATTATCGCCGCGCACAAGCCCTTGACGAGCGTAAACGGCACGTTGAAGATTATCAGGCACTGGATAAGATTCTCGACACTCGGGAGTATTTTCTGATAATAGCCCACGAGCGCGTCTATCGGCAGACCGAACGCCGTACCGTAGGCGGGGAACACCAGAAAATAGTTTGACGGAATGCTCATAAGCGCCATCAGAACCGTTCCCGACAGACAGCCGACCACCGCACGGATATATTTCCCGTTCCTGTGAGCGATCAGTCCCGCAGGGAACACGAGCGCCGCGCTGAGAATGAAGTTCGACAGCTCGCCCACGCACGCCGTCTTGGTCGTGAAGCAGCCGAAAATGTTCTTGATAAGGCATACGAACACGCCCGAAACAGGTCCCATAGTCATTGACGCGAGCATTGCGGGAACGTCCGAAAAATCGAACGTCATAAAGCTCGGCATAATGCCCACCTTAAAGGCCAACGGCGGCTCCGCGAGCACGATCGACAGCGCCGCCATCAGCGCCGTGAACACAAGTCTGCGCACGTCAACTCTTCTGGTTCTTCTTGTCTTCTGTACTTTTTCCATGATTTCTCCTTTTCCTCGGGGTATCGGAGAAAACAGAAAACCCCGCGCATTGCCGACAAACGCCGACAATTCTGCGGGGCTGCAAATATCTCTCGGACATTTGTTTTCTGATTCTTTCATCCGGACTATACCGTCGGTATCGGATTTTCACCGATTCAACCTCAAACGCCGTGCGCTCTCGGCTCGCGGACTGCGAAACACTGGTGTTTCTCACCGCCGGTGGGGAATTTCACCCCGCCCCGAAACAGATAAATTTTATTCGAGCTTTCGCTCCATTACATTATATTACTTTTTAGCGGATTTGTCAAGAGATTTTTTAATTTTTTTCGCCGGAGCCGTGTTGTGCTACAATAGATATTGGACAAACAAACAAAAAAATATTGAGAGATAG